>JAGYJL010000004.1 GCA_018402015.1 Flavobacteriales bacterium | reverse complement strand
CTTTCCTAGAACACGTGTCTCTTGAGTTTGAGCAGAGATAGGCCGAGATTCAATCTTCTCCTTGTTGAATAGGATTCCTGAATACCCAACGTAAAACGAAGTAATCGCCACTGCGATAACCAGCATAATCACTCCAATCCGTCTAATCATCCTACCTAGAAAATATTTGGCTAAATTAATACTGGATAAATCATGATTTCAGATGTTATTCTAACCACAGAAAATAAAAAAGCCCCCTCGCAAAACGCGAAGAGGCTTCTCAAATTTTCGGCTTACGGATTACATCATGCCACCCATGCCGCCCATTCCTCCTGGAGGCATTCCTGGCATACCACCACCTTCTTCAGGCTCGTCTGCCAACACACACTCGGTTGTTAGCAACATCCCTGCAATGGAAGCAGCGTTCTCAAGGGCCACACGGCTTACTTTAGTTGGGTCGATAATTCCGAATTTGTACATGCTTCCGTACTCATCTGTACGTGCATTGTACCCGAAATCGTCTTTTCCTTCTTTCACTTTCTGAACCACGATGCTTCCTTCCAAACCTGCGTTTGCAACAATTTGACGAAGCGGCTCTTCAATAGAACGAAGAACGATGTCGATACCTGTCTTCTCATCGGCATTAACTGGCTTGATCTTGCCAATTGCAGCGATGGTTCTTAGGTAAGCAACACCACCTCCAGGAACGATTCCTTCTTCAACCGCAGCACGCGTTGCATGAAGCGCATCATCCACACGGTCTTTCTTCTCTTTCATTTCAACCTCGGTTGCAGCACCAACGTAAAGTACAGCTACACCTCCAGCCAATTTGGCCAAACGCTCTTGCAATTTCTCACGGTCGTAATCAGAAGTGGTAGACTCGATCTGAGCTTTGATCTGTCCTACACGAGCTTTGATAGCCGCAGCTTCTCCACCACCATTCACAATAGTCGTGTTGTCTTTGTCTATCGTAATTTTCTCCGCAGTACCAAGATCAGCAAGAGTAGCATCTTCCAACTTCAGACCTTTCTCTTCACTGATTACGGTTCCACCAGTAAGAATAGCAAGGTCTTCCAACATGGCTTTTCTTCTATCTCCAAATCCTGGAGCCTTAACAGCAGCAACTTTCAGAGATCCTCTGATCTTGTTTACAACCAATGTTGCCAGTGCTTCTCCTTCTACTTCTTCGCAAATGATCAACAAAGGACGTCCGCTTTGTGCAGCTTTCTCCAACACAGGAAGCATATCCTTCATGTTGCTGATCTTCTTATCGTGGATAAGGATGTAAGGATTCTCAAGAACCGCTTCCATCTTCTCAGCATCTGTAACGAAATAAGGAGATTGATATCCTCTATCGAATTGCATTCCTTCAACAACCTCAACAGTAGTTTCGGTTCCTTTTGCTTCTTCAACAGTGATCACGCCTTCCTTACCGACTTTTGCCATTGCTTCAGCAATCAGCTTTCCGATGGTTGCATCGCTATTCGCAGAAATTGAAGCTACTTGCTCAATTTTAGCTGAATCGTCTCCAACTGATTTAGAGATCTTATGAAGTTCAGCAACAACAGCCTCAACAGCTTTGTCGATACCTCTTTTCAGGTCCATTGGGTTTGCACCCGCTGCAACGTTTTTCAAACCTGTTGTTACGATTGCTTGCGCAAGAACGGTAGCGGTAGTTGTACCATCACCAGCAACATCGTTGGTCTTGGAAGCAACTTCCTTAACCATCTGAGCGCCCATATTCTCAATCGCGTCTTTCAACTCGATTTCTTTTGCCACAGTAACACCATCTTTGGTAACCTGTGGAGCACCGAATTTCTTGTCAATGATCACATTACGACCTTTTGGTCCTAAGGTCACTTTTACTGCGTTAGCAAGGGCGTCAACCCCTTTTTTCAATCTGTCTCTTGCGTCCAGATCGAACTCAATTTGCTTTGCCATTTTGTTTTAGATTTTAAAGTTTGATGGATTAAACAATTGCGAAAATGTCAGACTCACGCATAATGAGCACATCGGTTCCGTCAACGTTGATCTCTGTTCCCGAGTACTTTCCGTACAGGACGGTATCGCCCACTTTCACGGTCATCGGTTCGTCTTTTTTACCAGCTCCTACAGCAACCACTTTCCCTTTCTGTGGCTTTTCCTTTGCCGTGTCTGGAATGTAAATTCCTGAAGCTGTTTTTTCTTCGGCCTTAGCAGCTTCAACTACTACTCTATCAGCCAATGGTTTGATTTTAATAGCTCCCATTTTGAATTATAATTAATGATTAAAATTTAAGGTTTGATGTTGCGCAACAGTCATATTCTGTGCCATTGCCAAAAGGCGGACAATAGGGCTGAAATGATGGCATAAGGACAAAAAAAATGTCAGGATGAAGTGACATCCTGACATTTTAAAGTCTGTATCGCTACTGTTTACTCTGCAGCAGGCTCGCCCAGATCGTCTGTTGCAGGCAATGCCGCATTATCGATCTGCTCTTGAATGGCAGATTCTTCCTGAACCACTTCTCCTCTATCGATAAAGAAGTTAGAACCTAAGGTAAGAACCATCAATGCGATGGTTAGATACCAAGTTGCCTTTTCTAGGAAATCACCGGTTCTTTGTACCCCAATGATCTGGTTTGAAGATGAAAAATCGGAAGCCAAACCGCCTCCTTTGCTGTTCTGCACCATCACAACTCCTACTAGCAGTATGCAAACGATGATGATCAATATGATGATAAGTGTGTACATCTTAATTAGCTGAATTCAGTAAATCGTCTATTTCTTTTAAACGGGCGGCAAAGTAAACGCTTTTCTCTGGATATTTCAAGGATAACGCTTCGTATGCCTGTCGTGCCAATTCGTATTTCTCTTGCTGAACGTAGATCTTGGCCAAAGTTTCGGACACCACGGTAAAATCATCCTGATTGCCGCGGGCTGCAACTTTCTGTGGATTGAAGAACTCTGCCCGCTTTTTAGGCGCGTTGGTCTGTTGGGTCAAAAAGTGGTCAATGAGCTCAATTCCTGTACGATTGGCCTGCGTATCGGCTGATTCTGTTGCGGTTATGGAACGCTTATCCGTGTTAACCTTTTGTGATTCTGTAAAGTCTAACCACTGGCTAAAACTCAGTTCTTCCGGCTCTTGAACTTCTGGTTCTTTTGGTGGAAGTTCTGGAAGGTCTGCCGTTTCCAATTGGTAAATAATTGGTTCAGGAATCAGCTCGTCAGGAAAAAGATGCGTTATCTTTTCTTGTTCGGGGGGTGAATCAACAATGGTTTCTGGCAATTCAATGATCGGAACTTCATCTTCTACTTGCAATGGCTCTTCTTCGGCCAAAACCGTACGTTTCGTTTTATCGAAAAGGTAATCGTGGAAAACCTTTCGGTCTGGAGCATGAACAGCTGCCAACTGTAGCTGGTCAAGTTGATCAATGTGATTCTCCTGTTTCAGATTTTTAGCAAGCATGGCCTGCGCAGACTGAAAATATGGGTAGCGCTTCAGCACTTCACGAATCTGTGCAATGGATGCCGAATCCATTGTGGATGGATCTTTCAGCCACGTATAGAACTGATCCTGTGTCATTTACCAGTTAACTACAGCTTCGTTGAAAATATCGAGGATCAACTGCTCGTTGATCTCTGCGATAAGCGCCTGCTCCACATCGGTAAGGTTCTGAGTGGCATCGAAGTCGGCAAATCGACTGAACGATTTTTCGAAACTCTTATCCTCTTCCTTGGTATTGGTGTACGTAACATTTACCGTAACTGTGAGTCGGTTCTTTGCAGCGGTTTCGTTACCCTGAATAGCTACTGGCCGAGTCTGATAGTCGGAAATGTATCCTTCGAAACGAATATCACCGTTCTTGGTCAGTAGATCAAGGTTGGTTCTGCTGATAAATAGCTCTCGCAACGATTCAGTGAACGACTGTGGCATGTTGGTAGGCGCCAACGCTGCGTATGAGGGAAAGAAATCAATACTAACCGATTTGACCTCTGGTGATATACTGGCACCCGTGAATGAGTAGACTCCGCATCCACTTAAAGTTGAAAAAAGGAGAAAGGAGAAAAAGATAAAACGTACCATCCCGAGATGATGACGCAAACCTTCGCTGAATTCAACATTATTCATTTTTCCTTTTTCGAATATCCCTTTTTCAATCAAGGTTGTACTCCTTTATCTTTCTATAAAGTGTTCGCTCAGAAATTCCCAATTCGTTAGACGCTGCTTTTCGCTTTCCGCGGTGTTTCTCCAAAGCCTTTTTGATGAGTTCTATTTCGCGATCTTCGAGAGAAAGCGACTCCTCTACTTCCTCGTGCTCCTCAAAAGGCTGTTGTCCGGGTCTGTGTATCTGAACTTCGTGAACACTCGAGCCAAAGTCTGAAGCACCAACTGGATCCACATCTTGGTGTAACCTGCGAATGGTAGAAGCGTGATGCTCCGTAATATCCTCGTCATTCTGACCGGAAACCACATCGAGAACCAATTTTTTAAGGTCGTTGATGTCGCGCTTCATGTCAAAAAGCACTTTATACATCAACTCTCGTTCAGAGAAATCGGTCTGCGCTTCACCGCTTCCTGATGGAGCATTAGAAGCTCGAACAGCAGGAAGATTCGCTTTCCCTTGATCCGGAAGATACTTTTTGAGTGTTTCCGCATCAATCTCGCGCTCTTGCTCAATGATGGATATCTGCTCTGTAATGTTTCGAAGCTGACGGATGTTTCCTGGCCATCGGTAGTTCATGAGAAGAACACGGGCGTCTTCTGTTAATCGAAGTGTTGGCATACGATACTTCTCAGCAAAATCGCCTGCAAACTTTCTGAACAACAACGGAACGTCTTCCTGCCTTTCGCGCAATGGTGGAATGATAATCGGCACCGTATTCAAACGGTAATAAAGGTCTTCTCTGAATTTGCCTTTACTAATGGCTTCAGGAATATTGACGTTTGTGGCAGCAACCGTTCTCACATTGGTTTTCAATGGCTTGGACGATCCTACTTTGATGAATTCGCCCGTTTCGAGAACACGAAGCAAACGTACTTGCGTTGACATGGGTAATTCGGCAACTTCATCTAAGAATATTGTTCCGCCATCTGCCACTTCGAAGTAACCTTTTCGGGCTTCGTGTGCTCCGGTAAATGACCCTTTTTCGTGACCGAATAATTCTGAATCGATGGTTCCTTCTGGAATTGCACCGCAGTTCACTGCAATGTATTGTCCGTGCTTCCGCGAACTCATTTGATGAATGATCTGCGGTAAAGCTTCCTTTCCAGTTCCACTTTCGCCCGTTACCAGCACCGAAATATCGGTTGGCGCCACTTGCATGGCCGTGTTAATGGCGTGGTTCAGCAATGGCGAATGGCCAATGATCCCGAACCGTTGTTTTATCTGATCTACCGTCATCCTCTTATCCTCATTTAACAGCTGTTCCTAAAAGTGTTGCCGATGTACAGTCGGTAACAAGAACATTTACGTAATCGCCCTTTTTGAAATTTTCTTTCGGAAACACGATCACTTTGTTCTGCGGATTTCTTCCTTGCAGCATTTCTTCCGATTTCTTGGAAGTTCCTTCAACCAACACTTCGAATGTTTTTCCAAGATCTTTCTTATTGCTTTCGTGCGAGTTTTTCGCTTGTATCTCGATCACTTCAGCAAGTCGCCTCTGCTTAATCTCTTCTGGAATATCGTCTTCCATCTTCTTCGCAGCAGCTGTTCCTGGTCGCTCGGAGTATTTGAACATGTAGGCGAAATCGAACCCAACTTCTTGCATCAGACTTAAGGTGTCTTGATGATCTTCTTCCGTTTCAGTACAGAAACCAGTGATGATGTCGGTTGAAAGGCCACAATTAGGTACGATCTCTTTGATCTTGGCCATACGCTCGAAATACCATTCGCGACTATATCCTCTGTTCATCAATTCCAACAACCGCGTGCTACCAGACTGAACCGGCAGATGGATGTAACTGCAAATGTTGTGGTATTCGGCCATGGCGTAAAGCACATCATCGTGCATATCCTTTGGGTGAGACGTTGAGAAGCGCACACGTAATTCCGGACTGATCTTGGCAACCATGATCAGCAACTCGGCAAAACTTACCGTTCCTGTAAGATCTCCACGGGCAATGATGTCTTTTTTGAGACCACCTCCACCCCAGAGGTAACTGTCTACATTCTGTCCAAGAAGCGTAACTTCTTTGTAACCATTTGCAAGTAATTGGGTGCATTCGGCAACAATCGATTCTGGATCGCGGCTACGCTCTCGTCCTCTTGTAAAAGGAACTACACAGAAGCTGCACATATTATCGCAACCACGTGTAATGGAAACGAATGCGCTAACGCCATTTCCGCCTAATCGAACAGGATTTATATCGGCATAGGTCTCTTCTCGCGAAAGCAATACGTTCACCGCTTTCTGACCCGATTCTGCCACGCGAACCAGATTCGGCAGATCGCGGTAGCTGTCTGGGCCAACAACAATATCAACCAGTTTTTCTTCTTCCAGCAATTTGGATTTGAGGCGTTCTGCCATACAGCCCATAACACCTATCACCATGTCTGGCTTACTCTTTTTTACCTTGCGGAATTGATCCAATCGGCCACGAACGCGCTGTTCTGCGTTATCTCTAATGGCACAGGTATTCACGAAAATGACATCGGCCTCTTCCATCACTTTAGTGGTCTCGAAACCTTCGTCAATAAGCACTGAGGCAACAATCTCACTATCTGAAAAATTCATGGCGCAACCGTACGATTCGATGTAAAGTTTCTTGCCCGAACCGCCCTTAGCGACCATTTCCAACGCCTCGCCCTGTCTGGTTTCGTCTATCTCTTTAACGGAAATATCTTGATTCTGCATCTGTAAAAATTGGAGCGCAAAGGTACTTAAATATATACGAATCTGTCAGTTTGGCAGACGTTTGCAGTATAACCCAGCTACAACCGCGATTGCCTATTTTCGCCAAGCCGATGAACGCGCCTAAAAGCCTTGATATTGTAGTTCCATGTTTCAACCCACGACCGGGTTGGGAAATCATTCTTGGAGACGCTATCAATCGGATCAAAACGCAATTGCCAGAAGGCGTTCTGAATAGCGTGATCGTTGTAAATGACGGTTCAACCAATGGCGTGACCGAAACGACCATTGAAAACCTCATCAGCAAATGTTCTGAGATGAAACTCATAGAATATCCGCAGAATAAAGGCAAAGGATTTGCGGTGCGTGCTGGCGTAAAAAGTAGCGATGCCGAGTTACAGATCTACACCGATATCGACATTCCGTACGTAGAAGAATCGATCATTGAATTTTACAGATTGCTTGCAGATGGTACGGCAGATTTGGTTGTGGCAAGCCGCGGAGATTCTTACTACAACTCTCTTTCTGCATTCCGTAGAATATTATCGAAATCGTTGCGTTGGCTGAACGGTTTGCTATTTGGACTGAAAATAAAAGACACGCAAGGTGGGTTGAAAGGTTTCAATACCGCAGGCCGCGAAGTATTCCTGAAAACCACCGTGAATCGGTACCTGTTCGACCTTGAATTCATTCAGAAAGCATCGAAAGCCAAGCTCAGATTAAAGGCCTTGGACGTTCAATTGAAACCAGACATTATTCTTCCATCGCCAAGTCCGATGATCTTGCTGAAAGAATTACATAATTTCATTTCGCTCCTTATTTCGAGATAGTGTTCCAAAGCAACAAACACGTTTTTCTTTCTTCGCTTGTAGTGCTGCTACTTGCTGTTGCGGTGTGCTTCCGTTTTTTTGGTGAGATGATTCTACTGCCGAATGAATTTCTATTCGGTGCCGAAGGAGATGGACTGAAAAATTACTTCTCCGTTGCATATCAGGTAATTCATGGAGATGGCATGTGGTTCAAAGGCATGCTTTATCCGTATGGCGACAACATCATTTTTGCAGATGGACAGCCATTGCTTACAAAGATCCTTTCGTGGTTTATTGAGCCCGATGTAAACAACGGTACACAGATCATAGGCATAATGAATTTGCTGATGATCGGCAGTCTCGCTATTACAGCTTGGTGCTTACATCGACTACTGGTGTGGAATTACGTAAACCCTTGGTTTGCTGTTCCGTTCGCACTTACCATCGCATTTCTGAGTCCGCAAGTAGCACGTTTCATAGGTCATTATGCGTTGGGATATGCGTTTTTCATTCCGATGACCTGGTTGTTCATTGCGAGCTTTTCGCGTGCCAAATGGCCATGGTTGGTGGCATTCATCACTTCCATCGTTGTTTTACTGTTCGGATTTCTTCATCCTTACTATCTCTTCCTTTTCGTCATTTTTCTAGGTGCAGTAATTGGTTTGGAATTGCTCATAAACAAGTTCAATTGGAAGGCAATAGATCAGTTTTTTCCAAAGGTCTTTGCAGTGATTGTCCCGCTGGTTTTGTTCATGATCTATCAGAAAATAGCCGATGTTTATACCGATAGGCCAACTTCGCCTGCGGGCATTTTCAGCCTGATGGCCAGTTTTCAAAGCGTATTTGTGCCAGTGGCCGATCCATTCAGAAATCTGTTCCACAATTATTTCTTCCGCATTTTCATTCCAACCAGTTGGGAGGGCAACGCCTATGTAGGAATGGTGGCTTCGTTCACAGCCTTCGTTTCGGTACTCGCTTTTGGAAAAAGAGCATTGAAAAGACGCTGGAAAATCCTAACGCATCCTGTACTGCCACCAGCTTTGAAAATGGCTTTTATTCCTGGGGTGATCGCCCTTCTGTTTTCCATGGGCGTTTTTCACAACCTTGGATTATACTGGCTTTCCGATTTCGTTGCTCCGCTAAAGCAATTCCGATCGCTGGGCAGAGTTGCTTGGATATTCTATTATGTTTTCTCGGTCTGGACCGCGTATCATCTATATGCTCTGTGGCGGCATTTCAGGGGCGTTCGCCAAGGTCGATACACTTACCACATTTCGGTTATTGTTGCGCTGTGTGCCTTTCTCTGGATGTTGGACGCCATTGTCAATATCAAGTACAACAAATCGCAAATGGCCGGTCGCTCTGCGCGCGAAATGTTTTCAGACAATTATGTTTCGCAATGGCAAGCTGCCGGAGTCAATATCCAAGAGTACCAAGCTATTCTTCCTCTGCCAATGGCGTTGATCGGGTCGGAAAAGATCGGTTTGGAAATTGGCCACAAGAGTTTGCTTTACGCCATGAAAGGTTCGTTCTCTTCAGGACTTCCAATGATCGGTGGCGCCATGTCGCGCACATCGCTTGGTGTAACCGAAAAGACAGCTCAACTTGTTGCCGATTCGCTTTTTCCGCGACCTATTTTGGATGAACTGGATCAGGAAAAGAAATTGCTTCTCCTACAGTCTGACGAACCGCTCAATCTGGAAGAACAACGATTAATAGACCATTCAACACTCATTTTTAAAAACGAACAGTACAGTTTACACGCCATTTCTGTAGCCGATATCAAATCGATGTATGAGCAGATCCGAGCTTCAGCCGATTCGCTCATTACGCAAAACAATGACCATTATCTGTATCCTAGTTCACTCAAATCAAATGATGAAAGCTTGTGGGGTGCACCGACATTTGAAGCAAAACCACTTGACCACCTCCTTGATTCGGTTTTCGACACCTCAACCAATTACGTGCTAAGCTATTGGGTAAAAGTGGACCCGGACAAAGAACTTCTACCAAACCGGGTTTACAGCATTGACCGCGAGTGGAAAACCGGTGGCGGAATCGGTTCAAGTCCCAATCTGCGAGATGGCTGGTTATTATGCTCAGAAAACCTTGCTACCGAATCAGGCAAACGACACACATTCACCATACACGCACGTAGTGGAATAATCAGCAGAGTACAATTACGTAAGGCCGATGAAACGGTTGTTCATTCCCAAGCAGACGGTGTTGTTTTCATCAATAATGTTCCACTGAAGTAATATGCTGAGAACGAGACTTCAGTGGCTTGTGGCATTTATCTCCTGCTTACTCATTACGGGTTATTTCCATTCTGGGCAGAACATAAAGGGAGTTATCTGGTCCGATCAAGAAGGTTATTACATCTATTTGCCAGCTGTGTTCATTCATGGGGGTTTTGAGAACGTGCCTTGCGGCAATGGTTGCAACGAGGTTCAAACTCCTAACGGCCCAATGATCTTCACCAAATATACGTATGGCGTAGCGCTCATGGAAAGTCCTTTCTTTCTAGTTGCTCATGCCATGTCTCCCATTTTCGGATATCCGAGAGACGGCCGCTCGCTGCCTTACATCTGGGCGGTGATCATTGCCGCTATCAGTTATATGTTGGTGGGTCTTTGGTTGATTTCCAAGTTGTTGAGCGAGTTGAAATTCTCTAGATCGATCCAATGGATTGTGCCAATTGCCATTCTTCTCGGTACCAATCTTTTCTATTACACGTTCCGCGAAGCAGGAATGTCGCACGTCTACTCATTCTTTCTGATCTCCTTACTTACATACGCATCGCACAGAAAATCCAATTCTAGTGGTGCTATTTGGAATCTACTTACCGCAGTTCCTTTAGCACTGATCATCCTTATTCGGCCAACCAATGCAATAGCCGGAATCATTCCTTTAATGTGGGGTGCTTCTTTTTCTGACATTCCAAGTAGAATACTGAAGTTCTTGAAAGACGGAAGATGGATCATTGCCTTTGTGTTCGCTGCGGTTGTGCTTTTCACTCCTCAACTTCTGTACTGGAAAATGGTAACGGGCAAATACCTTTTCTACTCATACGGAGACGAGGGATTCGTTTACTGGAACAGACCCAAAATTTTGGAAGTACTACTGAGTGTGCAGAACGGTTGGCTCATCTACTCGCCCATTATGCTAACTGCGCTTTTCGGGCTGTTGGTCATGATACGGAAACGCATCTCAGGGTGGCAAATGCCAACGGTTCTAATCTTGCTTGCAACGTACGTTTTTGCCAGCTGGTGGGCGTGGTGGTTCGGAGGTGCTTACGGACACCGATGCTATGTAGACTTCCTACCGATTCTGGCTGTTCCATTTGCGGTTGGAACAAATACATTCATCAATAGGGATTTTCTGGCCCGATACGCTTTTGTTGTATTGGCCGTACTAGCGATCTATGTCAATATTCGCATGTCGGATATTTACCACGGCCTTTGGGATGGCCCTAACTGGACATGGTGCAGTTACTTGGATAAATTGAAAGAAGTGTTCTACATCTTCTAGCGAAGAAGGGAGAACGTACCGCGATAAATGTGTGGTTCGCCTAGAATATCCACCACTTCAATACTGTAGATGTAGGTTCCTTGCTGAACCTGTTTTCCCATAAAGGACCCATCCCAGCCATCGTCTAAACTGGCAGAATAAAAAAGTTCCTGATCCCAGCGGTTATAGATGGTCATGTTGAAACTCTTCAGGCTTTGTCCTTGCGGCACCCATATCTCATTAATACCATCCGCATCTGGCGTAAACGCATTTGGGATATAGAACGTGTAGTACGGTTTAACTTCCAAGTTTCCTGAAATGGTATCTGTACAACCATTTGCAGTGGTAACTATCTGCGAAATAGTGTAAACCCCCGTATCTGGGTACTCATATTCCGTTTGAAATGCATTAACCACCTCTCCGAAAGGATGGAAGGTGAATTCGCTTGAAACAATGCTATCGGCCAGGTTAGTAACCACAACATCGGGATCCAAAATAGACAGTACCCTTCTGCTTAGACTGAAAAGTGCGTTCGGTTTCCAATAAGCCTCAACGGCATCTGAACGAGTGACCGAATGAGCACATCCTTGAGCCGTTACCACATTCAACGAAATGGTGTAAACACCTTGCTCGTAGGTTGCAGATGGATCAGCTTGGGTTGAAGAACTTCCATTACCCAGATTCCAATTGTAGTAAAGAGTGCTGCCTCCGTTATAAGAAGCATCTTCAAAATTGACCGTCAAGGGCTCGCAACCATCTTCCAGATCAAAGGTGAAATCGGCCACAGGCATCTCATACACATCTATAATTCCAACAAACGGCTGGCTCACACATCCATTATCGGTAACAGTAAGCGTAACGGACTGAGGTCCTGGCGCATTGAAAATGACACCTTGCGGCTGTAAAAGTGTTGAGCCAGATGGAAATCCGACCGGTCCAAAATCCCAATCGTAACTGGCGTTAGGCCCGAAAAATCCTTCTGCTAAAAGATCGAAGGAATTAACGGTGAAACACATTCCATCTGGAATAGCGAATTCTGCAGTTGGCGTTGGAAAAACGGTTACTTCAACTGTGTCGTAATTCTTACAGCCTTGCTCAGTTGCTCTAAGCACGTAATCTATCACCTGAATGTCGTGCGTAGGGTTGACCAAACTCACTGTTGTAAGACTAGCAGTAGCATCGGCAACTCCATTTATCGGGCTCCAGTTGTAAGTAACTCCAGGAAGTGGAGCAGAACCAATTGGACCTGAACCTCCAGAGCAAAATGAGATATCGCTACCCGCATTCACTGCCGGAGGTCCAAGGATCTCGATTTGTCTGGTTTCTGTTGGAGAGATACATCCATTCCAAGAAACGGTCAGCACAACATCATAAATACCAGGTGTGGCCCAATACACTGCCAACGGACCGCCTCCATTGCCATTGGTAACAATACCTCCATCGAAATCCCAGAGATATTGCGCTGCGATAGAGGCATTTCCAGCATACTCTACAATAAGTGGTTCTCCTGCGCAACCCACGGCAGGAAAATCGAAGTCTGCTGTTGGTGGCGGTGTTAAGGTAACCAACACGGCATCTTCGTTCGAACATCCATCAGGTCGGGTTACCGTTACCGTGTACTCCATATCCATTTGTGGTGTACACAGCGGATTGTAGATACTTGGATTGGAAAGATCGGTAGGTGGGTCCCAAGAGAAGGTACTTCCTGGAGCATCTGAACTTGCGTTAAGAAGAACACTTCCACCAATGCAAACTGAAACATCGTTTCCAGCAAATGGCGTTGGACCATTATCAACTGTAACCGTAACCTCATCTACCGCAGGAGTGGAGTTACAGTTGTCTGTAACAGTTACCGTAAAGGTGGTTGTTTCTGTAGGAGCCGGGAAAATAGTATCGGCAACTCCAATTCCGTTGTCCCAAGTGTAAGTGTAGTTACCTCCACCTCCTGTGGCTTCGCACCAACCAATGGCGTTTCCAATACAAATGGTGGTATCGTTACTGGTAACCGTGGTTATGGGCTCAAGATCGTTGATATAAATTCTGAACGTACTTGTAAGACCACAGGTGGACGTAATTACAGTGAACTCAATGTATTCAGCTCCTTCAGGAATATTATCGTTTACAGGTGTTATGGTAAAAGATACCGTATTCTGACCCGCAGGAATAATGATGGTACTATCAGTCAGATTCAACTCTGGGATGTTATTGTAATCTACACCCATTTCTGCGGTAAAATCGCTGATCCAAATAGGAACAGGAAAAGCCTGAGCGATTGCCGGGCCATTAAGAGTAAGTGTAACCGTTGCGTCATTGCAACCTTCGTAAGCTGTGGAATCGGCAGCGGCAGTAGCGGTTTCAACGATTACGCTACCTGTTGTCAAACTGTTCTCTTCTATGAAACAGCCCGAATCGAAAGACCAATCACCACCATCAGAAAGCATTAACCGTAATCGATATGTTTCGCCACAGATAACCGTGGCCTCTGCTGACATGACCACCGTAAGACCATCATAGATCACATAGGGAAAAGCTGGTGCAGCAAAATCCTGGTTATCAACGTAGTACTGAATGTTGTTCATCCCTGCGGATTGCTGCATGCAGCCAATATCATTGCTAACTGTATTGATGGCCACTGGAATATTTGTTCCAGGAATGAGAGCAATGTTCACTTGTGGAGATGGGACCGAAATACCCTGAATAGTAAAGGCAAAAATGTCATTGAAAGAACAGGTCCATTCCGGATATTCCTCCGAACCAAAAACATAACTGAAGGTGACGAAGTCGGCATTCGGAACAAAGTCGAATTCCAAGATTATCGCATCGTTCGATTGCTCTCCAGCTTGCGCCTGCAGAAAGGGATCACCAGGAAGGTTGAAGGACGTGGAGGCGAATCCAGCACTACCACCAACAGCATCGTTCACATCTCCAGAAGACATGATAACACCGCTCGGAATTCCAAGACCAGGGTTATTGGCGCCACTTGAAAAAGCACCAATAGCGCTTGGGTCTCCAGTAATGCTGGCATTAGAAACTACCACACCAGGACCCGCAATTATCTCTGCCAATTGTTGTGCTGTTTGCCCTGTTGCGACCACCAATTGCGCCTTGGCACCAATTGATAATAAAAACAGAAAACAGCAAAGAAAAATGGGTTGTAAAATTCTCACAGGTCGATTTTTCGGGGGCGCAAAATTACCTAATAATCTAGGGGTTATTTCAATATGGTTACGTGTCCAAACTCCTTTATTACAGTATTCTTAACAGAACGCGCCAGTATTCGATATGAATAGACGCCCAACACCGGTTCATGGTTGCTTTCGTTATTTAACCTGCCGTTCCATTTTTCAAACGGGTCTGTGGAATGGAACATCATCTTTCCCCATCGGTCAAAAACCCATATCTCATATTCGCTGAAGCCAAAAGCCTTCGGACCCCACTCGTCATTCAACCGATCATCGTTGGGGGTAAATGCATTCGGCACCCAGAATCTTACTTCGGGTTCTACACGTACCCAAACGGTATCGGATGCCTCACAGCCATAATCATCTGTGAAATAAATGATGGCCTCGTAGTTTCCTGTGTCTGTGTAGAAATGTTCGATCTCGCATTGCGACCCAACATCAGCATACGAACTTCCATCTCCCGGATAAAACTCGTACGATGAGGCGTTACTTGTACCAGAAAATAGGAAGGTAGGCTCAAAAACAAATCGAATGTTGGTGTCAACCGACAATTCAACCGTTGGTAATGGTAATACTACCACACCATTCTCTACCACAAAAACCGATGTATCCACACAACCTTCTGTAGTCCAGATGGTAAGCGACACATCATACGATCCGGGTTGCAAGTAACCATGAAAGACGCGTTCGCCAGTAGCCGTGGTTCCATCTCCAAAATCCCACGATGCAAAATGAGTTGTGTACGCCAACGAACTATCAATGAACAGGACACCCAATGGTGCGCAGCCTGTAATGGTATCGCCAATGAATGATGCCTGTGGCCGAGGATACATTTCAATGGTACTTGAAGCAGAAGCTACGCACACAGCTTCCGTTACAGCTACTGTAACCTCATACGAACCAACTGTGCCGAAGACGATTCCCTGTGGGTTCATTTCTGTTGACGTGGCAGGTATCCCGTTCTCAAATTCCCAAAAGAAAGTTGCTCCCGCCCCGAAATCCCCAACAGGAGAGAAATCGATGGCACTGGCATCGAAACACTGCTCGCCAAGACTGAATATTTCCACTTCAATATCATTGTAGACTAGAACTGTGCGTTGCGTGGTATCTGCACACGGGAAACCAGGGTTAGCAACCAATGTAACGAGGTATGAACCTGTATCGGGATAAGTGTACACAGGGTCTTCAAGATTCGATGTATCGTCCGTTACTCCCAGCACACCAAAATCCCAATGGTAATATTGGGCATTGATACTCTGATTGCCGAAGTCAACCGTCAGCCCATCGCATGGATCATGAAAAATGGGCTGTGGTGGAATGATAGCTTCAATATTGGAAGAACAGTTGACCACATTGAACTGAAAATCTCGCTTATTTACACTGATGAGTTCTCCGTTCCGATACTCCTCCACACACACTCCCACCACGTACTGGCCCGCTTGAGAAGGAACTCCAGTAAGCAAACCCGTGCTGGGATCTATTGTCAATTGGGTGGATGCATCTAACGGATAGGCATCAGAATAACCTGCATCCCAGTTGATGAAACTGTATGGTGGCCCTTGCGCTGGTATTGGCTGCGGATTGGTTGAACTTCCTCCATGGTAAGGCGTGCAAAGCGTGTAAACGAGCATATCCCCTTCGGCATCGGTAGCAGAATGGTCGAAAATGAGTTGATCGCCAATGCACAGTGCCAACGGAGGAAAACTGTTGAACGATGGACTGGAGTTACACGAATTGAGCGCTAGTTCGGGCACTCGAACGTAATACGTAGAGCCAAGATCATCGGGTGCTATCAGGTTGAGAATAGTAGGATTACGGCAGCACCTTTGATACGCAATATGATATCCTCCAGAAATGAATGGTAGAGTTGTTGTAACGGTATAAATTGCCTCTTCTACACATACATCTGGCGGAGCTTGCAAGCATGGATTATTGATAATGACCGGTAATTGCTGAGAACCTGTGAATGGTGCTGTCAGGTTTTCTATCAGGTTACCTGCATCATCGTAAACCGCAATGTTGGCAGGATTATCAAAATCAGCACCTGTAACCGTGTAACAATCGCGATAAACTTTGAGTGTTATGCGATATTGATCATTACCGAGGCATTCGTAGAATATCTCACCACCAACAAGATGCGCTGCGTTGGCCTGAAAGACCATCGCAATTAGCACGAGAGAAAACGCAAGTATTCGTTTAAGCATATAAGGTGACGGTTATTCCCCCGAGAGCACGTGGACCACGCCTGTTTCCTTCACCTCAATTCCAATGGGCGGCTCAACCCAAACTTTGTAGACATACATCCCAGTTGGGACCAACCTGCCATTGAAGGTACCATCCCAAGCGCTATCGTCTCTGAACCGACCGTGCTTAAGCAGTTTACCCCACCTATCGTAAATCTCAAGATCGTAATAAAGGTAGCCCTCTCCTATTACACCGAACCACTCATTCAAACTATCTCCATTGGGTGTAAAGGCGTTTGGAATGTACACATGTAGCGGGTCGTAAACCGTTACGGTATCATACAAAGTGGTTTCGCAACCGTTCTGATTGACCACCGTAAGCGCAACCGGATAATCTCCAGCCTCCTGATATTCATGGACCGCGTTTTCCCTGACACCTGTAGAATCGTCTCCGAATTCCCAGAAAAAATCGAACACATCAACGGTAGTTGGTGTGAATTGGACCGTGCTATGCGCTATCAATTGGTAGGTGAAACTTGCCTGCACCTCATCAACCTCAACCTGTCCTATGGCGTCTTCAGAAATATTGCAATCGTCCGTAACGGTAACGGTAACGGTCTCATCCTGCATTGGCGTATAGGTAAAGATCGGGCCGCTACCTCCGCCCGACCAACTGTAAGTAACCGGCTGCCTGCCGCCAGTAACCACTACCTCAAAGGTGGCTTCATCGCCATTACAGACCACTGCATCGTTTACAGATACGTTCATGGTCTGATACGTAAGCACTGAAACGGTGGACGAAGCCGATTGTGTGAAGCCGCAAGCATCGGTGACATTCACCGTGTAAGTAGTTGTATTGAATGGGAAAACAGTAATGGATTCGTCTGAATCGGGAGAACCATTCCAATTGTAGGTATATTCCGGATAACCGCCAGTAGCTGTAACAGTAATGTCTAATTCTTCAGGGCAATCAAGGTTTACATCGGGCGTGATCTGAATAGCCATTGGAGCTGCATCTTCTATGGTAAAGGTTACCGAAGTGGCAGGTCCAGTAGCACAGGGATTCAACTGATCGATAGAAATGGTCATGTCCTCCACTCCTTCAATTACGCCATCTTCTATAACACTGAATGTGATGGAAGTAGTGGAAGCGCCAGGCGCAAAACTGATGTTGGATGGAATATTGGTTACGTCTGAACCTACCGTGGCCGAGCCAGTAATATTCAAACCAACGCTTAGTGGATTATCGTACGGCTCCGACCTTTCGAAACTGAGGGTGAGCGAGCTACAACCTTCTACCAATTGCAGGGCGGTGCTTGATGCAGAATAAGACGATTCTGCATTAATGCTGATGGATGGACTGGTAAAACTTCCTGCTTCCAGGAACACGGCACTGTCAAATTGCTCATCGCCACCATCGGCAATGGCCAATCGGATATGATACGTTTCGCAGGGTTCAAGAATGGCTTTGGCCGTGAATGGTTGCGTCCATCCGTTGTACTCTACCGTAGCACCAGGTGGGTTCTCGTTATCGATGTAATACTGCGCGTTGACGTTGGCATTCACATTATCGATGGTAACAGGAGTGCCCGTACCGGGAATCAAGGCCACATTCTGTTCGCCAACAATGCCGGGTCCGCTTATTAAGAATGCGAAGGCATCATTCACCTGAGCACCTACATACAACATGTATTCGTTGGAAGCGAAAACGTATTTGAACTGAACAGTGTCGGACGAAGGGACGAAATCGAATTCGAGAATGGCCGCATCAAAGGTTGGAGAGCCCGAAATATTGGTCAATGTAAAGTCGCCATTACCACCAAACTCGGTTCCGTAATCACTCAAGGGAGTTCCGTTAGGTCCGGGTGCATCAGAGGCACGCCCCGTGGAAATGATGATTCCTTCGGAAAGACCGATGTTGGAATTGCTGCCATCGAAATAACCTCTGGCATCGGCATTTCCAGAAAACGAGAAGTTACTTACTTCTACTCCTTGCCCAACCAACACGTCTTCTACCAATTGCTGCGGGCTGTAACCAGCATCAACCACCAGTTGTGCCATTGCAGTATTACCACAAAGCAGCAAAGCCAGAATGTATGTTATCGATCCTCTCATTTAAAGCGGACAGTAAAAGTAACCACGCGCTTGCTATGCATTGAACTCGTTTCTAGCGGATATGTTTCGCATCCATTAAAAACTAAATTTGGGCGCATTAAAGCACAGAACATGAACATTAATACCGTTGATAGTTACATAGAGTTGAACAAAGACCGATTTCTAGAAGAACTGATAGATCTTCTCAGAGTTCCATCGGTCAGTGCCGACCCAGCATATAGCAAAGACGTGCACCGTACGGCCGAGTTGCTGAAAACGCGCTTGGAGGAGATAGGTGTTGATAACGTAGAGATCTGCCCAACAGCCGGATTCCCCATTGTTTATGGCGATAAGATCGTTGACCCGAACCTACCTACGGTGCTTGTTTACGGCCATTACGATGTGCAACCGCCCGATCCGTTGGACCTTTGGGATTCGCCTCCCTTCGAGCCGGTTATTAAAGACGAGAAGATCTATGCCCGTGGTGCGTGCGATGATAAAGGCCAAATGTATATGCACGTGAAGGCCGTGGAGTTGATGATGAGAACCGATGGACTTCCGTGTAACGTGAAGTTCATGATAGAGGGCGAAGAAGAAGTAGGTTCCGACAACCTGGGTATCTTCGTTCAGGAGAATAAAGAGAAACTGAAGGCCGATCTGGTACTTATTTCTGATACAGGAATGATTGCCAACGATATTCCTTCTATTACTGTTGGGCTGCGCGGACTGAGCTACATGGAGGTGGAAGTTACTGGCCCGAAACGCGACCTGCACTCTGGGCTTTACGGTGGTGCTGTTGCCAACCCCATTAATGTGCTTTGCGATATGATCGCATCGTTGCACGATGAGAACAAGCGCATTACCATTCCTGGTTTTTACAATGATGTGAATGAGGTGAGTGCCGAAGACCGTGCAGAAATGGCCAAAGCACCTTTCAGCGAAGAAGAATACAAGGCCGACCTGAATATCAATGCCACGCAAGGCGAAGCAGGTTACTCCACCTTGGAGCGTGCCACCATTCGCCCTACGTTGGACGTGAATGGTATTTGGGGAGGCTACATTGGCGAAGGCGCTAAAACCGTGTTGCCATCTAAGGCTTATGCCAAGATCAGCTGCCGATTGGTACCCGGGCAAGACCCCGATAAGATCACCAACCTGGTGCTCAATCATTTGGTGGCCATTGCGCCTGCTTCTGTTAAGGTAAAGGCCAAACCGCACCACGGTGGCGAACCATTTCTAACTCCTACCGATTTTACGGGCTACCAAGCGGCTCACAAGGCCATGGAAACCACTTTTGGCAAGGCACCCATACCAATGCGTGGTGGTGGTAGCATTCCTATTGTGGCCATGTTTGAGCGCGAATTGGGATTGAAATCTGTATTAATGGGCTTTGGTTTGGATACCGATGCCATTCACTCACCCAACGAGCATTACGGTATTTTCAATTACCTCAAAGGCATTCAGACCATTCCGTTCTTCTATCACTATCTAGCAGAACTTAGCTGACAATTTCGGTTTAAACCTTTCGTTAAATGGTCGGTCTCATCAATTGCTGACCGACCATTTTTGTGTATTATCGTACCTAATAACATGCTTCTCTACCCTATGAAAAGTATCCTTTCGGGTTTTTCCATTCTTATGTTGCTGGTAATTATTGCCGCAACAGGTTGCAAAAAGGACGATATCATATTAGATGATAACACGGCTCCGCCAGATTCAACCATCTCAACACTTATACTCGAAAATTATGTGGCCAAATGCTACATCAGTCTGCTGGGTAGAGACCCATCGCCTACCGAAGAGGCAGATGCGGTAGCGCTCTTACGCGCCAGCAACATGAGCGTGGCCAGCAGAAACGAGATGATAGACGAGATTCTGAGCTATAGCGAATACCGCGATAAGATCCTAGAATTCAACTCCATTAAACTGCTTAACTCGGCTTTCGACACTACAGAGATCCAAACACAGATCTTCATCTACAACTCACTCCTGAACGATCCGCAGTACGCGCAGTTTTACGACCTCATTATTGAGGTGATCGACAACCTGGAAACGCTTCTGGCAACGCCAAACGATTTCAGAAACGGCACCATTGGTATGCAGGAAATGCACCGCAGATTGGTAAGCAACGAGATCTACGATCAGATAAACATGGGATCGTTCAATTTTGTACTGAGTCTGTTCAATAACTTCCTATACAGAGACCCCACTTCCGAGGAACACGATGCAGGCATAACCATGGTAGATGGTTTTGTGGCGGTGGTATTCTACGAAACAGGCAACTCCAAAGAACAGTTCGTAGAGATCTTCCTCAACTCGGACGATTACTTTGAAGGACAGGTGCGCGAGCTGTATTTCAAGTACCTCTTCCGTGAACCGACATCGGAGGAACAAAGCTACCACGCCATTCGCTACCGCGATTCTGGCAATTACGACCGATTACAGAAAGACATTCTTTCGCTTGACGAATTTGCAGGATTATGAAAATGATAAAGCACATACAGTTGGTTCTATCGGCAGCGCTGATGCTTACCGTTGTTTCCGGGTGCCAGAAAGAGCAGAACATCATTTACGATGTGAATGATGTGAACGTACAGCAACCCAATGCTAATAAGGATTATGTAAAGAGCCTTTCGGAGTTCATCTCCATTGCTTACACCGACCTTTTTGGGCAGAACATCAGCCAAGCGCAATTGCAAACATTGGCTGTTCCGTATGCTGGTTTTGGCGATCTGAAACTCATTGAGGAACTCATTATCAAGAATTTCTTGAACGAGCCAACCGTTATCATTCCAACCGATGCACAGATGCGTGCCAACGTAGATCAGTTTCTGTTAGACACCTATCAGAAATTTCTGAACCGCTACCCGAACGAATTCGAGTTGTGGCATATGAAGAATGTGATAGAGGAGAATGAAGATATCACGCCCGAGTTGGTCTATTTTGCCATTATGACCTCCAATGAATACCGTTACTATTAAGAAGCAGCCATGAAAAGAAGAGGATTCATAAAAAAAGCAGCGGCCGCAACAGCAGGAGCATTTGCAGCACCGTACATTCTTCCTTCGGGCAGACTGTTTGCCGCTACCGGAGCACGAGTGGTAGACCACGTGGTGTTCTGCCTGTTTGCGGGTGGTGTACGTAATCTGGAATCGGTGCATAAGGCAGATGGCAACCTCATGCCCAACACACTTACAGGTTCTGAAAGCATTTCGAATGATATTGCTGGCGGAGTTAATCTACTTGGTCAGGTTGGCAGCCAACGACTACAGGAAGTGGGTACACTTTTCAAAGAATTCCGCTTTCAGCAAGGGCCAACGGGTCACTTCAGTGGACATACATCTGTTATTACTGGTGTTTACAATCAGCAGGACATTAATATCCGCCAGCGGCCTGCCAGCCCAACGGTTTTTGAGCTGTACAGAAAGCACACCAGCCCCGAGGCCAGTGCCAAGAATGCGTGGTGGGTAAGCAACGCCTTAGGACCTTATCCGGCATTGAACTACAGTACGCATCCAAACTATGGCCCTCTATATGGCGCCAATTACATGCAGCCTGCTTCGCTTATCAGTACAGAGGCATACAATGCACTGAACGAACCGAAAACGTTCACACAGAATCAGAAGAATCTGACCAATGAGATGCGCAGCTTCTTCGACAATAACTTCAATAATCAGTTTATAGAAGGTTCGGCCGGAATAAGCAACACCTCTACCGATAAGGAAGCCATAGAGGCATTTATTCTTCAAACGTACACAGAAGCGGCTTCTGGTGCTTACAACAACCCGTGGGGAATAGGTGGGTTGAATGGTGATCAATTCAATGTGTTGGCTGCCGAGAAGATCATCGAGCAATTCAAGCCTGAACTATTGGTAGTAAACATGCAGGATGTGGATATCTGCCACACCAACTTTACTGCATACGCCAACAATTTGGTGCGTGCCGATTATGCCTTGGCTCACCTCTGGCAGACCATCCAATCGACCCCGGGAATGGCCGACAATACCATTCTGATAGCCGTTCCGGAACACGGCCGAAACGCCCAACCGAATACCGTGGTAGATGCCTTTGGTCGCTATGCGTTGGATCATACCAATGATGATATGTCGAGAGAGATCTTCTGTCTCGTTGCAGGACCATCTGGCAAGGTGGTTCAAAATCAGGTTATCAGTCAGGTAATGGGCGAGAGTATCGATGTGGTGCCCACCATTGCTAAGATCCTCGGTTTCTATGATGATGTTTCGGGATTGCTTCCTGGTCAACCGCTTGATGCAGCTTTAGTATGATGAAGATGAAGAACATTGCTTTGGTAGCTGCTTTCGGTTTTTCGATGGCAGTGGTAGCCTCGTTCGTTGGGTGTAACTCGGAAACGGAGATTCCGCCAAACCCGTACGACAATATCGTTTACCCAACACCTCCGGCACCCATTGATACGCTCAGCCCGAATACGATCGTGGCTATACATCGCGATATTCTGCAACCGCGTTGTGCTGTGCCTGGGTGTCATGATGGCAACTTCGAGCCTGATTTCAGAACCGTTCAGAGTTCTTCGTCAACCATGGTCTATGCCAACATTGTCAAGAACGATCCTGATTCAAGTTTCACCTTTAGAGTAGTGCCTTTTGATACTGCGCAGAGCGTACTGCACGAACGTTTGACCAATTGCTGTTTTGCAAACACCAACGATCGCATGCCGCAGGATAACATCGGTGTTCCGTTGGAATCGTCCTACATCCAACGCATCGAGAATTGGATAATGGATGGCGCCAAGAACATGTTCGGAGAGATTCCTTCCTATCCCAACCAGGCACCTCAGATCGGTTTCTATGTGGGCGTGGATACCATGAGTATTGACGGAGTGATTGCAGCTGCCAACCAGAACTTCCCACTTACGGCAACGGGTAACAGAATTGATGGTGTATACTACAACCCGTTCATTTTGGCAGATAACCGCAATGTGGCCTTGGTAATTGGCGTAGAAGACGATAGCACGGCCCTTGCTCAACTTCAAGGCTCCATGATGAAATTCTCTTACGACCCAGACGATTTCTCAGCATCAGCTCCCGGTTTCCATCAACAGAATGCGCAATTCATCAATTACCCAGGGTTCACCTTTTGGTACGTTCAGTTCAACACCAACCTGTTCAACCCAGATAACGTGGTTTACATGCGCTACTATGTAAGCGATGGCGAAAGCCAAACAGAGATGCCGCGTGATGAAATGGTCATTCAATACAAGACCTTTTGGTCATTCTACGTTCTGCCATGAAACAATTGTTGCTTCTTCTATTTACGGCCACCGCATTCGGCTTATCTTCTTGCAACGAGACTACCGAGATAAGCGAAGTGCCTGAAATTTCGTTCGTAAGTGTGGTTCCCAATGTGGTTACCGAGTATCAGGATTCGCTGGTATTCACCATTTCTTATTTAGATGGAGATGGCGACCTCGGGCAGAACAATACGGATAACGATAACCTGTACATCCAAGATTCGAGAAATCAGGTGGCCTATGGTTTCCGCATTCAACAACTAGCGCCAGATAATGCCAACATCTCTATACAAGGCAACCTTAACGTTACGCTTCCAAATACCGCTATTGTTAATGGCAATGCAAGCGAATCGGTTACGTACACCATTTGGGTTGTAGACAGAGCTGGCAACGAGAGCAACCGTGTTAGCTCCAGCACGGTTACGGTAAATGCGCAGTGATCAATCCTCCTTCTTAAAGGGGATCAAACGGAAATAAACTTCCACGCCAACCTCCTTGGCAATGTTCTCAAACACGGGTCCAGGAACCTTTATACCGTAATCTGAAAGAAGCAGGCTAAAGTCTGTGGTAAGATCAACAACGCTGTCTTTACAGATCATCAATCCCTTAAAAGAATGCACGCGATCAATACCATGCACGTTCATCATTCCGGTAGCCTCCACAATATATATCGTGTCCACAGAAAAATCTAACGAATCGGAGAGTTTACCTCGGAAGGTGGCATAAGGGAACTTCTTCGGCTCCAAATAACCCTCTACAAAATGTTCCTGCATCAGTTTATTCTCAAACTGAAATGCTGAAACCGGCACTTGCACCTTAACCGTGCGTGCTGCCATCTCAATCATGGCTGTAGATGCATGATTTATAGCGGAAATGAATTCGATAGGCGTGGTAGAATTGAATCCCACCGAGCTTGTATCACTTACATAAACGGTTTGCGTAAATGCAGTGGTAGAACCGAAAAACATCACCGCTATCCCTAGGATGATGGAAAAGATCTGTCTAAGAAATAATCGAGTAACGACCATCTGATACATACCGCTAAAAAACAAAAAAGGTGCCGTTAAGCACCTTCCTTGTATTGCAATTGTTATCAGATTATTTAACCAACAACTTTTTGATGGTGCTACTACCAACAGCCTCCATCTGAAGGAAGTAAACGCCAGTAGTAAGGCTTTTGCTTGAAAGATCAATGGTGATATCACCTCCATCGTGCTTCTCTTCCAACACTTTTTTGCCATCCATGCTGTACAATGTGAACAATATCTCCTCATCTACATCCTTGGCTGCAACATGAATCTCATCAATTACCGGATTCGGGTAAACAGAAAGTGCTTCCAATGCTGCTTCGCTTATACCTACACCAGTAGCTTCAGAAACTGTTATACTCACTGGAACAGCAACATCGCCACCATCACCGCCATTGAAAGCATATAAGGTTGTGGCGTAGAACGTTACATCACCTGTACCAGCGGTAGGAGCGGTCCATTGGAAATTCCAAGATCGGCCACCAGAACCCGTATTTGAACTAAAGGTGTGCGTAACGAAGTTACCGCTTCCATTGAGCTGCGTAGAAGAGGAAGCGATAAGCGAACCCGCGTTTCCTTGAGCAGAAAGCGAAAACCCAAATTTATTACCACCACCAGATACAGAAACAGTCATATCATAGGTCTGTCCGGCAACGTATCCTGCTTGAGGAATATTGGAGGTTATCATAGAAGACTCGTTTCCAGATGGGGTACCTGGCTGACTTCCGTGGCATCCGCCTCCAGAACCACATGTAGCTCCATTGTTAACAGCAGGATCTCCAGTATAACCGTTTGGAGCACCTGAACTACTCGATTGAACCGTTCGCATATTGTAATCATAGACCATTCCGGTCATCAATAGCAACGATAAGGCGATGGTAAACTTCTTCTTCATATAATTTGTTTTAAATGGTTTTACGAAATTAGAATTGGATGACTGACAAAACATCGCCTTACGGACAATGTTCAAAAAGGTTCGAACAATAGACCATTAATCTACGTTCGGGTTGCCTGAATTAAGACAATTTCCAACATAGGCTTTTTCTACATTTGCCCACCAAAGCAATAAACATGGCTGACGATAGATATCAAGGACACGATTACTACCTCATTGACGAACTCCTTACCGAAGAACATAAACTCATTAGAGAGACCGTTAGAAGTTGGGTAAAGCAGAACGTATCACCGATCATTGAAGAATACGCTCAAAAAGCCGAGTTCCCGCGCCACTTGCTTCCTGGTTTAGGCGAGATAGGGGCATTCGGACCTTATATCCCTCAAGAGTACGGTGGACCAGGCTTGGACCAAATATCCTACGGTATCATTATGCAGGAATTGGAGCGTTGCGATAGCGGACTACGAAGCACGGCATCTGTTCAAAGTTCATTGGTCATGTTTCCAATTTGGAGCTATGCAACAGAAGCTCAGAAGCAGAAATGGCTGCCACGTTTGGCCACCGGAGAATTGTTGGGTTGCTTCGGGCTTACCGAACCAGACCACGGTTCTAACCCAAACGGAATGGTTACCAACTTTAAAGATGCTGGCGACCACGTTATTCTTAACGGAGCCAAAATGTGGATCAGTAATGCCCCGTTTGCAGACATTGCAGTTGTTTGGGCAAAGGATGAAGAAGGAACCATCCGCGGTCTTGTAGTAGAACGTGGAATGGAAGGGTTCACCACGCCAACCACCCACGGAAAGTGGAGTTTGCGTGCGTCAGCCACTGGCGAGTTGGTGTTCGATAATGTGAAGGTTCCGAAGGAAAATCTTTTCCCAGATATCCGCGGACTGAAAGGGCCGTTGAGCTGTTTGAACTCTGCTCGCTACGGCATTGCTTGGGGCGCATTGGGTTCGGCACTCGATTGCTACGATACCGCTTTGCGTTATTCCAAAGAACGTATCCAGTTCGGAAAACCGATCGGAAGTTTCCAGCTCCAACAGAAGAAATTGGCCGAAATGATCACCGAGATCACCAAGGCTCAGTTGTTGGTTTGGCGTTTAGGAGTTTTGAAAAACGACCATCGCGCTTCTCCGCAGCAGATTTCCATGGCTAAAAGGAACAACGTTGAAATTGCTCTGCGAACTGCTCGTGAAGCACGCCAAATGCTTGGCGGAATGGGCATTACAGGCGAATATCCGATCATGCGCCACATGATGAATTTGGAAAGCGTTGTGACCTACGAAGGCACGCACGACATCCATTTGCTCATTACTGGAATGGATGTGACCGGGTTCAACGCCTTCACATAGGGTATAATTTTTGTCATGCTGAGTTCAAAATCAATTCAAATGCGACTTGTTCTTGTTCTCATTCTGATACCTTTTCTATCCAAAGCTCAGCACAAAAGTGTGTCGTACGAATTGATGAATGAGGTCGGAACTTACAAGCTGATCTCACTTACGTTCTCGCACGATCTAGACAATTCAGAAGGTATTACCTACGTCATTCATAAACAGGATGGCGATACCGTTTATCAACTTGAGGAATTCCTCAATGGTTGGGTGGCATTAAGCAATAACGGCCAAACCATTGCTCACCTAGTTTCTGAAAAAGACAAGGAACCATTGGATCATAGCCTATTGAGTATGTACAGGAACGGAAAGAAGTTTGACACGGCTCAGTTAGAGCGACTTGTTCATTACGAACTGGTTTCTGCAAAAAGCAGAGACCGTCTTCCAACAAGCGGTTGGCTGCGGAACGATAGCATCTACCACCAAATGGCTACTCATCCGTTCTACATTACGGAAGACAGACTGTATCTCTCGTTCGATAAGCCGACATTGGCCGTTTTCGACCTGAATCAACTGTTTCACATTTACACAGGAGATGGAGCCAATCACTTTCATCAGAATTACTACTCGCTGCCAAATGCGCCTTACCGAGTAGAATATTCTTCTGAAGAATACTTTCCTCAGTCTTTTCCTCAAACAAAGTCCGGTGGAAGTTTGATAGATGCCGTTTCCGCCTTACTGAAAATTGAAAAAACAATTCCGAATGAAGCAAAGTTCAGGATGGAAATTGAATTCAAATTGGATGTAAGCGGCCATACCGAGTGGCGCAACACAACGATTTACGACCTTGCAACCAATGCCATGAACGAGGAAAAGAGCAATGAGCTGAAATCGATTCTTGAAAACCTTCAATTTCAAACTTCCACCATTCCTCCAAAGCATCCTGCATGGATCTTCAGCAAGATTGTTTGGCTGAAGTGATCACTCGGTGCGAACTTTCATCGTCTGCAATCTCGGCAAGGCAAGAAACAGCGGAATTACAGATACAAGGATAAATCCGCCACAGATCATATAGCTGTAAATGATATTGTTTGATGCCGAAAAGAAAGGCATCGAGAAAATGGTGATGAGCACACCTCGACTAGCAATGTTGTAGATGTAAAAAATGCTGTTGGCACGGCCAATAATGTTGTTCGGCACGTGATTGAACAGAAAGGTAACACGCGTGATTCTCGTTCCTGCATTGGTAAAACCAATAAGAATGGAGAAGAGGTAAAATCCTATAATGCTTTTGGTAAATGCTATAACTGTAAATGAAGTTCCAGCTATAAGCATGAGCAGTACAATGGTTTTCGAAGGGGCCAGATTGCGGGTCAGCTTCATAATGAGGAATCCAGCAGCCAGACTTCCCAACGCGAAATAAACCTCGCTACTTGCGTACACATCTGCACCTGCTTCCAGTTGGTTATCCACAAAAATGGGTAGCAAGAATTGGACTTCTACCAAAAGCACAACGAAGATGGAATAGGACGCCAGTCCGAAAACGAGCAATTCCTTGTTCATCATTAGAAACCTCCATCCGCGCTTAAACCGTTCTGCAATTCGGTCAAGATCGATAGGGAGCGGATTGGCATCAACATATTTAATGAACGGAATGATGCACGCAGCCAAAGCGTACGTACTTGCATCAAGCAGAAATATTTCCCAAATCCTCCAGCGTTCAATCTCAAACGGAAAAGAAATTTGAACTCCCATCAGATCGATCGCACCACTCGTTGTTCCAGAAAGCAGAACCGCTCCGAATGCCCCAGAAAGCACATTCGTGCTTTGTCCTAAAACTTCTATCAACGAATTGACCCGACCGTAATCGCCACGGGCTGCCAGCTGCTGCGCAAACGCGTAGAGATTAGGGTAATGGATATTGAAGCCGAAAAAGGTGAAAACGAAGATGGCGGCCACCAACCAAATGGGAGATTCCTGATACACTTCTCCGTAGATACCAGCTGCTCCAAGCACCACAAAACCAACCACAGATGCAATCCAGAAAATGTTCTTTCGTGGATAACGGTCGATGAGTGTTCCTGCAAAAAGGCTCCAAAAAATGCTGATGAATGTGGCAACGGCAAGTACTTTTCCGAACACCACCGATTCGTTGACAATGGAAGCGAAATACCATGGAATGGAAAGCATGGTAATGCCCTGCGCGAAACTCGAAACCACATGGGATGTGAACAGAAGGGCTAGCGCGCGTTTATTTTCCATGGATATAGGCAGCAAAGCTATGCCGCTTTTTGTTTCGCATATCGTTAATTTTCAAGCATGGATGGAGGCCCAAAAGAGGCATTGGAAAAACTGAAGAAGTATTGCGCCTATCAGGAACGCAGCCATCAGGATGTTGTTCAGAAAATGTGGGATTTGGAAATTCCGATGGAATGGAGAGACGACTTCATTCTAGATTTGATGCGAGAAAATTTCCTCAACGAAGAGCGCTTTGCCCGAACCTACGTGCGCGGCAAATTCAACATCAAAAAATGGGGGCGTGTAAAGATCATTCAAGGATTGAAACAACACCAAGTTAGTGCGAAGTGCGTGAAACTCGGACTTACGGAAATTGATGAAGACCGCTATCTAAGTGTACTTCGAGATACAATTGAAGAAAAGAAGTCTAAGCTGAAAGAAAAGAACCCTTGGAAGCGCAGATCTGCCATTTATCGTTTTGCCGCTCAACGTGGTTTTGAAAGTTCTTTGATCAACGAAATGCTTCGCGAAAGCTGACTTTCAAGCAACAGCACTTGTCTTACATTTGCGGCACGGGAAAAGCTCCCCAAAACTGAAATACTATGATCACAAACGATCAACTTACAGATCTGAAAAAACGTCTTTCCGACCTACGCGGCTATTTGGAAATTGACCGCAAACTGCGAGAGATCGAAGAGGAAACGCAAACCACCCTTGCCCCTGGTTTTTGGGACGAACCACAACGGGCCGAAGCATTAATGAAAAAAACCAATGCCAAAAAGGAATGGACAAAAGCCTATGCTAAAGCAGAAACCGCTTTAGAAGACCTAGTGGTACTTTACGAATTCAATAAAGAAGGCGAGGCATCGGAAGAAGAGGTTAGCGTACAACAAGCATTATTCACAGAACTTTTGGAAGACCTTGAGTTCAGAAATATGCTAGGAGATGAAGGAGACGAGCTGAGCGCAGTGCTAGAGATCAACTCTGGTGCAGGTGGTACAGAAAGCTGTGATTGGGCAGGAATGCTCATGCGTATGTACATCATGTGGGCCGAAAAGAACGGTTTCAAAGTCACAGAAAACGACATTCAGGAAGACGATATTGCAGGAATACGTTCGTGCTCTTTACAGATAGAAGGAGAATACGCTTACGGAAACCTGAAAGGCGAGAACGGTGTTCACAGATTGGTTCGAATCTCTCCGTTCGATAGTAATGCCAGACGACACACTTCGTTCGCTTCTGTTTTCGTTTATCCGGTAGTCGATGACTCCATCAATATCGAGATCAATCCGGCCGATATTACTTGGGATACTTTCCGATCGGGCGGTGCAGGTGGACAGAACGTGAATAAGGTTGAGACCGGAGTTCGTGTAACGCATCATCCAAGTGGTATCATTATTCGAAACACCGAAAGCCGATCACAGTTGGCCAACCGAGAGGCTGCTTTGAAATTGCTCAAGTCGCAACTTTACGACATTGAACTACGAAAACGATTGGAGAAGAGAGCCGAAGTGGAAGGCTCAAAAATGAAAGTTGAGTTCGGAGCGCAGATCAGGAACTACGTTTTCCATCCGTATAAACTTGTCAAAGACCTGCGTTCAGGTATTGAGACCTCCGATATTCAGGGCGTAATGGATGGTAACCTGAATAAATTCATCAAAGGATACTTGTTGCAGTTCGGAAACGAAGAAAAATCAGAAGGATGAAGATCTATCACAACCCTCGTTGCACAAAATCCAGACAAACTTTGGAATTGATACGCACTGCAGGAATTGAACCAGAGATCATTGAATACTTGAATGACGTTCCTTCAGAAGCGGAATTGAAGGAATTAATTGCCCTGCTGGGAATCAAACCTTACGATCTATTAAGACGTGGCGAGGCCGATTTCAAAGATCACTTCAAGGGCAAAGAACTTTCAGATGATGAGTGGATCGCGGCAATGGTGAAATACCCGAAATTGATTGAGCGACCTATTGTTGTGAAACAAAAAAAGGCCGTCTTGGGACGGCCTCCTGAAAACTTTATAACGTTACTTTAAGTCTTAGTCGCGTGGTGCGATAAACGCAGCCAACTTCTCTCCCATTTCTGGGCTGAACCGCTCCATGAAAAGCAATGTTGCCATCAACGGAATCCAAAGTCCGAGGAAAACCAACATCCAGAATCCCATTAGCATATATGCGAAAATTACAACGATACCGACACTCATCTTGTTAGAATTTGAGGCGAAAGTAAGGCTTGTAGCGGATTCGAGCAAGTGATAATCGTCATTCCCGAATCAATTTTTCCGTTACCGTTCCGAGTTCTGAGGAAATCGTGAGGAAATAAATACCTGCCTTTGCAATATCCAGTTGTAAACTGCCAACAATTGTTCCTTCATCAATCAATTGTCCAACTGTATTTACGAGTTTGTATGTGCTTGCCATAGGCTGATTCAAGCGTATGGTAATATCTTCTGAACTTGGATTTGGAAACACGGTGAACCAATCTTGTTGTGTCTGTTGGTCTTCAACACTTACTACATCGGTAAGATTGTACTGACTGAAAAATCTCCAGATTTCCAGCGAAGCAGAAAAATCCTGATTCGTAACATCAAAAGCAATGATGGCCGGAGAACCTGGCCACGTATGCGCGCCACCAATGATTTTGAAGAACTCGACCGAAGTGCCGTTATCTCCACCTGTGTACACATAATGCTCAGCAGTGCACATATCTGTCATGTCAATATCAGGCACGCTTGTAACTGCAGCCGTAGAGTTACAATTGTTAAACTGAACCCAAAAATCCACTACCGATTCAATTGCAACCATCTGCTGCGCAGGGTTCCCGTTGTAGAGTACGGTTGGATCGTTTGTGCCGTGCACTTGCAAAATCGGAGTAGGATGTGCAGGGTTGCACGCGTTCAATTCAGTCTGAACCATTGTTCCTGTAACCGAAGCAATGGCTGCAATGCGATCGCCCAATTCGCAGGCCAATTTGTAGCTCATAAAACCACCGTTGCTCATGCCTGTGCTATAGATACGCTCAGCGTCAATGTTATACTCATCAGAAATGGAATCGATCAAAGCAGAGAGAAAATCCACATCATCCACTCCGCCCATTGCACCAAAAGAATTCCAATACTGGCTGTTCGTTGGATCCAACGTTCCTTCAGGATGTACAATAATGAAGTTGGCCGTGTCGGCAATCCTTCTAAAATCGCCATACAACTCTTGCTGAAAGGCATTAGAGCCATAACCATGAAGATTGAGAACCAAGGGTACAGCTTCGGAACCATCATAAACCGTTGGAACATATAAGCGATAAGCTCTTTGCGATCCTTCGTGTGTTATTGTTCCAGGAAGGGATGGAACCTGTGCTAGCGCACTTAGCGAAACAAAAAGCGCAATTACAATTGGTAATAATCTTGTCATGAGGAATATCATTGATGGTAAGCCTCAAAAGTAGCCATATTTCAACCCGAGTTTGGAAGCTGCGAAACGGCAGGTAAATTTGCGGCCAATTCTCACGGATAAAACATTCATTATGTCAGATTTCAGAATAGAAAAAGATACGATGGGCGAGGTACAAGTACCTGCCGATAAATACTGGGGAGCGCAAACGGAGCGTTCTAGAAACAACTTCAAAATTGGACCAGCGGCCAGCATGCCCTTAGAAGTGGTATATGGTTTTGCCTATTTGAAAAAAGCAGCTGCACACACCAACTGCGAATTAGGCGTTTTGGCTGAGGAAAAAAGAGACTTGATCTCTGCCGTTTGCGATGAGATTTTGGCAGGAAAGCACGATGACCAATTTCCGTTGGTTATATGGCAAACTGGCTCGGGAACGCAGAGTAACATGAACGCAAACGAGGTAATTGCCAACCGAGGTCATGTATTGAATGGTGGAAGCTTAACAGACAAGGAAAAGGTTTTAAAACCGAATGACGATGTAAACAAGAGTCAATCATCTAACGACACCTATCCTACAGGAATGCACATTGCGTGCTATAAGCTGATCGTTGAGAATACCATTCCTGGAGTAAAGCAACTGCGTGATACGCTGAAAGCCAAGTCTGAAGCATTTAAAGATGTGGTAAAAATTGGGCGTACGCATTTGATGGATGCTACACCATTAACACTTGGTCAAGAGTTCAGCGGATACGTTTCGCAATTGGATCATGGTTTAAGAGCTTTGAACAACACCTTAGCCCACCTTTCTGAACTGGCACTTGGTGGAACCGCTGTTGGAACAGGAATTAACACACCAGCAGGATACGCTGATCTGGTAGCGAAAAAGATTGCTGAATTCTCGGGTCTTCCATTCGTATCTGCCGAGAACAAATTTGAGGCTTTGGCAGCTCATGACGCATTGGTTGAAACACACGGAGCGTTGAAGCAATTGGCGGTTTCTTTGAATAAAATTGCCAACGACATCAGAATGATGGCTTCTGGACCGCGTTCAGGAATTGGCGAATTGATCATTCCGGCAAACGAACCAGGTTCTTCTATTATGCCAGGAAAAGTAAATCCAACTCAATGCGAGGCTTTGACGATGGTCTGTGCGCAAGTGATGGGTAACGACACGGCCGTTACCATTGCCGGAACACAAGGACATTACGAATTGAACGTGTTCAAACCAGTAATGGCTTACAACGTGCTTCAGTCAGCAAGGTTGATCGGAGATGCGTGCGTTTCTTTTGATGAGCATTGTGCGCAAGGCATTGAACCAAATCATTCACGAATCACCGAATTAGTGAACAATAGCTTGATGCTTGTGACTGCGCTGAATACCAAGATCGGTTACTACAAAGCAGCCGAAATTGCTGGTAAAGCACACGAAGAAGGAACGACCTTGAAAGCTGCTGCGCTGTCTCTTGGCTACCTTACTTCTGAAGAATATGATGAGTGGGTTGACCCTAAAAAGATGATCGGTAGTTTGTAAGACGCCCAACCGACAAACTTTACTGAGCGGAGCATGTTAATTCAAACATGCTCCGTTTTCTTTTGGTCATAACGTTTGTTGGCGCCTCTTTTGTTGGATTTTCTCAGGAGGCTGAAAACCCCGTGCAGTATTGTAACCACAAGGGGCATGCGTTGTGCATCAAAATAACCGCTAAAGAAGTTTTTGAAGATGGTTCAAATGGTAAGTGGTCGCACCACTGGAAACGGATGTCTTACATAGGAAAAGCATGCGTATCAGAACACGGAGAGAAAAAAGGGAAAGCCCTAGAAGCTGTATTCGCTCCTGGGCATTACTTCGCTATGTTTTGGGTTAACGTGGCTGGGCTCACCAAATATGGGTTCAGCAAAAAGCCAACCGAAGACCAAAAGGACTAAACGAACTTCTCGCCTTTTGTAGCTTTTACATCGTTAACGATTCGCTTGATCTGCTGCTCGTCTGATTGCTTGCAAATGAGCAGAATATCATCGTTTTCTACCACGATCATATCCTTCATTCCCTGAAGAACGACCAATTTATGCTTTGGAACATTCACAATGCAGTTCTTAGAATCATAGGTCAACACGTTCCGACCTTGAATTACGTGGCCTTCCTCATCCTTGTTTGAATAAGAATAGAGCGAGCCCCAAGTTCCTAGGTCGCTCCAACCAATATCGGCTGCAAGAGTAAATACGTTCTTGGCTTTTTCCATGATACCATAATCGATGGAAATGCTTTTGCACTGCATGTAGGCCGTTTGGATGAATTTCTTCTCATCGCGCGTATTGAACCTGTCCGCTCCTTCGTTGAACAGCTGGAATTCTTCTGGCATGTGCGTTTCCAATGCCTTCAAAATGCTCTTTACAGACCAGATGAAAATACCGGCATTCCACAGGAATTCACCGCTTTTTACCAGCTCTTTGGCCATGGCCAGATCGGGCTTTTCGGTAAAACTTTTCACCTTATGTACGCCTTGATCATCATCACTTTCTTCAAACTGAATATAGCCGTAGCCAGTATCAGGTCGGGTTGGTGTAATACCAAGCGTTATCAACGCATCTTTCTGCTCTACTTCGGCCAAGGCCTTATTTATCAGATCAACGTATTCCTTATCCTTCAAAATAAGGTGATCCGAAGGGGCTACGACCATACTTGCTTCGGGATTGATGGCATTGATGCGGAAAGCTGCATAGGCAATGCATGGGGCAGTATTCCTGCGACCAGGCTCAAGAAGAATCTGAGAAGGTTTTATTCCCTTCAATTGCTCCATTACCAACGATCTGTAATCCGCATTGGTAACAATAAATATGTTCTTAACAGGAACGACTTTCTTCGATCGCTCGTAGGTCTGTTGGAGCAACGATTTTCCAGTTCCTAGAATATCGATGAATTGCTTTGGATGTGGTGTTCGGCTCATTGGCCAGAATCGTGATCCGACTCCACCGGCCATTATCACTACATAGTGATTTGGATTTCTTTTGCTCATTTTCTGAATTGGCTTAACGCCTCGCGGAGATTCTCAATTACAACAGAGATCGATTCGGTCTTGAGTGTTCCTACTGAAATTCTGAACCACGGACTCTGTCTAGAAGCTCCGAAACAATAGAATGGCACAATTCCAACCTTGGCCTTTTTAATAAGGAACATGGTTACATCTTGTGCGTCTTGAAGCAACTCTCCATCGGAGGTTGTTTTTCCAACGAGGTCAATTTTAACAGTGAGATACATGGCACCTTCTGCCTGAATAGCATCTACCGGATAGCCAACTTCTCGTAATGCAGAAAATCCGTTGAATAGTTTGTTCACTCGTTCAGAGATCATGTCTCTGTGCTTCTGAATGGTTGCTTCTACAGCATCTTCGCGTTGAAGGAATGCTGCAGTGGCAATTTGCTCGGGCTTTGGCGACCAAGCTCCAACATGGCTAAGTAATGCTTTCATTTTGGCAATAACCCTTGTTGGACCAAACGCCCAACCAACACGTACACCAGTAGCTGCAAATGCTTTAGAAATTCCATCAACATAAACCGTGTATTCACGCATTTCCGGGCGTAAAGAAACCGGGTCGTAGTGCTTGGACTTTCCTAAGGTAAGTGCCCAATAGATCTGGTCGTAAAGAAGATAAAGTGGCTTCTGCCCTACTCGTCTTTTGTTCTCAGCTATTATCAGATCACAAATCTCCTCCAACGCCTTTTTGGTAAATGACGTTCCGGTTGGATTAAGAGGAGAACACAAGGCAATCAGCGCTGCATCTTGAACGTGTGGTCTTATGTCATCTGCAGTTGGGAGAAATTTATTTTCAGGAGTGCACTCCACTTCTACCGGCTTAGCAAAATTGAGGTAGGTGTAATGATTGTTGTTCCAACTTGGTATTGGAAAAATGACCTTTTCGCCTTCATTCACCAATGCTCTGTAAGCTGCATAGATCAATGGTCGCGCTCCACCCGAAATCAGGATATCCTCTTTAGAGTACTTCAGGTTCTGTCTACTTGAAATGTAATTGCTTACCGCTTCTCGCAACACCTCCATACCGTTTGCCTGCGGATAGTTGGTATGACCAGCCTCGTAGGCAGCAATTATCTCGTTGAGCAAACCCTTAGGTAGAGGATAAATTGCCGGATTGAAATCGCCAATGGTAAGATTAGTGATATCCTCGCCCTGCGAAATCCGAGCATTGATCTCTCCAGCTATTTTGATGATCTCTGAACCTACAAGATTCTCGGCAAGATCTGAAACGGTTGGTACCTGTTGTATAATAGACTCTGACATGGGCGTGTGTTGATCGGGACGCGAAGATAACCATTCTAGTAGCTTCGTAATCAATCCGTCAGTACCTCCGCAATGGAGCTTACCAAATAGACCTTTCCAGTACCTACTTCGGTACATCTGAATCGTTTCCGAAGTTGTTCTCCTTTTACAAAGCGCTTATTACCCAAGGTGAACTCCGAGTTGAACGGTACATCTTCTAGAAAAACCTGCGCGTTGGGCTCATCGTATGATTTTAATACACGGACCAAATTGAGGTCTCTGGACGTAGCTGATAATGGACTTCGCATGTGCCGTTTCAGCTCGCTGAGCACATCTTTCGGAAAAACACCTTCTGTCAGATACGGTTGCATCTCCAGTTTAAAAGCATCCTTCCATTCTTTACCATGCGGCTTTACACGGTTTCGGTTCTGCTCCCAAGTTACCAGGTGCGCCATTTCGTGTACCAAGGTTATGAGAAAAGCATACGGGTTAAGCGTTCCATTAACAGAAATACGATGGCCTTGATTGCCGTATGGATGACGATAATCTCCTGCTTTGGTCTTCCGTTCTCGCGTAATGGTTAAATGACAACGATGATCCACGATCTGCTTGGCCAATCTGTGCTCGGTTCCGGGCGGAAGAAACGGTTTTATGGCGTTGCGTATGCGCTCTTCACGGTTCATGCGTCAAAGTAAACGCATGATATTGTAGACTGCAAAACTTGCAACGTAGGCTAGCCCGGTCATCATTACAAGCTGTATCAACGGCCATTTCCAAGATCCCGTTTCCGTTTTTACCACCGCTAGCGTGCTCATGCACTGCATAGCAAAGGCATAGAAAATCAGCAACGATAGTCCGAACGGGAGGTCATATAATGGCTCTTCCGAATTGGGTTTCTGTTCCAATTTCATCTTTTCGCGCACAGAAACCGCTTCACTGTCAGCCGTTCCAACGCTGTATATGGTTGCCATGGTTCCAACAAACACTTCGCGTGCAGCAAACGAGGTTATCAATGCAATACCGATCTTCCAATCGTAACCCAAAGGAGCAATGGCGGGTTCGATGGTCTTTCCTAAGATACCGATGTAAGAATTTTCTAGCAGCTCTGCGTCCTTTTGATGCAAAGCAGATTCATCTTGAATGCCAGCGTATTCAGCTTCTATCTGGTCGAATCTTTGACCTGGCCCATATGATGCTCCAAGCCAAAGGAACACCGAAACAAGCACAATTATTTTTCCAGCGCTGGAAACAAACTGAGTTACTTTCCGAATGATCTCCAAGATCACATTCATGAACCTTGGAGCTCGGTAGTCTGGTAATTCCATCAGAAAATGGCTTTCCTCTGTTGCAGGAACCATCCTATTAAGGACAATTGCCGCACCCAAGGCAGCAACCGTTCCTAACAAATAAAGAAAGAGTAAGGATAAACCTTGAAAGCCAATTGGTATGACCAGTCCAATAAGTAGCGTGTAAACCGGTAAGCGCGCAGAACAACTCATGAATGGTGTTACCATGATGGTGAGCAGTCGCTCTTTGCGATCGGCAATGGTGCGTGCCGCTAAGATGGCAGGCACGGCACATGCCACGCCCCCGATCAATGGCACAATGGATCTGCCCTGCAATCCGAATTTTCTCAGCCAACGATCGGCCAGAAAACTTACACGGGCCATGTAGCCCGTTTCTTCCAGCAAGGAGATAAAGAGAAATAAGAACGCTATCTGCGGAATAAAAATCACAACACCACCAAGACCTGCCCAAATACCTTCAATCCATAATCTGGTAAGAAAAGAATCAGGAAGAGAGGCCGCAAACCATTCTGACGCGTTGGAGAAGAACCCTTCGATGAATTCCATTGGCAATGCCGACCAACTGTAAACCGATTGGAACATGAGACCGAGAAGAAGCACGAAAAAACCAACCCCCCATACCGGATGTGTGAGATAATCATCCAACTTCTGAGTGGTGGCATGCGCCATAACTGGAGCTTCGGCCTTGGCGTTAGAAAGTATCCTCTTAATTATTACATGACGTTCCTCTTTCAATGAATCCCAAGCAACAATGGGCGATTTGAGTTCGTGTTGCGCAATTACTTGCTGCAGTTCCTGAATTCCATCACCATCTCGTGCTACGGTTTTCACAATGGGAACATCCAATTGCGCAGCAAGCGAATCAATGTCCAGGTCGGGCGAAAGCCGGGTAAGTTGATCGGCCATATTCATTACGAGTACGGCCGGAATCTTCTGCTCAATTATTTGAAGCGCCAAGTACAAACTGGTCTTCAGATGAGAAGCATCAACAACGATCAGAACCAATTCTGGATGATCTGGATTATCCCTGTTAAGAATGGCTTTGGATGCAACTTCTTCGTCCATGGAACGAGGTTGCAAACTGTATGTTCCAGGTAGATCGACCAAGTCAACTGTCAATCCATTGAACTTGAATTTACCCCATTTCTTCTCAACAGTAATTCCCGGAAAATTGCCAACTTTCTGATGAAGGCCAGTAAGCTTATTGAAAAGTGAGGTTTTTCCGCTATTTGGGTTACCAACCAGTGCTACTTTCAGCCTCCTACTCCCTTCGTTCATGAACAAGGTTGAGTTTTACTCAGAGCGCCTCTGGCTGAACAATGATGGCTGATGCGTCTCTTCTGCGGAGACAAAGAAGATGATCAGAAACACGAATGGCAATTGGATCGCCCATCGGGGCAATGCGTTCAACACACAGGCGCTCGCCTGCAACAACACCTCGTTCAGCCAGAAATACAGCCAACTTCTCGTCTGAGAATGAAGCTACAATTGCATGTTGTCCTAATATGAGGTCTTTCGCTGTCACCTTATAAAGAATGATTCTAAACAGTTCGAAAGTAACTAGAAAACAGCGTTAAGGTTTCGTTAGATTAACTTATACCCTAAATGTGGTATGCTTGGAAGTACCATGCTCCGGCAGGTATTCTCCGAACGTTGGACAGTCGCAACCTTTCCCTTTTCCTCTCCTTCTACTAGAACAGGAAACAAGAAGAACCACTGCAATGGAAAGGATGAGAATAGTGCGTAGGCTTTTCATGGATTGCAAAGGTAACGTAAGAACCAACATCGAATTGCAATTGGAGTTTTCTGCAATCGGCAGAATCCCTAAATTTAGCCGCAACTACATGGGAATTATCCACCACATCGGCCGTTACGTACTTTGGATCAGTAAGGTATTCAAAAGGCCTGAAAAATGGCGTATTTACAGACAGCGAATCTTTGAAGAGGTACAGAATCTAGGTTACGCGTCTCTTGGATTAGTAGCTATTGTAAGTGGCTTTATGGGTGCTGTACTCACCATTCAGTTGGCGTACAACATAGACAGTCCTTTGATTCCACTTTACACAGTGGGTTTGGGAGTGCGAGATTCGTTGATACTTGAATTCTCGCCTACCATCATCAGCATAATTCTTGCTGGAAAAGTAGGTTCAAGTATTGCTGGCGAAATTGGCACCATGAGAGTAACGGATCAGATCGATGCACTGGACATCATGGGCGTTAACTCTACCAATTACTTGGTTGGGCCAAAGATGATCGCTGCCATTATCTGCAATCCATTCATCGTTATCATAAGTATGATACTTGGACTCGTTGGAGGATACGCTGCGGGAATTCTAACAGGAGAGGTTTCGGGCAACACGTTCATCTTCGGAATTCAGTATTGGTTCCAACCGTTCTACATTACGTACGCCCTCATTAAAACGGTGATATTTGCCATCATCATTACCACCGTTCCCGCTTACTTCGGATATCATACTTCGGGTGGTGCCTTGGAAGTAGGCAAAGCAAGTACAATTTCTGTGGTATACAGTATTGTCATCATTCTCACGTTCAATCTTATTCTAACCCAAATGCTGCTTCAGTAATGATAGAGTTAAAGGGACTGAATAAAAGTTTTGGCGATCATCATGTTCTAAAGGACATCAGCGCACAGTTTCACAAAGGCCAGGTGAATATCATTATTGGTCAGAGTGGTTCTGGAAAAACGGTTCTTACCAAGTGCATGGTTGGTCTGCACGATGTAGATTCTGGAACCATTGAATACGATGGGGTTGACTTTGCCTCAATGAGTTTCAAAGAAAAGAAGTCGATTCGTAAGGATATTGGAATGCTTTTCCAAGGTGGGGCGCTGTTCGATTCAATGACCGTGGAGGGCAATATCATGTTTCCACTTTCCATGTTCACGGATCAGACATTGGCCGAAAGACGGGCAAGATCTCAGTTCTGTCTGGATCGGGTCAACCTTCCGAATGCCGCCAAATTGCTGCCATCAGAATTAAGTGGTGGTATGAAAAAACGTGTGGCAATTGCACGTGCCATTGCTACAAACCCAAAGTATTTGTTTTGCGATGAGCCCAACTCTGGCCTCGACCCGAAAACAGGCTTGGTTATCGACCAATTGATCAAGGAGATTACGGAAGAATATCAGATCACTACAATTGTGATCACACACGATATGAACTCTGTGATAGAGATCGGAGAGAATATTCAGTTTATCTACGAAGGTGAGAAATGGTGGGAAGGTTCGAAAGAAGAGATTCTCAGAACCGAAAATAAGGAGGTGGTTGATTTTGTGTACGCATCCAAATTCATGAAACGAGTGCGTGCCGATCTTGCCAAGTAAATTTTGAGCTTATTGAAATAAGAAAGGGCGGCCAAATGGCCGCCCTTTCTGTTCTGCTTTAAAGAACAATCTTATTTCAAAATCTCCATTCTCTTAGCCATTCTTCCACCGTTAGCCTCCAAAGAGTAGATGTAAGAACCAGCGCTAAGTGAACCTGCAGGAACTTCCAATGTGTATAGTCCGCTAGCTTTAGCTCCTTCAGAGGCAGCGAATACCAATTTTCCGTTCAAGTCCATGATTCTGATCTCTACCTTATCAGCAGCGTTCTCCAATGCATACTGAATACGTACTACATCGCTAGAAAGAGCTGGGTTAGGATAAGTTGTCATTTTAACACCGTTCAAGAAACCTTGCTCTTCAATGCCAACACCGCTTTCGTCAACAAGGGCAAAAATTCCCAAGTTCACATCCAATCCTCCTTGAAGAAGACCAGTTGAGCGTGCCCACAAAGTTTGCGGAGAAATGTCAAATCCAATATTGGTCCAAGTGTAAGTACCATCAGAAGAACCATCTTCGCTAGCATAGATCCAAACAGTATCTGCTGGAGAACCATAAAGATCTTTGATGTCTACTGCAAGAGCGAAATCTCCGTTAGCCCAAAGTGGGTTAGCGAAAAGTGCATAAGTAGCGTCAACAGTATCAACATCAGCAAATGGCAAGTTCACTGAACCTAACATCTGGTTAGGTCCAATCGCATCCGGAGCTGTGGACTGTGCTGAGGCAAGAGCCTTGTTGTCAGCCAACGAGTACATCTTTACTTTCAGGTCAGCTGGGCTACCAGACACATCTGCTTTACCACCGAACCATACCATTGCTCCAACTACGTTGTAGCTTCCGTTAACGATGAAACCAGCAGCATATTCATAGTTCAATTGGTGAATCGTCTGTCCAGGAATACTTTGTGAATCCTCTAGATCGTTTGTTCCGAAAACGTATCCAGACGGAGAACCGTACTGCCAAATTTCGGTTCCGAATTCCTCCAAACCAAGCGTATCGGTAGCATCAAGCGCTACAGAGTGCTCAATTGTAGGAACATCTTTTGCCGAAGAATGATTTACCTCCATTGTTGAAACGCTTTGCGCCATAGACGCTCCAGCCGCCACCAAAAGAGATAGACTTAAGTAGATTTTTTTCATTGTGTGTTATTAAAGGGTTTTAAATGAAGCGATGAAAGTAAAGAATATGTCAACATAATGTATGGCAGATTTGAAGGTTCACTGCATTTTTTGCCATAACACATCCTTCAATTCTTGAATTCCTTCTTGTGTAAGCGATGATATATAAACTACCGGAACGTCTAACTGAATGGTTGACGAAAGTTCCGATTTCAATTCATCATCTAACATATCGCACTTGGTAACGGCCAGAACTCGTTCCTTGTCCAATAATTCCGGATTGAACTGCTCCAATTCATTCAACAGAATCCTGTACTCTTTTTCTACATCTCCCGAATCTGCTGGAACCATAAACAAAAGAATAGAATTCCGCTCTATGTGACGCAGGAATCTAAGTCCAAGCCCCTTGCCCTCATGCGCTCCTTCTATTATTCCTGGAATGTCTGCCATCACAAACGATTTGTGATTACGATAACTCACAATTCCCAAGTTCGGAACCAACGTGGTAAACGGATAATTGGCAATTTCCGGTTTAGCGGCAGACACAACAGAAAGCAGTGTTGATTTTCCGGCATTTGGGAACCCTACCAGTCCAACATCGGCCAGCACTTTCAACTCCAGCGTTTTCCACTCTTCACGTCCCGGTTCTCCAGGCTGAGCATTGCGAGGTGTTTGATTAGTAGCAGATTTGAAATGTGTATTACCACGGCCACCCCTTCCGCCTGGAGTCAGGATCAATTCCTGCCCTTCTTCGGTTATCTCCATCAACACTTCTTCTGTCTCGGCATCTTTTACAACCGTACCAAGTGGCACTTCTATCACTTCGTCCTTACCATAGCCACCCGTGGCTTCAGATTTTCCACCGTTATGCCCATGACCTGCAATGATGTGCTTCTTGTAGCGCAAGTGAAGTAAGGTCCACATTTGCTTATTTCCGCGAATGATCACATGACCACCGCGTCCGCCATCTCCGCCATCGGGTCCACCTTTGGGGTTGCCGCGCGAGCGGAATAAGTGCGAAGATCCAGATCCTCCATTTCCGCTTCTACAGCAGATCTTTACGTGGTCTATGAAGTTACTTTTCATAATGAAAAAAGAAAAGGAGAACCAAAGGTATGGTTCTCCTCCTCATCAGTTAGTTGAATGAATTATACCTTATCAACGGCAGCGCAAATACGGCCGAATATTTCGTCAATCGTTCCGATTCCGTCAACCAAGCGCAGTTTTCCTTGTGCCTTGTAGAATTCAGCAACAGGTGCGGTTTGTCGTTTGTAATTGGCAATTCGATTGGCAATGATCTCTGGATCGGCATCGTCTGCGCGACCAGAAACTTCGGCTCGTTTAAGAAGTCTTGTTTTCAATTCCTCTTCTGGAACATCCAGCGCTACCATCAACGAAATAGAATCTCCTTTTCCTTCAAGGAATTTATCCAAAGCTTCCGCTTGTGCATTTGTACGCGGAAATCCATCGTAAATAACGCCTTTGGCATTTGGGTGCTTCAGCACTTCGTTCTCAAGGATCTTAATGGTTACATCGTCTGGCACAAGGTCTCCTTTGTCTGAATAACTCTTGGCCAATTTTGCAAGATCCGACTCTGGATTAAGCGCTCGAAAAACATCGCCTGTAGAAATATGCACCAATCCGTAGTGTGCAATAAGTTTTTCCGATTGGGTTCCTTTTCCTGCTCCTGGAGGTCCGAACAACACTAAATTCAGCATGATTATGATTTTGGTTTGATCTGATATAATGAAGGTAGATTACGGCCAAGACCATCATAGTCTAATCCGTATCCTACCACAAATCTGTCTGGTATTTCTTTTCCTATGAGGTCAACCATATAATCGCCCTGAAAGGCATCTGGTTTGTAAAGCAAGGTGCAGATGCTGACCGAACTTGCGTTGTTCTCAAGCATCTTCCTCTTTATCTCTCCCATGGTTTTTCCTGTATCCACAATATCTTCCAGCAACACAACGTCCCGTCCCGAAACATCTGTTCCTATTGGCATCATCTCCTTCACTTCGCCTGTGCTAGCTGTTCCTCTGTAAGAACTAACGCGCAAGAAACTTACTTCGCAATCAATGGTAACTTCCTTCATAAGATCTGACGCAAACATGAACGCTCCATTAAGAACAACCACGAATAAGGGCGATTTACCGTTGTATTTCTCGTTGATCCTGTTGGCAAGACCGCTCACTATCACGCTTAGCTCACTTTCAGTGAGATAAGGCATGAACTCTAGATCGTGAAGTTTAACTGTGTTGGCCATGAATAAGGCGCGCAAAGGTAGTTACCAATATCCAATGGTGCGAAGCTTTCTAAGGGCTACTTTTGCGACATGAGTTACAGACCAAAGACCAAGCTTGGAATTTTGGGTGGCGGACAGCTTGGCCGTATGCTTATTCAGGAGACGATCAATCTTGATGTGGACGTTCACGTACTCGACCCCGATCCCGATGCACCTTGTCGCGATATAGCACATTCATTCACTAACGGAAGTTTCAATGATTATGAAACCGTGCTTGCGTTCGGAAAAGGAATGGATGTGCTCACGATTGAAATCGAGCATGTGAATGTTGATGCACTGGAGGTACTGGAGAAGCAAGGCGTGAAAGTCTATCCGCAACCGAACGTGATTCGTTTGATCCAAGATAAAGGAGCGCAAAAGGAATTTTACGATAAACATGGAATTCCAACATCTGATTATCGATTGATCGGGAAAAACGATGCTGAAAATCACAGCGATTTCTTCCCTGTTTTTCAGAAACTCAGAAAAGGTGGCTATGATGGAAAAGGCGTTCAGTCGCTGAAAACGGCTGCTGATCTTTCCAAAGCTTTCTCAGAACCATCAGTTCTTGAAAAAGCCGTTGATCTTGACAAAGAACTCTCAGTGATCGTGGCGAGAAATGCCGCTGGAGAAATAAAAACTTTCCCAACCGTTGAGTTGGAATTCAACCCAATAGCCAATTTGGTAGAGTTCCTTTTCAGTCCTGCCAATGTGAGCGATGAAGTAGAGAAAACCTCACAGAAAATTGCTAAAACCATTGCCGAGAAATTGCAGATCGTTGGTCTTTTGGCCGTGGAACTTTTCCTCGATAAAGAGGGAAATGTACTGGTGAATGAGATTGCGCCACGCCCACACAACAGCGGTCATCAGAGTATTGAAGGCAATTACACTTCGCAATTCATGCAGCATGTTCGAGCAATTCTCAACATCAGCCTTGGAAATACGGAAATTGTAAAGCCATCGGTAATGGTCAATCTTTTGGGCGAAGACGGTTTTTCGGGCGAAGCCCAATACGAAGGCTTAGAAGATGTGCTTGCCCTGAAAGGCGTGAATGTGCATCTTTACGGGAAGCGGTTCACTAAGCCGTTCCGCAAAATGGGCCATGTGACTGTGATTGCGGAAACCTTAGAAGAAGCCAAAACAACAGCTAAAAAAGTGCAACAAACCTTGAAAGTAAAAGCATGAGCAACGCACAAGTTGGTATAATCATGGGCAGCAGCTCCGATCTTAAAGTGATGAAAGATGCTGCTGATGTTCTAAAAGAACTGGGAATCGAATTTGAGATGACGGTTGTCTCTGCACACCGAACTCCAGACCGCATGTTCGAATACGCAAAAGGCGCTGCCAACCGCGGATTGAAAGTGATCATTGCCGGAGCTGGCGGTGCAGCACACTTACCAGGAATGGTAGCGTCCTTAACGCCACTTCCTGTTATTGGCGTTCCCGTAAAAAGTTCCAATTCCATTGATGGTTGGGACAGTATTCTTTCCATTCTACAAATGCCAAATGGTGTTCCCGTTGCCACCGTTGCACTCAACGCAGCCAAAAACGCTGGCATTCTAGCGGCTCAGATCATCGGTTCTTCAGACAAAGTTGTTTTACAACGAATTGCCGATTTCAAAGAGGGGTTGAAAGATAAAGTGATGGAAAGTAAAGACGAGGTTGAAGGCTATTCTGCTTAACTCAAGTTTAACAAATCGAGTAAAGCAATAGTTGTAAATTCGACAACACCAACCAGCTGGATGAAGAAACCGCTACTTTTCCTTTTAGCCTTCGTTTTCTCTATTGCGGTCAGTGCTCAAACCAGCGATTTTCCCATTGGTGCACGTTCTGCAGGAATGGGAAATGCAAGCGTAGCGCTTACCGATCTTTGGGCCGTTCATCACAATCAAGCAGCAATGGTTGGGCTTGAGCAAGCTGGTGTTGCTGCTTACTACGAAAATCGTTTTCTGCTTTCCAACCTAAATTTACAGGCGGCCACTGCTGTTCTGCCAACTCCAAAAGCGGGAGTTTTCGGCATTAGTTATGCTCGTTTTGGAAACCAACTTTACAATCAGAGTCGCTATGGGTTTGCGTACGGAAAACGGCTGTGGAAATTCCTTTCGGTTGGCCTGCAGTTGAGTTATTTGAACACAACTTTGGCCGAGAATTATGGTTCTAAACACAGTTTTATTGCAGAGATCGGTCTCCTGTCTCAAGTAAATTCCAAACTGCGTATCGGATTTCATGCGTTCAATCTTACCCGAACAAGGCTTGCAGATGGATTTGACGAGCGCGTTCCAATGAATTTCCGTTTAGGCGCTCAATACGATTTCTCGAAGAAAGTGAAGCTTGCAGTTGAAGCAGAAAAAGATCTGGAGCTGCCTGCCGTTTTCAAGGCTGGTGTAGAGTATTTCCCGGCCGATATTGTGGCTATTAGAGTTGGAGTCGGCACAGCGCCATTCCGTGCTGATTTTGGTCTTGGCCTCCGATTGAAATTCCTTCATTTCGATATTGCTGGATCCATTCATCCAGTACTTGGCTTCTCGCCAAAAGCTTCGTTGGCTTATCGGTTCGATGTATTCAGCAAGAAGAAGAAAAAGTGAAATTCTTTTTGAGATACGGTCTCTTAGCGGTGCTCCTTTTCGGGAGCATTTTTGCCTTTGGCCAAGTTGAAGAGGCCGACCAGGAACAACTGATCCAACGAAGAATTGAGACCATTGCGGAACAGCTTGGCGAAGGCGATGAGAACATTGATTACAACACGCTACTCGATGAGTTGCTTTACTTTTCTGAACATCCGATCAATATCAACTCAACAACTCCCAACGAGTTGGCCCAATTACCCATGTTGGATGATATTGCGATTGCCAATCTGCTCGATCACATTGATGCCAACGGAAAACTGCTGAACATCTACGAATTGCAAGCGGTCAAAGGCTTCACCATAGGTCTTATCCGCCAATTGGAGCCATTTATCAAGGTTTCAGACAATCCAGATGCATTCACCTTCTCGTTTAAGGAAATGCTGAAGGAAGGAAACCACGAATTTGTAATGCGGTACCAGCAAGTATTGGAACAACAGGAAGGCTACGCTCCTATTGCCGATAGCCTGCTTGAAGAAAACCCGAACCGAAGATATTTGGGCTCGCCCCAGAAATATTGGGCACGCTATCGTTTCACGTATTCCAACAAGGTAAGTTGGGGTTTGACAATGGAAAAAGATGCCGGAGAAGAATTCTTCAAAGGCAGTATGAAGCAAGGGTTCGACTTCTACAGCGGTCATCTTTTTGTTCGGAATCTTGGTGTGGTAAAAGCGGCCGGTATCGGTGACTTTCAGGCACAGTTCGGACAAGGATTGACATTTTGGAGCGGCCTGGCATTTGGAAAATCATCGGATGGAGTGAGCATAAAGCGCAACGCGCAAGGATTGAGACCTTACACTTCTGTTGACGAGAACCGTTTCTTGCGAGGTGGCGGAGCAACGCTTCAATTCGGGAAGTTTGAGGTGACGGCATTCGGATCGTACAAACTGATCGATGGCAACATTACGGCCACCACAGACACGCTCACCGAGCAGGAAGAAACCGTCAGTTCTATTTTCAGTGGCGGATTTCACCGCACGCCAGGAGAATTGCAGGATAGACAATCGATAGCTGAAGCCGTTTACGGTGGAAACGTGAGTTACAAAGGCAGGAAACTTTCTGTAGGCATTACAGCCGTTGGTTACCAATTCTCGAAACCGATTCAGCGCAGCGATGCCTTGTCCAACATCTTCGAATTCTCTGGAAAACAGAACAGCAATTATGGTCTTGACTACAGTTACATATTCCGAAACTTCCATTTTTTCGGAGAGTTTGCCTTGAGTCAGAACCTGGGTTTTGCCACAACACATGGGCTTTTCATGACCATTGACCCCCGAGTTACCATCACTGCTATGGTTCGCCATCTGCAACCAAAATACCAAGCGCTTTACGCCAATGCGGTTACTGAGAATTCTAGGATGAACAATGAAACCGGCTATTATCTCGGTTTCAGCGTAAATCCATTTAAAAACTGGTTTCTGAATGGATTCTTCGACATTTTCAAATTTCCATGGCTGCGCTTTCAGGCCAACGGCCCATCCTTCGGATACGAGACCATCGGACAGCTGATCTATCGCCCTTCAAAAACATTTGAGGTCTATTTCCGATTCCGGCAGAAGAACAGACAGTTGACAGAATCTGCTGCCTTCAGCGATGCGCCCATCCGCGGAATTGAGAACGAATTACGGTCTTATTACCGACTCAACCTTAGTTATAGCCTTACCAAAGAGGTAAAACTCAGGAGCCGAATAGAGTATTCGAGATATCAGCGTGGAGAACGAGACGTTGAGCAAGGCTTCATGCTTTATCAGGACATCATTTACAATCCGCTCAACTTCCCGCTTTCTTTCAATGCCCGATTGGCCTATTTCGATACGGAGAGCTACAACGCGCGCATCTACGTTTACGAGAACGATGTACTGTACGCGTATTCGTTTCCAGCATATTTTTATCGCGGCATGAAGGCATACGTTACACTTCGGTACAATATTTACAAGAATATTGACGCTTGGGTGCGCGTTTCCAATGTCTTTTTCAGCAATCGCGATCAAGTTGGTTCGGGCTTGGAAACGATTTCCGGCAAACACCGAACCGACATCAAGGTTCAGTTACGATTCAAGTTCTGAAAACCTGTCCTGAATCAGTCAAAAACGCTAGATCGGCAACCTATATTTGCCGCAGCAATATGGTCTACTGATGGTCTCTTTTGACAATACCCAAACTGCCTTTTCGGATCGAACAGACCGCGAGTTGAACCGTGCTCATTTGCTATTCCGATTGGTTGGTAGTCCAACCTTGGTTAAACTGGGAAAATTGGCGCTCAACGTTGCTTTGTCGCTTAAACTCCCAGTAAAGGGAATAATCCGTTCCACCGTATTCAACCATTTCTGTGGTGGCGAACACATAACAGATTGCGAATCTACCATCGAGCGACTGCATTCATCAGGCGTTTTCACGCTACTGGATTATTCGGCCGAAGGCAAGGAAACCACTGCCGATTTTGAGTACGCGGCAACAGAAACCATTGCCGCAATAAGAATGGCGCATCAAGACCCAAGAGTCCCCTTTTCTGTGTTCAAACCAACCGGCATTATACCTTACCGACTGCTGGCCAAGAAAAACGCTCACTCTAAACTGAGCGAGGAAGAAGAGTTAGAGTGGAAACTGGCCATGGAACGTATTACCATGATCTGCGAAGCGAGTAAGGAAAACAATGTTCCGATCTTCATTGACGCTGAGGAAACCTGGTTTCAAGATGCCATAGATCGTTTAGCAGAAGAATTGATGAGGAAGTACAACACGGAAAAAGCAATGGTGTACAACACCATTCAGCTTTATCGGAAAGACCGACTTCAATACTTGAAAGAAAGCTTTGCTCAAGCCCAGAAAGACGGCTATAAATTGGGGGTTAAACTTGTGCGGGGCGCATACATGGAAAAGGAGCGCGAACGGGCCAAGGAGCAAGGCTATCCTTCGCCCATTCATGAATCTAAAGCAGATACCGACAGAGACTATGATCTTGCACTGCAATTCTGTATCGAGAATCATCCGCACATACATGTACTCGCTGGAACTCACAACGAGAAAAGCTCGAAATACCTAACGGAGTTGATGGCTGAGAAAAACCTTCAAGCTACCGATGCGCACATCTTTTTCTCGCAGCTTTATGGCATGAGCGATAATATCAGTTTCAATTTAGCTTCCAATAAATACAACGTGGTCAAATACGTTCCGTACGGTCCGGTTTTGGAAGTAATGCCATACCTGATCCGAAGGGCCGAAGAGAACACTTCAATAGCTGGCCAGACCGGGCGCGAACTTTCGCTCATCATCAAAGAGAAGGCAAGAAGAAAGGCTTCGTAAGTCCAATTGCATCGTTGGTCGAAAACCTGAACTTTTAAGCACGATTTTCGTAACTATTCCGTTCTACGAACGTGATGGTAACGATGAACAAAGACTCTAACAATAGAACCTTCGAATCCTTGGCACCAAGTGCTGAGATGAAATCTCTGTTGGAGCACTCTGACCGTAGTATCATCATCCTCGACAAGGAATACCGTTTGCTTTGGTTCAATAGCAAGGCTTCGAAAGACATGTATTCGTTTTTCAAAGAAGAACTGAAAACAGGAAATTCCTACTGGGATTATGTTGATGAGAACAATAACAAACGTTTTATCAGAAACTTCCAGTCATCGCTAAAGGGCAGAACCATTAGTGTTGAGCAGCACATTCCTAATCCAAAGAATAGTGGCGGAGAGCTCTGGGTCGATGGTCGCTTTAGTCCACTAAGCGGAAAAAACGGTGAGATAAACGGGGTAATTTACTCTTACAAGAACATTTCCGATAAGAAAAAGGCAGAGCTACAATCACAAGAACAGGCCAATGTGCTTCAAGCTATCGACCATAATGATTCGCAGGGATTCATTCTCATCGATGAAGACGACCGCATCATCAGTTGTAATTTGATGGCACCCAATCTGCTTGCTACAGAAGAAGCTACGGACGATACTTTCGGAAAGAATGTAATAGAATGCATCCATCCTTATTGGAAAGATGAGTTTGAAGGCGGACTAAAAGTGGCACGATCGGGCGGAACGGTCTCCGTAGAATTTGACAAGCCGGCTCCCGACAACCGTACTATTGAGATACGCTTCACTCCGGTCAAAGACAGATCGGCCAAGCACAACATGGTATCTATCTGGGCATATGATATAACCGATAAGGTTGATGCTGAGCGGAGCCTAAGACGATCGGAAGATAACCTGCGAGCAGTATTCAATTCCAGTTCGCAAACATTCTATCTGCTCGACAGGCAGTTGAATATTCTGGCTTTCAATGAACCAGCATACGGTATGGTAAAGGATCAGTTCGGAATTGAGCTGAAAGAGGGAATGAACGTATTGGATATTACGGCCAAAGAAAACCTTGTTCAATTCCGAGTAGAAACAGAGCGTGCATTCTCTGGAAGAAAAGTGCAGGTTGAAAAACACTTCGCTTTTAACGGAAAAGAATATTGGTTCGATAGACACATTAACCCTGTAAAGAACGGAAAGGGTGAGATTGACCGAGTAACAGTTTGGTCTATAGATATTACAGAGCGGAAGTTGGCCGAAAAGGCACTGAAGGAGAATGAATCGAAATTCAGAAAATTAGCTTCATTGTTGCCTGTAGGCATCTATCAAGTAGATGTTAATGGGAACTCTACCTATATCAACGAGAGCCTTCAACTTATTCTTGGTAATAACATGGTGAGTATACTGGATGGTTCTTGGACCAAGCAGATACACCCAGATGATGTTGAGAAAGTAAAAAGCACTTGGAAAGATGTTGAAAACCGTAAGGAGTCGTTCTCCATGGAATACCGCTATTCCCGTTATGACGGAGCTACTGTTCACATTCTTGAACAGGCTCAGCCACTTTTCAATCATCTAGGAGAGTACAGGGGTTATGTTGGTACCGTTATCGATATATCCGAACAACGGAAAACGCAGCAACTTAAACAGGAAAAACAACTGGCTGAGCGCTCGCTAAAGTTCAGGTCAGATTTCTTGGCAAGTATGAGCCATGAAATACGCACGCCTTTGAATGGGATCATGGGTTTGAGTGAAATTCTTCTCGATACGGAACTCAACTCCGAGCAACGCTCAAAGATTCAGAATATACTTGGCGCCAGTAAAGACCTTCGGTCCATAGTAAACGATGTATTGAACCTATCGCAGTTGGAGGCTGGCAAAGTGGTTATCCAAAAAGAAAACTTTGACGTGACCGACCTGATCCAGACCATTGCCGAGCGGTACAAAGTAGAAGCCAATGCTAAAAATCTGGAGCTTGTATTTGAAACACTTACTACAGGAATCAGGCTTGATACAGACCGAAGGCGACTGACCCAGGTTCTATCAAATCTTGTTAGGAACGCGATAAAATTCACCCCATCGGGCCAAGTAAGCGTCTCTGTAAACCAAGATGACGACAAATTGCTGTTTGAAGTAACCGATACAGGGCTTGGAATTCCGAAGGAGGAGCAGTCTAAACTGTTCAAAGACTTTTCTCAACTAACGCATACGGTTGCTCAAAATCTAGAAGGAACCGGACTTGGGCTTTCCATCTGCAAAAAGTTGGTAGAACTGTTAGGTGGTGAAATTGGCGTTACAAGCGAAAACGGCAAAGGCAGTACGTTCTGGTTTACTGTTCCGTTCAGTAATACTATTGCCAAAACCGAAAAACTATTACTTACCAAACCGAAAAAGGCAGTCGCAAAAGATGTAAAAGGCGTTAAAGTGCTTTTGGTCGAAGACAATCTCATCAATCAGCAGGCGTTTAAGATCATGCTTCAGAGAATGGGTTGCGAGGTAGATGTTCTTTCTAACGGAAAACAGGCTGTTGACAACTTCGACAAAAGCAAGTATGACATCGTTTTTATGGACATTCAAATGCCCGAAATGGATGGGTTGGAAGCAACATCGGAAATAAAGAAGCGATTCCAAGACGTACCGCCAGTGATCGGGCTTAGCGGTAACGTGCTTCAGAGAGATGAAAACGGCAACCTAAAATCCGATATGGACGACCTTCTGCTAAAACCTGTTGTTTCTAACGATATAGAGCGGATGATAAAGAAGTGGGTGGCCTGATCAGACGCTCTTAGAAAACATCTGTTGGCCTGAATCCTTACTCCAAACAAACTCATCAAGGGCCATACAAATGGTTCTAATAAAAGCACGACCTTCCGGTTTAACGTGTATGCCGTGCTCCTCAATACTGAGAAGATCATCTGTAAGATGTTCCGACAGGCGCTGAACAATGGTCTCAAACTCTTTCTCGTTTTTGAGATAATCCAACTTACAATGAAAGGTACACATCAGGTCGAGAATGGTCTTTCTAATAGCCATGTCACGATCGGAATGCAGGTGTCCTTTAACTAACGGAATCTCACCTTTTTCGATTTTCTCCAAATACGATTCAACAACAATCGGATTCTGAGCCAACGAACTCCACGCATCGCTAATGGATGACACACCTAGCCCGATCAACGTGTCATTCTTGCTGGTAGTATACCCCATGAAATTCCGATGGATAGTGCCATTCTGAGCGGCTAAAGCAAGGCCATCATCCGGTTTTGCAAAGTGATCCATTCCGATCTCTACATAACCGTTCGCGAGGAGTTTTTCTCGACCTGCATTGTAAAGTTCTATCTTTTCTAACTCATTTGGCAGGTCGTTATCGTCATATCCGCGCTGAGAAGGGCTTTTCCAAGGCACATGTGCGTAACTGTAAAACGCAATACGGTCGGGATTCAATACGGAAACCTTGTCAAAGGTGTCTAACATCCCCTGCATCGTTTGCTTCGGCAATCCATAAATCAGGTCGAAGTTCACCGACTTGAAACCCAGTGCGCGAGCGTCATGGGTTACTTTCCGAACCTGAGCAAAAGTTTGCACGCGATTAATTGTACGCTGTACAACCGTATCAAAATCCTGCACTCCCAAACTTATCCGCGTAAATCCTTTCTTGCGTAGCGTGCGCAAGTGATCAATAGTGGTATTATTCGGATGTGCTTCAAAACTGAACTCAGACTTATCGGTAGTAGTGGCGTGTTCCAAAATACCATCCATCAACATGCCGAGATTTTCTGGCGAGAAGAATGTTGGAGTTCCTCCACCCAAGTGTAGTTCGGCCAACTTGGGTTTTTCACCCAACACATCCAAGTACATCCTCCATTCCTTTAGAACAGCATCAATGTATGGTCCTTCTACCGAATGATTGATTGTGATGCGTTTGTTACAACCACAATAAGTGCACAAACTCTCGCAGTAAGGCAAATGAATGTAAAGTGAAATGCCCTCTTTCTTATCCTTCTTGAAACTTGTAACCAAACGGTTCAGGTGTTCATGTTTATCAAACTCGGCATTGTTCCAATGCGGCACGGTAGGATAACTCGTGTACCTGGGACTTGGGATATTGTATTTCTTGATAAAATCGGTATTCATGGCGTGTGGCATTGTGGAATTCCGCCAACTTCCGGCACTTCCATATTTGGGCTTACATAAGGTATTCCCAAATTCATTCCTCGTAGTATGAAAAGTGCGCCCATGATGGCAAACATTACTGGCATCAATTTTCGGACTTTTGCGCGCCATTGAAGCGAAATGAGGTCACCCGCAAGTATGACAGTTATCATGATCGGCACTGTTCCCAACCCGAATGCAGCCATGAAACCAGCGCTTGAAAAAGGGTCTCCAAGTGCCAATGCGCCCGCCAATCCAACGTAAACCAATCCGCAGGGTAAGAGCCCGTTTACGAGTCCGAGAAAAAGAGGCCCAAAAATGGACCTGCTTTTAAAAAGTCCTTGAAACGTTGACTTCAACTTTAAAAACAGCTGTGCAAATCTTGTAGTGGGATCAAGTTTTTTGGTGATGGCTTTTGGCAAGAACAAAAAGCCAAGAATGAGGATTCCTACGACAATGGAAAGGCCTTGTTGGAAATTGCCGAACATGAGTTGCTTGCCAACGAATCCTACGATCAGGCCGAGAACAGCATAAGTAGTAACCCGACCCAGATTGTAAGCCAAACCTCTAATGATTCCTGCGAGGCCAGATCTGCCTGCCATTGGAACAGATAAAGCAATTGGACCACACATGCCAATGCAGTGGAAACTTCCCAAAGCCCCTATGGCAAATGCAGTTATAAACATCAGTTTACAAAAAGATCCTGTTCTTGGAAATAGGTTTTACCATTGGCCTTCCACTCTACTTTAACCAAGTATTTGCCCATGGCAAACTTCTCTGAAGAAACCGGCAAAATAGATTCGACTACAGCCTCTTCCAGCTTGAAATCCTGGGTGTCATCTGAAGGGCGAAAAAAGTGAACCTTTACCTCTTCCGCTTTTTCTGAAAAAGCAAGATCATACCCGTTATCAGATTTGGAAACAGTGACTTTCTGGCCATCGTCCGATGCGTTTGTCATCTGGTCTATGCGGCCTTGATAGGCAATTTCCTGCTCGTAATAGTCGTCTGAAACAAGGTCGAAATCCTGTCGAAAAGCCATTACCACCATTCCGATCATAAACACGACAAACGTGCTATAAAATATTGCTATGCGCCATCCCCAATTCATTGTCTATCTGCTTAAGCCGGGTGCTGGGCCAATGAAGTTGGTCTTCACCTTCTTCAGTAGTTTTTCCCCGTTGTAAATACCTACTGTTACATCCGTTTTTCTACCTGTCAGCTCATCTTTCGGAACCTCCACAAAAAGCACACCTTCCGATGTTCCTTGCGCATCCAGTTTCAGCATCTCGCCCACCATTTTCACCTTGCCTGGTCCTTTAACCACGCGAAGATCCAAAACCATGTTCTCGGCCGTTTTGTTGATCACCTTATAGTTGTACAGGTTGGTAATTGTATTGTTCTCGCCTTCCTGAAATAACATTCCTGGTGTTCGGAGAACCGTTACTCCAATATCTGCTCTTGTGATAATAAGCGCAAACATGGCAACGGTGAGAATGCTCAACACCACGGTGTATGCTTTCAAACGTACGGTGTATGTAAATGGCTTACCTGTTGAAATGGTCTCTTCGCTCTTGTAACCAACAAGGGCTTTTTCAAATCCAACCTTCTCCATCACATTATCGCACGCATCCATACATGCAGTGCAATTGATGCACTCGAGCTGGGTACCGTTACGAATGTCTATTCCTGTTGGACAAACATCCACACAAGCATTGCAATCAATACAATCTCCCTTGCCTTCTGCTGCGCGATCTTCTCCTTTGCGCCATTTACTTCTTCCTTCGCCACGTTTGTGGTCGTAAGCAACAATCATGGAATTGCGATCGAGAAGTACGCCTTGCAAACGTCCGTACGGACAGATATTGGTGCAAACCTGCTCTCGCATTCTGGCAAAAACGCCATAGAAAACCAAGGTGAAAATGATGATGGCAACCAACCCAACGATGTGTTCTGAGGGAGAATCGGTAATGATGTTGACAAGCTCATCGCTACCGATAATGTAAGCCAGAAACGTGTTGGAAATAAGAAAAGAGACTATCAGAAACAGAAAATGCTTGATTCCTTTCTTACGGATCTTCTCCGCATTCCAAGGCATTTTATCTAAGCGCTGCTGATGTTTCCAATCGCCTTCGATCCAATACTCGATTCTGCGAAAGAGCATTTCCATGAAGATGGTCTGCGGACAGAACCAACCACAGAAGATACGTCCGAATGCTACAGTGAAAAGCACAATGAACAACACGAACGTGATCATTGCCAAACCGAACAGGTAGAAATCCTGTGGCCAGAAAACCTGCCCGAAGATGACGAACTTCCGTTGCAACACGTTGATCATCAACAGCGGTTCTCCACCTATTTTGATCCACGGAGCCGCAAACAATACGGCAAGCAATACGTAGCTCAACCACTTACGCCAATTGTAGTACTTACCAATTGGCATTTTTGGATAGATCCACTTTCTGTTTCCGCTATCGTCTAGCGTTGACAGGTGGTCTCTGAATGACCCTTTTTCATCTTTCGTCTCCATGGCCTTTACTTTGGGTCGGACAAAAATTTGCCCTTTATTAATTATCAGTACTTACTCCGCTGCGGAGGCCGTTTCGGCCTCTGCAACTGGAGCTTGTTCTGTAGAATCTGTTGGGGCCGCTGGTGCAACAGCACCATCCTCTACCCATATATCGCCTTGCGGTTCCTTTGCATTTTCAGGATTGGTGCCCTGAAGCGAAATGATATACGAGGCAACCTCTTGTATCTGTACTGGGGTCAATTGTGCTTCCCAAGAGATCATACCCTTTGCTGGCACACCATATTTTATGGTTTTAAAGATGTTCTGCATACCGCCTCCATGAATCCAATACTCGTCTGTAAGGTTTGGACCAACACCCATTGGCACCTGTGTAGAGCCGCCCGATTTGGCATGGCATGCTACACAAAGCGTCTCGAACTTGGCTTTACCGTTCGAGATAGAACTCGCATCGGTTAACAGCATTGCTGTAGACTCGTCAACATTATTGGCAGCATTGGCAAGGAAAGCGGCTTTCTGTTCTGCTGCAATTGCCATTTCGGTATTGTATTCATCCAATTGGCTAGGACCGTCAGAAAACTCATAGTAGATCGTGTAAACCACTCCGAATGCAATGGTGAAATAGAACATGTACAACCACCACGGTGGGAGCTTATTGTCCAACTCCATAATACCATCATACTCGTGGTCCATTAAGATGTCTTTTTCCTGCTCCAATGGAACTGCAGCAGAAAGGCTTCCTTCCCAAATAGATTTCTCTACAACAACTTCTGCCTGGGCTTCTGTGGTTCTAAGCGACTTTATAAGGCTACTCAGATTGTAAAGCATACCTAGCAATACGAAGAGCAGGAAAGCATCAACTACTACCATTATCCAGAAAAGTCCATCGGACATTTCGAACAAAGGAGACGCAGCAACTTCTGTCTGTGCCAACGTATCTGTAGCACTCAACAACATTGACGTTCCAATGAATACAGCCACCGCTTTAGCAGATTGCTCCCATTTTCCTTTCCACAGTTCTGTATCAGACAGCAGACCTTTGGTAACTCCGGCAACAACCCATATAAGGATGAGCAACAGCACTGCAAATGATGCAAGTACCCAGAACACGGCCGTGTCATTTGCCGAAACGATGTTCTCCCACGGAACCGGAACTACTGATTCCTGTGCACTGGCACTGGTGGCCAAAAGCGTGCTCAGCGCAACCGCGCTCAACAGTCTTGTTCTATTATTAAACCATTTCATGTCTTAGAGTTTATTGGTTGATGCTTGGTTGTCGTCCAATGGCATGAGGCTCATCTTATCGAAATACGATGTGCGCTGCACAACGAGGTAGCCGAGGACCACAATGAAGAATGTGAAGAAGATGATGAAGGAGATGATCGGGAATATTTCAATCCCCATAATGGTCTCCATATGATGTTTTACAAACTTTAGCATGATCTTTTCTCTTTATTGGTTTACCATGGCCGCCTGCGCGTCCTTCACTTTAATATCTGTACCAAGACGTTGCAAGTAGGCTATCAGCGCTACGATCTCTGTCTGCGGAAGCACTTCAATGCCGTCCTTTTTCAGGTTATCAGCGATCTGCTGTGCTTGCGCATTAAGGTCTTCTACAGCTAGCTGATCATAACCTTCTTCGTACGGCACACCTAGCGTTTGCATTGCTCTGATCTTACCTGCAGTAAGGTCTGTGCTCAGTTCACTGTCAAACAACCATGGATATGATGGCATAATAGTTCCTGGCGACATACTTGCAGGATCCCACATGTGGTTGTAGTGCCAGCTATCTGAATACTTGGCTCCAATTCTGTGCAGATCTGGACCAGTTCTCTTAGAACCCCATTGGAATGGGTGGTCATACACAAATTCGCCTGCCTTAGAGTACTCACCGTAACGCTCCGTTTCGGATCGGAATGGACGGATCATCTGAGAGTGACAGTTGTAGCAACCCTCACGGATGTAGATGTCGCGGCCTTCCAACTCAAGCGGTGTGTATGGTTTTACACTGGCAATGGTAGGAATGTTGCTGTCGATCAACATAGTAGGAATGATCTCTATCGCGCCACCAATTGCCACGGCAACCAAACTGAAAACCAACATCTGTATCGGTCTTCTTTCAATGGCTCTGTGCCATCCTTCGCCTTTATGAGCCGTGTAATCATTTGTTAACGGAGCAGCAGAAGCTTCTTCTTCTGGTTGGAAAGTTCCTTGCTTCATGGTCATTATCAGGTTGTAAAGCATTGCTATTACACCAATAATGTAGATACCTCCACCAAATGCTCTTGCAGCGTACATCGGCTTTAACTGGGTTACAGTTTCCAAGAAGTTAGGGTAAGCCAAGAATCCTTCTGCGGTGAATTCTTTCCACATTAAACTCTGTGTGAATCCGGCCCAGTACATTGGCAATGCGTAAAGAATGATTCCGAGTGTTCCGATCCAGAAATGGAAATCAGAAAGCTTATCAGAGTACATTTTAGTGTTCCACAGTTTTGGGATCAAGTAGTAAAGGATACCGAAAGTCATGAAACCGTTCCAACCCAGACCACCGATGTGCACGTGGGCAATGGTCCAGTCAGTAAAGTGACTGATGGCATTCACGTTCTTCAGCGACATCATTGGCCCTTCGAAAGTTGACATACCGTAGCAAGTAACTGCTACAACCATGAACTTGAGTACAGCGCTTTCGCGAACTCTATCCCAAGCTCCACGAAGGGTTAGGAGTCCGTTGAGCATACCACCCCAACTTGGCGCAATAAGCATGAATGAGAATACTACCCCAAGGTTCTGAGCCCAATCTGGAAGAGCAGTGTACAACAAGTGGTGTGGTCCCGCCCAGATGTAAATGAAGATCAGCGCCCAAAAGTGAACGATTGAAAGTCGGTAAGAATAAACAGGTCGGTTCGATGCTTTAGGGATGAAGTAGTACATCAATCCCAAATAAGGCGTGGTTAGGAAGAATGCCACTGCGTTATGACCATACCACCATTGCACCAATGCATCTTGAACACCAGCATACCAGCTATAACTCTTGAAGAATGAAACAGGAAGCTCAAAGCTGTTCACAATGTGAAGCATTGCTACAGTAACGAAGGTGGCGATATAGAACCAGATAGCTACGTACAAGTGACGCTCTCTTCGTTTCAGTATGGTCATGAACATGTTCAAACCGAACACTACCCAGATAAGAGCGATACAGATATCAATCCACCATTCCAACTCGGCATATTCCTTACCTGTTGTTATACCCAATGGAAGCGTAACTACGGCCGAAAGAATAATGAGCTGCCAACCCCAGAAATTGATGTTGCTCAGTGCATCACTCCACATTCTGGTTTTCAGCAAACGCTGTAGCGAATAATAAACACCCATAAAGATGCCATTCCCCACAAAGGCAAAGATCACCGCATTGGTATGCAGTGGCCGAATCCTACCAAAGGTCAGATATGGGGTTAAAAAGTTGAACCACGGATCCACCATCTGCAGGGCAGCGGTCAATCCTACTAGCATACCGATTATACCGAACGCCATGGTGGCGAACGCGAACTTGCGGACGATGCTGTTGTCGTAACGGAATGTTTCCTTTTCCATTGAGTTATTTATTGGTTTCTGTTGATTGTTTCTCGTCAAATAAGATTCTCATGGCTGGTGTCTGGTCGTCATCGTACTGACCACTTCTTACCGCCCATAGAAAAGCAGCCAGAAATCCGACTGCCGCTACGATACTGATTGCTATGAGTAGAAATATCACTTCCATCTTAGGCAGCAAAGAAATTAAGCGTGCATCGGGCACTTGCTGAGTGCAGTCACAGTCAAAACTGATCGTTGTCAGAAAAATGAGCGTTGTCCACTATTGAATTCAAAACCCTAAACAAAACAATCGTTTTGCCTGGCCGTGGTTTGAGAAATAACGAGGAACTGGAAACAACTTTTACTGGAGCTTGCTCTTCGCCAAAATGGCGGTGCTAACTGTAGTGAACAGTACAATGGAAACGGAACTCAAGGGCATGAGTACGCCAGCCATAACAGGCGAAAGCAGGCCTTGTACGGCCACTGTAACACCGATAACGTTGTAGACCATTGATAAGGCGAAGGCACCGAGAACCACGCTTCGCGATTGCTTTGCAAGCGCTATCAATTGTGGTAATTTCTCAAAGGACGATGCCGTGAGAATACCATCGGAAGCTGGTGTAAACTGACTGTTGTCTTCCGCAATGGAAATACCGAAATGGGCCTCACGCAATGCACCAGCGTCATTCAGTCCATCACCTACCATCAGCACTTTAGCCGTTCCATCAGATTGCTTCTCCTCAACCCATTGGCGCTTCTGGTGCGGATCCATATTGAAGAACATGTGGTCTTTTTCAAACCCGGCAATAAGATCATTGGAAAGTGCCGCGGCCTCTGTATCGTTATCACCAGAAAGCAACCACACCGTTAACTTTTCCTTCATCTGCTCAATTGTTCGGTGCAGTCCAACGCGATAACTGGTGGTGAACTCTACCCGCGCATGCAGATGGCCGTTAATGAGCACGGCTGTTTTACCCATACCGTGGAAATCGGTCTGCCAACTATCGAACTGCTTACGTTCTTGCTCAGAAAGGTTGTTCGGATTCTTCAGTTCAACCAATGTGCCATTGACCATACCGTAAATGCCAACGCCCGCATTCTCTGTAAAACCGACTACCTGTTCCTGTGGTGTTTTAGGAAACGCTGCTGCAAAGGTTTTACTGAGCGGGTGAAGCGACTGCCGCGCCACATTTACTAACGCTTCCAATTGATCAACGGTCAGTTCAGCCCCGCCAAAAAGCACACTTCCTTTCAGACGAATAGTAATGGTCCCGGTCTTATCGAAGACCACATTATCGATCTGCCCCAGTTTGGCGATTGCTTCCACGGAGCGCACAAAAAAGCCATGACGACCAAAATGTCGAAGCATTGAACCGTAAGTAAATGGAATACTGAGCGCCAATGCGCATGGACACGCAATGATCAATACCGCAGTTGTTGTATTCAACCAGTTTGTAGGATCTACAATAAGCCAATAAATAGCCGTGATGACCGCAATGGAAAGAACCGCTGCACTGAACCAAGATGCGATCTTGTTTGAGAAGTTGAGCAATGGAGGAACCGCTGCATCCTTGCTTGTATCGGCACTGTTCCAAAGCGAAGTAAGATAACTGCTCGAAACAGGCTTCATCACACGTAATCGTATAACAGACCCACGATTCTTGCCACCAGCATAAATGCGATTCCCTTCATTTTTTGAAGATGGCTCGGCTTCTCCCGTAACGAAACTGTAGTCGATGGAAGCTTTTTCCGATAGCAACTCGCAATCGCAAGGAATCAGCTCATCATTATGTATCTGAATTTCATCTCCCGTAAGCAAGTGCTTGATCATAATAGCATCCACTTGCCCATCGGCCCCTATTCTATTCACCGCAATTGGGAAAAACGACTTGTAGTCGCGCTCAAAAGAAAGCCCTGAATAGGTTTTGGCCTGATACCATTTTCCGATGAGAAGAAAGAAGACGAATCCTGCCAAGGAGTCTAAGAACCCAGGGCCAACTCCTGCAAGAATATCATACGCGCTACGGCCGAATATGGCCAGAATACCGATGGAAACAGGCACATCCATATTCACGTGGCGCACCTTTAGACCCTTGTAGGCCGAAACCAGATAATCGCGCCCAGCAAATAGTACAACAGGCAGTGCCAACAATAGGTTGAGATAATTGAAAAGCTCAGACCATTTCTCTTCCAAAACTTTTTCTCCGATGAGATATTCTGGAAAGCTTAGCAGCATAATGTTGCCGAAGCAGAATCCCGCAACACCGATCCGATAGAGCAAAGCTTTATCGGTTGTTGGTTTATCGCCTTTCTCGGTTGTGTTCTGCAAATTCAGATTGGGCGCGTAACCAATGGAACGCAACAGCGCCACCAATTGGCGCAGTGTGATTTCTGTTTCATCGAAAAGAATATTGGCGCGCTTCTTTGGAAAATTGACCTCGCATTGTTTCACGCCTTTATTCAAGCGCTCCAAGCGCTCAAGCAAATACACACATGCACTGCAATGAATGGCCGGCAGTTCAAAAGAGATGCGAGCCTTCTTTCCGTCTGAGAAATCAAGAAGGTTCTGCTTTACTTCCGGATTGTCGAGATACGCCAAATCGGTATTGGAACTCTCCTCTGGGCGAATACCCAACGGACCGTTGGCGTATGCCTCGTCTAAACCAACATCTTGCAGCAACTGATAGACCGTACTGCAGCCGTTACAACAGAAATCATGACCATCGTGCTCGATGATCTCATCTGTGCACTCATCATTACAATGATAGCAAGTGGTGGTTTTCGTAACAGAAGACATGGATGGTAATTACGACCACAAAAGTGGGCGCACAATCAAGCCTAAGGCGTGATGGCCCTCAAACAGAAAACTGACATTTGTCAGATTCGCTTAAAAGCGATAATTCTTCAATGCCTGAATATCCAGTACTTTTATTTCACGCCCTTTGGAAGCGATGTAGCCGTCTTCCTTGAACTCAGAAAGTGCACGGATAACCGTTTCTGTGGCCGTTCCAACAATACTTGCCAGATCTTCTCTCCCAAGGCTAATGGTAAAATCTTCTCTGTGCTCGGCATTGTATTTTTCGTAAACCTGAACCAGCGCATTGGCCACTCGTTTACGTACCGAGCTATACGCCAACTCTATCAGTTGCTCTTCTTTCTGATGGATGTTGTCTGCCAAAAGCTTGATAAAACTTCCTATCACTTCTGTATTTGAACCCATTAGGTGATAGAAATCTTCTTTAGGGATCAGTAATACTTCTGCATTGTCCAGAACCTGTGCAGAATCGCTGTAATTGGAATGCTCTAGCAGCGCGGTATAACCGAAGAAATCGCCCGAATTGAACAATCCAGTAATGTATTCCTTCCCATCTTCATTCATCTTAAAGGTCTTGATCTTTCCCTTACTGAGGAAGTAGAGATAAATGGGCGAATCGCCTTCGCGGAAAACATATTCCTTCAGCGAATACTGTTTGGTACGATGATTCTTAGTAACCTGATCAAACACTTGTCCTGTAGCGGTGGCCATAAAGCCTTGCACACCCGGAATGGTGCGGTTTGCTCCAGACTTCATCGCCTCACTTTTCTTGAGGCGCATCTCTACAGCATCTAGCAGGTCGGCTTCTTCAAATGGTTTAGTAATGTAATCGTCTGCTCCCAAACTCATGCCCTTACGCATGTCCGTAGATTCCGACTTTGCAGTAAGGAATATGAACGGAATACCCAGTGTTTCGGGGCTTTTGTTAAGAATGTGCAACACTCCGTAGCCATCTAACTCGGGCATCATCACATCGCAGATGATCAGGTCGGGCTTCTCCGATTTTGCAGCAGCCACACCTTTCTTTCCATCTTCGGCAGTCACGGTCTCGTAGCTAGCAAGTTCAAGGATCTCCGCAATGTTCTCGCGCATTTCCAAGTTATCGTCAATCACAAGAATCTTCTTTGTAGACATTTATAGGGGTGATTTTTGGTTGGTGGGTAATGTTATGGTGAAGGTAGTTCCTTCGTCTAGTTTGCTAATAAAATCGATGATTCCGCCCATCAGGTCAACGTGCTTCTGAACAATGTTGAGACCAAGCCCGGTTCCTTGAATATTAGTGGCATTTTTTGCGCGGAAGAACCGCTCGAAAAGATGCTGTTGTTCCTCTTCCGGAATGCCCATTCCTTTATCCTGAACCTGAATAACAAGTTCATCGCCAATTTCTACCGAAAAGACGATCTCCTTATTCTCCGAGCTATACTTTATCGCATTCGAGAGCAGATTGAATAGCACGTTACGTATCAATTGTGGATCGAGGTTGGTTACAATCCTTCCAGAACAAGTATTTCCCTTACAACAGTCTAAGCGAATGGTCTGTCCTTCCTTGGTCATGCCGCTGATCTCGTCCGTAACCGAGGCTGCGAGTTCGCACATGTCAAAATTCTCAGGTTTAAACTGCACTTTTCCTTGCTCTAACTTTTCGAGCGATAGGAAATCGTTAAGGATGGATGTTAGGTTCCGAACAGAATTCCTTATGCGGCCAACATGTTTATTTATTCCTTCCTGATTGTTGTTCTCGGCATGGCGACTGACCAAATTAACCGAGCTAAGTACAGTGGCCAGCGGTGTACGGAACTCATGCGATGCCATGGAAACGAACCGCGATTTCATCTCGTTCAGTTCGCGCTCTTTCTTCAGAGCCGCCACCATATCCTGTTCGGCCTGCTTCTGCTCGGTAATGTTCTTTTCTACCAACAGTATTCGGTTCACTCCAACCTCATCATCGTAAAGCGGAACTGCACTCATGATGAAAGTGTTACCACGTGTGACAATTTCGAACGTGCGTGGCAATCCTTCAAATACTCGGTTCAACTCGGTTTCCACCTTTTCTTGGTATTCTTTGGGAAGTAACGAGATGTAATTCAGCCCGATCACCTTTTTTCGGTCGATTCCGCTTCTTACAAACTCTTTTCCCTCCGCAAAAATGTAGTTGAGCTTTCTATCGAGAACATTGATGGTTCCATCTGGAAAATTCTGAGCAATAAGGGTGTAGAGATGCTGACTTTCCTCCAGTGCTTTTACTGCAGCATTCAACTCCTGAGTACGTTGCTTAACGCCTTCTTCCAACTCTTTATTGATACGAATGATTTTCTGCTCCGCTTCTTTTCTTGTAGAAATATCGGTTATGAGTGCCACAACGCGCAGCTCTCCATCCAGTTCTGCATGGTTCAGTGATATCTCAACCGGAATGAAATTCCCTTCAGCATCTTGGGCAATGAGGTCAAGGTTGTTTCCCATTGTCCTTCTCTGAGGAGTTTCGGTATATCCGTGCCGATGCGATGCATGAGCCCTCCTCAAAGCATCAGGCAGAAGTTCATCCACATTCATACCGACCAACTGTCCCATTGGATACTTGAACATTCTTACCGCTGATGGATTAGCTTCCACAATTGTTCCCTTTCTATCCACCACTATCATGGCTTCGGTCACAATTTCGTAAACCAGCTTATAAATCTCTGTGTCTTTCATCACTTAACCTGCCCAGTTCTGTCTGTCTAAACTTCTGTACTGTATGGCTTCTGCCAAATGCCCTGGTTCAATATTCTCTGAATCCTCTAGATCGGCAATGGTACGAGCAACCTTCAATATCCGATCAAAGGCACGGGCAGAAAGTCCCAATCGATCGGTAGCTTTTTTCAACATTTCGCGCCCAGCTTCATCGATCTTACAAACTTCTTTCAGCAGTTTGGTTCCCATCATGGCATTACTATGCACTTGCGGATTGTCTTTGTAACGGGCAATTTGTTTTTCTCTTGCTGCAATAACACGTTCGCGAACATTCTCGCTTTTTTCCGCCGGACGGAAATCTGCCAATTCGTTGATCGGTACGGGCGTTACTTCTATATGAATGTCAATTCTATCGAGTAAAGGGCCCGAAATCTTGTTGAGATACTTCTGCACTACGCCTGGCGCGCACACGCAATCTTTCTCTGGGTGGTTGTAAAAACCACACGGACATGGGTTCATTGATGCCACCAACATGAAGCTACTCGGATACTCAACCGAAAGTCGAGCCCGTGAAATGTTGACTACGCGATCTTCCAAAGGTTGACGCATTACCTCCAGAACCGTTCGCTGAAATTCTGGGAGTTCGTCCAGAAATAAAACTCCGTTATGTGCAAGGGAAATTTCGCCCGGCTGTGGTACCTGACCGCCTCCAACAAGAGCTACATTTGATATTGTGTGATGCGGACTTCTGAATGGACGCAAGGTCATAAGAGAAGTTTCTGAACCCAGATTTCCCGCTACAGAATGGATCTTGGTTGTTTCTAACGCTTCTTTGAGAGAAAGCGGAGGAAGTATAGACGGAAGCCGTTTGGCCAACATGGTTTTTCCAGCACCAGGCGGACCGATAAGTAGGAGATTGTGCCCCCCGGCTGCGGCAATTTCCATTGCACGCTTTATGTTTTCCTGACCTTTTACATCAGAGAAATCGAGGTCAGAACTACTGAGCTTCTTATAGAACTCTTCTCTTGTGTTGATCTCTGTTTTCTCAAGCGGAATCTTTCCATCAAAAAAGTGAATGAGTTCCTGGATATTCTCAATACCGTAAACATCCAGATCATCCACAATGGCCGCTTCGCGAGCGTTCTGCTTTGGAAGAATAAAACCCTTGAATCCATCTTGCCGCGCTTTAATGGCAATTGGCAACACACCTTTTATCGGACGAAGTCCACCATCGAGCGAAAGCTCTCCCATGATGATATAGTCGGAAATTCCTTCCGACTTGATCTGTTCGCTTGCGGCAAGAATTCCTGCAGCAATGGTAAGATCATAGGCAGAGCCTTCCTTTCGTAGGTCGGCTGGAGCCATATTGATCGTAATGGTTTTCCCTGGGATCTTGTACCCGATATTCTTCAGCGCAGCGTTAATGCGCATTTGGCTTTCTTTCACTGCATTGTCTGGCAGCCCGACCATGTAAAAATTAACGCCTTGCCCTGCTACATTGGTTTCTACCGTGATGATGTTAGCATCAACCCCATAAACCGCGCTACCAAACGTTTTTACAAGCATTTAATGCGAAACTTCCTGCTCAATAAGCAATACGAGTATGTGAATAACCTTGATATGGATCTCTTGAACCCTATCTGAATAATCTGAATGCGGTGCACGAATTTCAACATCGCAAAACTTGGCTAACTCGCCACCATCTTTTCCCGTTAGCGCAATAACCGACATTCCTTTTTCCGCTGCTGCCTTAGCCGCGTTGATAACATTTGCAGAGTTGCCTGATGTACTGATTGCAAGTAAAGCATCGCCAGTATTTCCTAATCCTTCTACAAAACGCGAAAAAACTTTCTCATAACCGTAATCGTTTGCAGTACATGTTATAAAGCCTGCATCAGAAATTGCGATAGCGGGAATGGAGGGCCTATCGCCTCTGAAACGGCCGCTCAATTCTTCAGCAAAATGCATGGCATCACTCATCGACCCACCATTACCGCAAGAAATGATCTTTCCACCTGTGTCAATACATCTGACCAGAATGGAAGCAGCTTTTCGAATAGCCTGAAGATTGGATGCATCGTTCATGAACTCCTCCAGCACACGGCTTGCCTCCTGTAGTTCTCTATCTATTTTGTCTGTTGACATGGCGATGAAAGTACAAATTACAACAATGAATACGAATCACTAAAAACACCGTATTGAATTCTTTTCTCGGTGTTCTTCGGATTTCTTGCTACAGCTGGATCAACCTTTTCTGCGTTTCAATATCAAAAGAACGGAGTTCGAGTTCTTCGTCTGTAAACGTTGCCGGGCGACCATCTTCCACCACATTCCGTTCATTTTCTGGCTTTATCATTTCCATTGCCAACTGGCGAAATTTGGTCTGAATAGCGCCTAAGAAGTGTTGACCGAAAACGGTATGACCACCTTCGTAAAGTTGCAACTGGTACTCCTCATAAGTAGTAATGTAACCGCAGTAAGCGTTGGTGTAAGTTGAACAAACAACTTCTGTTACGCCACGGTCTGCGAGCACTTCAAGCAGTGTATCTTCCAAACGCTGACCTGCAACTGTTGTTATCTCGGCCGGAATTCCTGCTAGCGCCAGATTTCCGATAATAATGAGCTGAATGGGTAGAATCTGAGGAATCCATGGTTTCTCTCCTAAGCTTCCGTTAGCATGAAAGCGCTTGAATTGCCCAACTGCTGGATCTGCCCAAGCAGGAACAACCAAATTCTTGATGTCTCGTGTACCTAGAATTCTTCTATCATCTGCTTCAATGAGAATATCCTTCGGGCCTTGAGTATGGTACTTAAGGTAGATGCGATCAGCCTTCTCTTTCGGTTTGAATGGTGCAGCAGCCAACTCGTAGGCTTTTTGAGCTCTGATCAATGTGCGTGCTAGAGCGCCCACTGCGTGAGGCATGCCCGGACCTTCTACTGTTCCTTCAAAAAAGGCAACACCATGGCAGGCAGGTCCTGTTCTGGCATCTTTCTGCCCACAGGCAAATTCTTTGTCAACTATTACCTTCCGGAAGTCAACAAAGGTCATTACATGATCAACTTGCGTTGGTTGATCTTCAGCTTTTTTGGCGGCTTTGAATAGGTTGTGTGCGTGTTCAAACTGGATATTCCCATTGAACTTGGCACTTTCAAAATCGTCCTCGAACTTGCCTCTTGTCCACTTCTTTTTCTTATCCCACTTGTAATTTGGCGTAACATCTCCGGCCTTTCGCTGCGCAAATACCGAAATGAACGTGTCCTTCTTGCGCTTTCGCACCTTGTCTTCGTGATACTTGGCAGCATAGCCTTTATTATCCGAGCAGATCCGATGGTTATCGTTGCTCAAGCTGGTTGTATGAACCCCAAACCAGTTCCAAGAACCAATAGGGTTTCCTTCCAGATCATCGAACCGCATTAAGAGCATGTTCCGGTCTACTGCTTGGTCCGTTTCTTCCTTCTTTAGTTTGGTTTTAATTTCCGGATTGGCATTGTAAGCTTCCAACGAACGGTTGAAAGCAACTTCCTTGTCGCTTTCAATCTCGCCTTTTGATACTTTGATGGTAGCAGGACGAATGCTTTCGGCAGCTGCAACGATCGCATCAACTATTCCGTCCACCACTTTTTGATACACTTCTGGTACAAATCCAGGAATAGACATGTTGTAAAGACCGAAATGAGAATAACCGCCCGGAGCGCTATGTGTATGTTGGGCGGTTATCATTACTGCGTCTTCTGTAAACCCAAGATGCTCGTGCTTTCGCTGTAGCTTCTTCATCACACCACGCCTAATAGCAATGGTAACGAAGCATATTTCGGCATTTACCAAGGCAACCTTTTTACCCGTTGCGGTATCTCTAATAACCACTGCTCTAGCATAAAGATCCGTTTCAACACCTTTTACAATGTTGAAATACATGCCATAACCCATCATCCCTACACCGAGTTTAAACGCGGTGATGTCGGCCTTTCCAACGCCTACTTCATACATGACTCCTAAAGTGTTTTGAGTAAGATCGGCCGCGCATTGACGGCCACAGCTAAAATTAGAAACAATGCATGCATTTATTCCAGTAGGTCTAAATTTTTTCGGTCATTTGGCTAAAACCCTCAGCAATTGCAACAAGATCATCACCTCATCATTTTTGTAAAGAATCCAAAGTTGGGTAAAGTAAAGACCCGTTTAGCTGCTGGTATAGGTGATGAAAAAGCGCTGGAGATCTATTTGAAACTTCTGGAAATTACTCGCAAGGAAGCGTTAAGAACGAACTGTGTGAGAAATGTGTTCTATTCTGATGAGATTGAAAGCGATTGTTGGGACGATGACCACTTCAATAAGTTTGTTCAGCAAGGAAATGATCTTGGCGATCGAATGAAAAATGCCTTTGAACAAGTGTTTGCTCTGGGAGCAGAAAAAGCGGTGATAATTGGTAGTGATTGCCCTGAGATACGTGCTGAAATTCTTGAAGCTTCTTTTATCGAACTCGACAAAAATGATGTTTGTATCGGTTCGGCAAAAGATGGCGGCTACTATCTCTTAGGAATGAAAAAACTCCATCCTTTCCTGTTTGAGGAGAAAGAATGGAGCACGGATTCGGTTTTTAATGATACGATAACTCAGCTAACAGAACATCGCTTACGTTTTGGTGAGCTGGTTCAACTGTCGGATCTGGATACCGCGGATGACCTGCACCTGCTGAGTTGAGCCAACTCTCAACGGAGAATTATTCACCCAAGCGTTGAATGACCGAGTAGAGAAGTCCCCAAAGTAGACCAACAAGTCCTAAAGCAAGCGATACTATTCCGGAAATCATTCCCGCCAAAGCGAAACCGCGACCTCGTTTTTCACCTCTGCCTGTTTGTCTCATGCCGAGTATGCCAGTTACCATGCCTGCAATACCGAAGACCAGACCGGCCAAAGCAAAAATCCACCAGTAGAAGAAGCCTCCTGCAAAAATGAACGATACCAACAAGATTAAGCCAGCTACAACCAATCCAAGACCAACGGCACCTAAGCCAGTTGATATAAAGGAAATGACCGACCAGCCATGTTTCTCATCATCTTGGCTATTGAATACCGCTCTACGCAGTTCACTGTTGAACTTTTCCTGTTTCAGCTCCGTAAATGGGACGAAGAGAAAATCGGATGCTTTCTCAAGCTTATTGGTCTTGATGATGGTTCCCGAAGTCTGAGCACTTACCACCGAAGCGGTCATTTCAACATCTGGCCAAATCGATTTCTCTGCAGAAATAGGTTCCGCAGATGGTTTCTGATCTAGTTTATCTGCTTCGCTTACCTGAGCGCGGTCGACAGCAGCAGTTTCATCCGTTTGCTTTCTATCCTGCCTGTTCTTAGACATTTCCACATGGAAACCAGGACGGTATCTTCTTTTTACGATATCGACATTACCGCACGATTGAAGGATGAATGCGGCCAACAGGATTGCAATACTTAAGTGTTTTCCGTTGAATCTCATGATAACGATTTGGCCTTAAATATAATTGGCCGTGAAAGAAAAAGCCCACTCATATAGAGCGGGCTTTTTCTATTTCAGGCAATGAAAAAATTATCAAAGAACAAAAATGGCAAAGAAAATGGCACCAAGAATGATGGCAAGAACGGCCAATCCGGCCCCAATGATCCCGAAAATGAAACCAAGACGCGCCTTAGAGTCTGTTCCGTTATTCTTTTTGTAGATAATGGAGAATGTAATTGCGGCAGCACCAAGCAACAAAGCCAGAACAGCTGCGCCCCAAACGAAAGAGGTCCAGAACACTACGGTAAGTATGGAAAATAACACTGCCATAGCGCCAAAGGCCAACGAGCCGATTCCTGTGCCGAAAGACACCCATTTCATCCACTCAAGGTTAGCAACTGGAGCAGATGGCTTTAAGACCTCACGCTTTATTCTATCCATCTTTCGTTCAAAGGACAATCCACTGAAATCTGGCGAGTGGAGTTCTCTTTTCAGGTTTTCTCGCGTCTCCTTAATGCCAGAGAATGCTGATGGCGTGGAACTGTTGCTGGCTGTCAATTCATCAGAAACAATTGCCGTTTCGAGTTCCGCATCTCTTCTGTCTGCTGCGGTCATTTTCTCCGTTTTGCGACTGTCTGCAATTTCAGCCGCTTCAGCCTCCTTCATTTTCTGACGTTTTTGAGACACATCAACGTGAAAACCTGGGCGATATCTTCGTTTCACGATGTCCACATTTCCGCATGATGAAAACATCATTCCAGCGGCAAGAACCGCTATCAAAGCTTGAATTTGAATTCTTTGTTTCATGTTGTTTAGGTTTTTAACTGATGGCAAATTTAGTTGTGTCTAACATAGTGATGTAAATAACCATAGGTAGTTATCAACGACAGATCATTGATTATCTAACTGCTCAACTTGGTTAAGTGCGTCTTCCCACTCTGCCATTCTTGCATCCAATTGTGCTTGTTTTTCCTGGTATTCTTTGAAAACATCGCGCTCGGCAAGTGCTTCTTTGTAGCCTTCGGCATCCAGCATCAACTCGTCCAGATCTGCAATCTCCTTTTCGATTGCAGAAATTTCCTGTTCCAATCTATCTGCACGGTTCTTTGCCTTGCGTAGCTCCTTTTCCCGCTCTTTTCTTACGCGCTGTTCTTCTTTGCTTTCCTTGTTTGAATTCGGCTTCGGTTCTACCACTTTGGCCTTGGCACTGAATTCTTGAATGCTTGTTGCTTTAACCTTATTCAAGAACTCGTAAACATCGCCAATGTGTTCCTTCACATTCTTGTCTTTGAACTCGTAGACCTTGGTTGTCAATCCACTTAGAAAATCCCTGTCGTGCGATACGATGATCATCGCTCCATCGTACTTCTGCAACGCTTGTTTGAGTACATCTTTCGAGTGCATATCCAAGTGGTTGGTGGGCTCATCGAGTACAAGCAGATTGACAGGTTCCAGCAGCAACTTGGCCAGCGCCAAACGACCTCTTTCTCCTCCAGAAAGCACACTTACTTTCTTATCCACGTCTTCTCCACCAAAAAGGAATGAACCTAGAATATCGCGCAGCTTGGTTCTGATATCGCCTCGTGCCACATCGTCCAAAGTCTGGAAAACAGTTTTGGATGAATCGAGTGATTCGGCTTGATCCTGAGCATAGTACCCCATGGAAACGTTGTGACCCAGTTCCAACTTTCCAGTATAATCCAGTTCTCCCACAACGATCTTCGAAAACGTGGTCTTGCCTTCGCCATTCTTACCTAGCAATGCCACTTTCTCGCCACGGTCAAGCATCAGGTCAACGTTCTTCAACACCTCCAGATCACCATAGCGTTTGGAAACGCCTTCGGCCAGAACCACAACTTTTCCAGCTCTTGGAGCTGGTGGAAAGCGAAGTCGCATTACAGACCTGTCCTGCTCTTCCACCTCAATTCTATCCACTTTTTCCAAAGCCTTTATTCGGCTTTGAACCTGCGTGGCCTTCGAGGCTTTATAACGGAATCGTTCGATGAATTTCTCGGTATCGGCAATGAACTTCTGTTGGTTCTCGTAAGATGCCATCTGCAGTTCTATGCGTTCGGCACGCTGCTCGACATACTTCGAATAGGGCACGCGATAATCATTGATCCTACCAAGGGTAATATCGATGGTTCTATTGGTGATGTTATCGAGAAACGCCCTATCGTGAGAAACAAGGATGACCGTGCCGCTGTGATCTTTGAGAAAATCTTCCAACCACTGAATAGAAAGGATGTCGAGGTGATTGGTAGGCTCATCGAGTAACAGCACATCTGGTCGCTGCACAAGGATCTTGGCCAATTCAACGCGCATTTGCCAACCACCGCTGAACTCTTCCATTTTTCTGGTAAGATCGGAGCGTAAAAAGCCAAGTCCAAGTAGAACTTTCTCCACCTCTGCATCTGCTGTATCGCCTCCAAGCAAACTGAAACGTTCCGTTGCAACAGTCATATCATGAATGAGATCCATGTACGAATCTGTTTCATAATCGGTGCGCTCTTCCAACTGCTTGGTATAGTACTTCACCTTGGCATCCAGTTCTTTCAATTCCTGAAGTGCGCTATAGGTCTCATCGAAAATAGTCTTACCTGCTTTTGGCTTGATGTCCTGAGAGAGGTAGCCGATGGTTGCGCCACTTGGCTTAGAAATAGCGCCAGATTCTGGTTCCAATTGACCCGCTATGACTTTGAGCAAGGTAGATTTACCCGCTCCATTCTTACCTACAAGTCCGATCCTATCCTTTGGATTTGCCAAAAAGGATATGTTATTGAAGAGGAATTTTCCGTTGAATTGTACGGAAACCTGATTAAGTGATATCATGCCGCAAAAGTGGGGAATCCAATTGGGTTAAGTAACCAATGTTGCAGTTGAAATTGCAGGTAATGTGTTCCTTTGGCCAACCATCTTACTAAGTCATGCTGAAAGGAACCAAACTGTATAGCATTCTCAACCTGAAATGCCCACGTTGCCACGAAGGCGATCTGTTTCTAACTAAGAATCCGTACAGCTTCTCAGATATGGATAAGATGCCTGATAAGTGTCCTGTTTGCGAGCAGAAATATTGGCTTGAGCCTGGGTTTTACTACGGTGCAATGTATATAAGCTACGCGCTTACCATTGCACTGAGTGTCTCAGTTTTTGTTGCAATGATCGTTCTTTGGCATTTCGATATCATGTGGTATTTGGGATTGAACGCAACTGCAATCATTCTGCTTTTCCCTCCTATCTTCAGAGTTTCCCGATCAATTTGGATCAGCATTTTCGTGAAAACCGATAAGGATCGAATTCAGAAAAAAGCCTGAAGGTCGTTGCCTTCCAAAACGTGAACGCCAGCTAAATTCTCCTTGGCGGTTAGCCATTGCGTTGACTACTGTTCTGCACTGAGCCACACGGTATTTATCGTGGACCTAGCATCAATGGATTGAAAGCGTCATTATTCCTTTACCGATCGACTCTCCACAAGCTTCAACTGCCCGTTCACCCATCCCAGCATAGAAGGACGCAGAATGATCGACGACTCGAAACCATTAACCTGAAGATGCTTCTTCCGGTTTCTCCTTTTACTCTTAAATAGAGATTGGACGATCGGAATCTGCTCCAACTGAGGAAACTAAGCACAAAGTTTTGGCTCCTGCTTGTTTTGCGTTATTGGCAAATGCTAGCACAAGATCGCTGATGCACGTGATAAAAGCATCTTGCGAACCTGCAGTAGCTATGGTAGTTCCCAATGCACAGAAAGCCACTGTATCGATCGCCAAGATCTTGACTAGAAAGATGGAAATCCGTTACATGCGCAAAGAATTTCTCAGGCGAGTTCCCATGGGTCTTCGACTTAGAACTTGAACAGAGGTGTAGAGGTAGTCTGTGGAGAATGTCTATCAGATAGAACCGATAAACCCTGTTGAACCTGCCAATGCTGCTTTCATGCAGCTAAGGAAATCAGTTTAACCAATCGCAATACTTCCCTCTCTGATTTCAGAAAGAATCTAAGTAAACTCTGCTGGAAGTCAGGCTGATGCTATTTCGTTTTGAAACCGATTGCCAATGTTCAGAAAGCATCTTCCTGCCTAGAGCATCAAAAGCTGGTAAACCGTATTTCCACTTTCTCTACGGTCAAGTTCAGTACATCTTCAAATGGATTCAGTTATGCCATGTACACGTTGGGCGCCAGCTTTCTCCAACGCGTTTATGACGCTCAAATTGCAGAAGAAAATCGTAACTCTGATGATTGTCTTCTCCACAAACCGATTCAGCGTTGGAAGAATGGTAGCGGTATGTCGCCACCTTCATCCGTGCAGGATGAAAATCTGCTCTCGCCATAAAATCAGTGGCTGAAAATACATGGAAGATGCCTGATTGTTATTGTGCTGAAGCAGATGCGCATGACCAACTTCGTGCAACAGAGCCGTTTCCATATCGAAGGTGCCGGGCATCGGGTGGTCTTCGCCTGTCCACCAAGCGATATCGCTATTCAGGAGTATGTCTATTTCTACCAGATTCCATTGAAGACCATCAGTGCCACCACAACCCGAAAAGGTGGTTACGGTTCTTCCCAACAAGTAGTTTGGAAGTTGGCCTGGTGCCGATAAGCCTAAAAGATTCACTTCATCGTAAGCATACTCGTTAGAATTCACAACTTCGTCTGCTAACCGGAAATTGACACCGGTGTTACAGGCCCATTTTTCCAAAACATCGTGAGCCAATTCTGTTCCACCACTAGCAGTGACCAAATTCGCGTTTGGTGTAAAAACATAGCCTCCCGACTGATTTCCAACCAGCAAGGTAGAACTTAGCTGACTGGAATAGATCACCTCGCTTTTGGCGTAACGAACTGATAGATTCTGCACGCTTTCAATTGAGTTTCCCGAACCGGTAACCACGCGTATGGTACCCGTTCCGGCAACAGCCTGATTGTAAAGCGTTGCAGATGGCACGTACAATTGAATTTCAGTATCAGACCAAGACAGATAATGCGGGCCGTGAGCAAGACTGACGAAACTTTGCCCGCCATCGTCTGCATTATGGAACGCTACATAACCGTTTCCTTGCTCTTGCCCGAAATTCTGACCAGTTATGGTGATGACCGTCTGGGTGCCGGCAGTAACCTGTACAGGGCCAATTGATGCTATTTGAGGTGCAGCTCTGTTCTCAGCACTTTCAATTTCTAATGATATTCTTCGAAGCTCAATAATGTTGGTGGCTGTTGCTCTTGAAACAAGCTCATACAACTGCTCTCGTTGATCGATTCCCTTAAGCCGAAAAACTTCTCCATTCGTTTCGTTGATCGGGTAGAAGGTTTGTGCTACGTTCATTGACGATCTGAACATATCGGTCTTTGAGACAATAAGACCATAATCTCCAATAGCCAGACCAACGCTAGGAGTTACAACTTGCATCAGGTCACCGTAAATACCACCTTCTGTTACAATCGTGTAATTGAAACCGACATTTCCTTTAAGTACGCGGTAAACTTCAAATTGATTGGCGGTATATATGTTGCCATCATCTCCCATGAAAGACTCTTGATAGCTGACCCGACCTTCGAAAATATCAGTGGATTCCTGTAGCTGTGTTTCGAGCGCAGACGGAAGCATAAGGCACTGGGCATTGCTTTGAAGTCCGATAACAACAGACAGCAGGGCCAGAATGATATACTTTTGGATTCTCAATGGATGCGCTTAGTAATGGTCAGTTACGGGTCAATTAAGCTAGCTAATCCACTGCGAGAATCACGTATTATTAGACCAACCGGGACATGTACCCGACCAATAAGTGTTAACATGCCACATTCCAACAAGTCGTTTGTCGAAGTTCCTAGAACTGGCCGCTATTTCACGCTGAATTCGGTACAGCAGGAGACAAAAAATATCTGGCTTGTCTTTCATGGCTACGGACAATTGGCAGAATACTTCATCAAACACTTCGAAGAATTGAATGCAGCAGAGAATTATGTAATAGCTGTTGAAGGTTTATCGCGTTTCTACGTGGAGGGTCTGACAGGCCGCGTTGGAGCAAGTTGGATGACCAAGGAAGATCGGGAAACGGAGATAAAAGACCAATCCAATTACATCAACGCAGTACTGAACGATTGTGGAATCGACCCCAAAGACCCAAGCGTCAACTTTATAGTACTGGGATTCTCTCAGGGAACAGCCACAGCAGTACGATGGTTTGCCAACAACGGTATTCGTCCTTCACAACTGGTGCTTTGGGCAGGTTCATTTCCTCATGATGTGAATGCAGTAGAAAAGCATCAGATATTCAATGAACTTCCGGTGCATTTCGTGTATGGCAATGAAGATCCGTTTCTGAAGGACATAAATGTTACAGAAAAGACCAGCGAGTTTGAAAAAATGGGAATGCAGCTGAAAGTTTGGTCCTTCGAAGGAAAACACGTGATGAACAAGCCAACGCTTGCCAAGATTGTTGATAGCTTTGACAGCTAGAAATCAGCACTGAGTCATTACAAAAAGATTGAAAAATGAGTTTAACCGACCAAATAAACAACGACCTGAAAGAGGCCATGAAGGCCAAGGATACCACTACGTTAACTGCTTTGCGTGCTATAAAATCGCAATTGCTTTTGGCGGCTACGGAGAAAGGCGGTGGCGAATCTTCGGATGAGGCGGGAATTAAAATGCTTCAGAAACTGGTAAAACAGCGTAAGGAAAGTGCAGAGTTGTATAAGGGTCAAGGAAGGAATGACCTGGCCGACCCGGAACTAGCTGAAGCTGCCATTATTGAGAGATACTTACCTAAGCAGCTTACAGAAGATGAATTGAAGCCTATACTTCAGGCCATTATTGACAAGGTTGGCGCTGCCGGACCACAGGATATGGGCAAAGTGATGGGCGCAGCATCTGCAGAGTTGGCGGGTAAAGCAGATGGAAAAACCATCTCAATGGTTGTAAAACAACTGCTTTCCTAAAAGGTCACTTGGTTCGGTCAATTACAAAATTGACCAGTTGGATCAGCGATTCTTTAGCTGGATTATTCGGCAGATCTTTCAGCATTCCGATTGCCGCGTCTCGATACTCGTTCATCCGAGTTACGGTGTAATCAATACCGCCTTTCTTTTTCACCATATCAATCACCTGAGCAACTCGCTTTTCGTCCGTGTTGTGATTCTTTATGGTATTGATGATGAAACGCTTTTCTGAACGGTCCGATCTATTCAGCGCATAGATCAACGGAAGCGTCATCTTCTTCTCTTTGATATCGATGCCGGTTGGTTTTCCGATGTTCGAATCGCTTCCGTAATCGAACAGATCGTCCCGTATTTGAAATGCAATTCCAACCGTTTCCCCGAACAATCGCATCTTCTCTATCAGTGTTTCATCTTCCGAAACGCTTGCAGCTCCAGAAGCACAACAACTGGCAATAAGCGAAGCCGTTTTCTGACGGATGATATTGAAATAAACCTCCTCGGTAATATCCAGTTTGCGTGCCTTTTCCATCTGAAGCAGCTCGCCTTCACTCATTTCACGCACCGAATTGGACGTGATCTCCAGCAGTCTGTAATCCTTATGTTTTACAGATAGCAGCAATCCGCGACTCAAAAGGTAATCGCCTACCAGCACGGCTACTTTATTCTTCCATAATGCATTGATGCTGAAGAAACCTCTCCGTTTCTGTGAATCATCTACCACATCATCATGCACCAAAGTGGCCGTGTGCAATAGTTCAATCAATGTGGCTGCACGATAGGTGGTATCATTCGTGTCATCGAGCATTTTAGCTGTTAGAAACACGAACATGGGCCGCATTTGCTTGCCTTTTCGCTTAACGATGTAATGCGTGATCTTATCGAGAAGGGCAACTTCACTTCGCATAGAAGAACGGAATCGTCCTTCAAATTCCTCCATCTCTAGTCGGATGGGTTTCTGTATGTCATTGAGTGAAGCCAACGTAGCGGACGAATGTAACTAAACAAGCTATTTACGCAGAAAGTTTATTGGCCAATTGTCCGCAAGCGGCATCTATGTCCTTTCCTCTACTTCTTCTGATATTGACAATGAGGTTCCGCTCCTCCAGATACAATTTGAATTTGTCTGTTTTGGCGATATCGGCCTTTCGGAATTCTCCACCATCGATGGGATTATATTCGATGATATTGATCTTGGTTGGGAAATTCTTACAGAATTCTGCGAGTTCTCTCGCGTCTTCCAACGAATCGTTAAAATCCTTGAAGATGATGTACTCGAGAGTTGGACGCGTTCCGGTTTGATCGTAGAAGTAGCGCATTTCGTTTGCTAGTACCTCTAGATTGTTCGACTCGTTTATTGGCATAATATAATCGCGCTTCTTCTCGTTGGCAGCATGCAAGGACAAAGCAAGGTTGAACTTCACCTTGTCGTCAGCCAGTTTGCGGATCATCTTAGCAATTCCGGCCGTAGAAACAGTAATTCTTTTGGGTGACATGCCCAAACCGCTTTCGGAAGTGATGCGGTCAATACTTTCCAATACGTTCTTATAGTTGAGCAGCGGTTCTCCCATACCCATGTAAACGATGTTGCTTAGCGGAATTCCATATTCAGATTCCGACTGACGCGCAATGTGAACCACTTGATCGAAAATCTCATCGGCATTCAGATTGCGTAACCTATCAAGCCTTCCGGTAGCGCAAAACTTGCAACTAAGACTACACCCTATCTGTGATGAAATACAGGCAGTCATTCTACTGGCTGTAGGAATGAGTACGCCTTCCACAAATTTTCCATCAGCTGTTTTGAATGAACTTTTGATGGTCCGATCCTCACTTATCTGCATCTCATCTACCGAAACTGCATTGATCACGAAATTCTCGGTAAGCAGGTCTCTTGTAGACTTGGATAGATTGGTCATATCATCGAAGGAGTGAATTGCCTTCTTCCAAAGCCATTCGCTCACTTGTTTTGCACGAAATGCCTTCTCTCCATTGGCGATGAAAAATGCACTAATTTCATCGTCAGATAACGCGCGTATGTCCTGTTTCTCAGCCATATTGCACAAAGATACAGGCTTACAATGCGATTCCTCTCTGCCGACCTCATCTTTCCGATTCATACTGCGCCAATACCTAACGGAATTCTGGTTTTAGGACCAGAAGGAAAGATCATAGACATTCTATCAGAAAGCGATTCTAGCGCTCCTGAGAAAAGTCGGATAGAGCGTTTTAGAGGCGCGCTATGCCCGGGCTTTGTCAACACGCATTGCCATCTGGAACTATCGCACATGAAAGGTCTCGTTCCTGAAAAGACGGGGCTGCCTGAATTCATCATGCAGATCGTTTCTCGCAGACACGAGAATGCCGACCAGAAACTTGAAGCCATCAAATTGGCCGATGAGGAAATGTGGCGGAATGGTATTGAAGCCGTTGGCGATATCTGCAACACCGCTGATACGTTAGAGATCAAAGCCAGCAGCAGGATCAAATATCATTCGTTCGTAGAAGTATTCTCATTCGATTCATCGCGAGCAGATGAGGTCTTGCAAGAAGGAATTCGAGTGGCAAGCCAGTATAAGGAACGCGGGCTAAGGGCGACCATCGTTCCGCACGCACCGTATTCTGTAAGCAAACAATTATTCTCAGGAATAAGAGAACAACAGGAGAATTTTACAGGAACCATTAGCATACACAACCAAGAGACTGCAAGCGAAAACGAAATGTTTGTTTCTGGCAGCGGAGAGTTGGTGGAGATCTTTCAAAAGTTCGGTGAGGATTTTTCCGATTTCGAACCGCAGTTTGCGAGTTCTTTGGATTATCATCTTAGAGAACTCCCACAGGATCAGAATGCTATTCTGGTTCATAATGCACAGACAAGACCAGAAGAATTCGTAAGCGCCAACCAAAGCCGAAGCAACCTTTTCTGGTGTGCTTGCCCAAATGCCAATCTGTATATAGAAAACCGTGTTCCGAATGTTCCGATCTGGTTGGAAAGTGGAGCTAAAGTCTGCGTTGGAACCGATAGTCTGGCAAGTAATCATCAACTGAGCGTGTTCGAGGAATTACGCTTGATTCAGCAGTATCATCCGCAGCTGACCGTAGGCCAATTACTGAAAATTGCCACGCTGAACGGAGCAAGCGCCCTGAATTTAGACCAAGAAAAAGGCAGCTTCCAAAAAGGGAAACTGCCTGGAGTTCTTTGGTTAAAGAACCTTGACGTTGAAACTGGAAACCTTTCAGCGGCTTCTGTACAACGCATTATGTGATCACCAATCTTCCGAGGATTTCGGTCCACTGGTATCTAGCCCTGCTTTCATACTATCTATGATCGCTCGGATCTCTGTATCGATATCAGTTAGATAATAAGAATGATTCTCAGCATCTGGATCTTCTCTATCCAACCATGGCTCTAATGGCATGTAGCTCGTTGCTTTTAGATTAAGGTCGGTTATGGTGTACTTGTATCGACCATCCTTGAACATAATGGTAAGGGTAAACTGTGCCAAACCTTGCTTGGTGGTTGTTTTAACTCCTTTCTTGTCGTAAGCATAGATCGGGAAACGGTAGAATATCTCCATTTCTCCAGCAGCTTTGTCTTGCTTCTTTAATTTCTCAGAGAAATTCTTGAAATACTCACCTCCCCATTTCATGGCGCGGTCGTAAATGTCTGCAGCTGATACTCCATCCACTTCTGGTACTTCGGTATAGGTTATCAAATTGGTCTTAGGGTCAACCTGCATGGCTGGCCAGTTCAGTTCGCCTTTCTTTTGGCCAAAGGCGTTAATTGATAGCGATGCTAGTAGCATCAATGCAAAAATTCTCATGTTCTGTTTTTAAATGGTTATTGTTCAATCGGCACTTGCTCGCTCTTCAAAATCCTCGCCAAGTTTACCCAAACCAATGGTTGAGTAATAGTTATTGAAGAGATTTACAGCAATATCGTACCGTTGATGCTTGGTCTCTACACCCAAAAGTATGGTGATAACGCGATGATCGCAACGCTTTGAAGTAGCTACAATGCAGTATTTGGCTGCGTTGGTAAACCCGGTCTTTAGACCATCTATCTCGTCATACTTTTTCACAAGAGTATTACGGTTATCGTACGTGTAAATGCCGTTTGCATTCCTAATATCGGAAGTGCTTTTTGAAGTCATGTTGAGAATCCCCTCGTACTTTACAAGTTCTCTGGCCAGTAGTAAAAGATCGCCAGCCGTAGATTCATTATCGGATAGTTCCTTAGACTTTACTGGCATTCCTGTGGAGTTGGCGAAACAGGTATATTCCATACCAAGGTCTTCCGATTTCTGATTCATGAGCGACACGAAATCTTCCTCCGTACCACCAATAAATTCGGCTAACGCGTATGCGGCATCGTTTCCAGAACGGATCATAGCAGCCTCGAGCAGATCGGATACCGTGAGTTCCTGACCAGCTTTGACATAAACCTTTGAACCGCCAACCCAAGTTGCGTTCTGGCTTATGGTAACCACATCATCTAAGTGAACTATCCCTGCGGTTACTTGCTCCATGGTAATAAGGGCAACCATCATCTTTGTAAGAGATGCAATGGGAAATTGCTCTTCTAGATTCTTCTCCCAAACCAATCTGTTTTCGGTATAATCATACACCAACCCAGCTTTGATAAGCGAAGGTGCGTACGCCAAACTGCTATCAATTTGAATATTGATGTAGCTGTGTTGCTTGTGTGGATAAGAGGATTTATCGGAATCAGGATTCTCCTTATTGCCATCTGTCCATCCAAACAGCATAACTGGTTCTGAGAACAAAAGAACAGCAAATAGAACAATAGGTGAAAGCAGAAGTCCTGCAGACTTCAATTTCTTCTCCAAAACCTGTTTTGTCATTCGTTCTCCCATAGCTTTCTCCACAAGTATACCCAACCAAGCAACATAAGGTTCGAACATGGCAGATTATTCTATTAACACGAATATGTTAATTCAATTCGAGATTGTTCGTCTTGCTGTTATCAATTCAGCAAGTTCGATGTCCAATGGCGATGTGATCTTTATATTCATCAGATCGCCATCGACCAACGCTACTGTTTGCCCATTGGCTTCAACAACGGTAGCATCATCAGAATAGTCTGTTCCGGAGGCCGATTTGAATGCTGCTTTGAGAATGTGGGTTTTAAAACACTGTGGTGTTTGAACCGCTCGAAATAAATTCCGGTCCACGGCTTCGCTTCTATCTTCCTCTAACCGCCTGAGACTTTGAACAATTGGAACAACTGGAACCGCGGCTCCCGTTTCTTCCGCCTTGGAAAAGCATGTTTCAACCATTTTCTCACTCACAAACGGCCGAACGCCATCATGAACACCAACAAGTTCTCCAGTGACTTTCTCAAGCCCGCTGCTTACAGATAAAAACCGTGTAGCCCCGCCAACGGCCATTTCATGCTGCAATTTAAAGTGGTGCTTATTCTTCAGTGATTCCCAAAATTGGAATTGATCGTTGGGTAGCACCAAAATGAGCTGCATGGTTCTGTCTGCATTGTGAAGAACATCGAGCGTATGCATTAAAATAGGTTTCCCTGCTACTTCCATGAATTGCTTTGGTATTTCGGCACCCATTCGGGTTCCGCTACCACCAGCAACTATTATCATTGATTTTTTCATAGAAAAAGCCCCGACCATCATGTGACAATCGGGGCTTAAATTAAGCTTTCTAAACACTTACAGGATCAGCATTGCATCTCCGTAAGAGTAGAATCTGTATTTCTCCTTAATTGCTTGATCATATGCTTCGCGCATGAAATCATATCCGGCAAATGCTGCAACCATCATCAACAATGTAGATTGTGGCATATGGAAGTTGGTGATCATACAGTTAGGTACTTGGAAATCGTGTGGAGGAAAGATGAATTTATTCGTCCAACCGTCATACGGCTTCATATGACCGATTGTACTTACAGATGTTTCTGCTGCACGAACAGTTGTTGTTCCAACTGCACAGACCTTCTTCCTTGCATCTTTAGAAGCGTTAACAATATCGCACGCTTCTTGCGTGATGATCAACTGCTCACTGTCCATTTTATGCTTGGTAAGGTCTTCTACCTCAACTGAGCGGAAGGTTCCAAGACCAACATGAAGTGTCAGCTCTGCGAAATTCACGCCTTTCAGTTCCAATCGCTTCAACAATTGCTTACTGAAGTGCAGACCAGCTGTTGGAGCCGCAACAGCACCTTCGTGCTTTGCAAATACGGTTTGATAACGCTCCTCATCTTCTGGCTCTGCGGCACGCTTGATGTATTTCGGAAGTGGCGTTTCGCCCATGTCGAAGATGGTTTTCTTAAACTCATCATGCGGGCCATCATAAAGGAAACGTAGTGTTCTACCTCTCGATGTAGTGTTATCAATTACTTCAGCAACCAAGCTATCATCGTCTCCGAAGTAAAGCTTGTTACCAATTCTGATCTTACGGGCTGGATCAACCAGTACGTCCCAAAGAAGGCTCTCGCGGTTCAATTCTCTAAGTAGAAAAACCTCAATCTTCGCTTCGGTCTTCTCTTTCTTTCCTATCAATCTTGCTGGGAACACACGTGTGTTGTTCAACAGCATTGAATCGCCATCATCGAAATAATCGAGAACGTCTTTAAAAAGTTTGTGTTCAATTGTTCCTGCTTTGCGATCAAGCACCATCAATCGGCTCTCCTCTCTGTCTGGAGCTGGATAATAGGCGATCAGTTCTTGCGGAATGTCAAATTTGAATTGTGATAATTTCATAGTGTATGTATTGAGCTTACGGGCCCATTTTTTATGGGGCTGCGAAGGTAAGAAAAGAGTTCGTGTTTCAGCCCTGTCTTGTTTCCCATTCGTCTCCGTGCATTAGGAATTGAAACTGGTCGGCAGTAATCGCATCTTCTATCGCGTATTTACCGATGCGTGTTCTTCTTAAAGCAGAGAGGTATCCGCCAGAATGGAGGGCTTTGCCAAAATCGTGAGCTAAGGAACGGATGTATGTTCCTTTTGTACAGGAAACGCGAAAATCAACCTCTGGCATTTCTCCTGCTCGGAAATCTACTATCTCAAATTCGCGAATGGTGATCCGTTTGGTCTGAAGCACCACTTCCTCGCCTTTCCTCGCTAGTTCGTAGGCACGTTTTCCGTCTACCTGTTTGGCGGAAAAGGCGGGTGGCATCTGATCGATCTGGCCTTCAAACTGCTTAGCCGTTTGGCGAACAAGTTCTTCGGTTATGTGATCTATAGGAAAACCGGTCTCAACTTCAGATTCCAGGTCGTAAGATGGTGTCATGCCTCCAAGGGTAATGGTTCCAGTGTATTCCTTCTCCGCATCTTGTATGGCAGAAATGGATTTGGTCATCTTGCCTGTGCAGATCACCAAAAGCCCCGTAGCAAGGGGATCGAGCGTTCCTGCGTGGCCAACCTTGATATTCTTAACCTTCAGTTTGCGTTTGATGATTCCGCGAACACGATTCACAATGGAAAAACTCGACACGCCAAGTGGCTTATCGAAAAGCATCACTTCGCCTTTTTGAAATTCGAGCGTGCTCAAACTAGACTTTTGGCATTATGGCTACAACAACAGCTACAAAACCTACTGCAAAACAGTAGTAAGAGAAATAGCGCAATTGAGCGTTTCGAACCAAGGATATCATCCACTGACAGGCAACCAAACCAGCACAGAATGCGCCTGTGAAACCTACCACCAACGGCATGGAGTTGACAAAATCTGCTCCGAGTGCACCATCCAAAATATCCTTGGCAATCTTGCCGAGGATAAGCGGAACAACCATTAGGAAGGAGAACCGCGCAGCCTTATCGCGGTCTATTCCCAACAGAACCGAGGTGGAGATGGTAGCTCCCGAACGGCTTATTCCGGGCAGAATGGCTATCGCCTGAGAAATTCCAATAATCAATGAATTCTGAAAACTCACAGGTTTGTTGGTGTTCTTGGCCTTGTCTGCAAGAAACAACAGCCCTCCTGTAACCAGAAGCATACAACCTACGAGCAGAATCTGTCTGCTGAAAAGCGCCTCTATCTGCTCATCGAACAAAATGCCGACAATGGCAGCGGGCACCATGGAGATGATGATCTTGAGAGAGAATTCAGATTCTTCGTTTCGCTTGAATTGGAAAAGGCCTTTAATGATGGTCCAAATGTCTTTTCTGAATACCACTATGGTACTAAGGGCAGTGGCAGCATGGACCACGACCGTGAAAAGCAAACTCTCTTCTGGTAGACTATTGTCTCCGAAAATTGCTTTTCCAAGTTCGAGATGGCCACTGCTGCTTACTGGAAGGAATTCCGTGAGGCCTTGAATAATGCCGAGAATAAGGGCTTCCCAAAAACCCATTTATCAGGATTTAGAGCGGTACATGATACCGATGATCTCCAACGCGAAACCAATCAATACTACTATTGGGGCAATCGTTATTCTTCTGGTGCTGAAGATCTCTTCGCTGAAAGCTGTTGGATCTTCAGGGCCACCACCTGCCATGAGGATGAAGCCTACCATGATAAAGAGAAGCCCAGCTATAGTGATGATGTAATTCTCTTTCCCGAATGCGAACTCTTTTTCGCCCTCTGTTTCTTTTCCCATGATCAGTAGTATAATTCGTCTGCGTTCAAACGCAGATATTTTCTTACGGCAAATGTCGTACTTAAGAATGAAATGATGAATCCGAGCGTCAACACCACTGCAAACAACGTAAGTACGATCTGTATATTCTCTAATCCGAACAACTCAGGAACGTTCTGGTTAGCCAGATAAATTACGCCCGCAAGCAATACATTGGCAACCAAAGCTCCTATTAGACCGCGCAATACTCCTTCAATAACGAAAGGTCTTCTAATGAAACCTTGTGTGGCTCCAACCAATTTCATTGAGTTGATGAGAAAACGCTTTGAGTAGACTGAAAGCCTGATGTTATTGTTGATCAAGGAGATGGCAATAACCGAAAGCAGCCCACAGAAAATAAATATGACAATTCCCGCTTTACGAACGTTTCGGTTGATAACCCTGATGAGATCCACCGGATAATCGATTTCGTGAATCATTGGGTTTTTCAGGAGGTCTGATTGAATATCCACAATTCCTTCCTCGTTAGCATAGTCCGATCTGATCTTCACGTCAATGGAACGCTTCAATGGATTGTATCCCATAAAACCTACGAAATCCTCACCCAACGCCTCTTGAAGGTATTCCGCAGCATCTTCTTTCGATACATACTTCGTACTCCTTACGAAATCTGATGTATCTAGAAACTTCTGAAATTGAATGATGTCCACCTCCTTTGCTTCATCCTTCATATAGATGGTGAAACCGATATTCTCTTTCACATAACTGGAAAGTGCATTGGCGTAAAGCAACACCAGGCCTAACAGCCCAAGCATGAAAAGTACCAGCGAAATACTCACCATGGCCGTGATGTTACTCCGCCATATCTGCCGCTTGTGTGCCTTTTCTTCTGCTGCTGCCATTGTTATCAGGTCGGGCTAAATTACACTTTTTGCCTACCGACAAAGACCGTTTTAACTCGATTTAAGAAGTGTTGATCGTTAACTTCGCGCTTCGAAAAATCAAAGCATGCAATATCACCCAGAGAAGATCGAGAAGAAGTGGCAACAGTATTGGGCCAAGAACAAAACGTTTGAAGCAAAAAATGCCTCTGCAAAACAACCATTCTATGTGCTGGATATGTTTCCCTACCCTTCTGGTGCTGGATTACATGTGGGTCATCCGCTCGGCTATATTGCCTCCGACATTTACGCGCGCTACAAGCGCCTTAAAGGCTTCAATGTGCTGCATCCAATGGGATATGATTCGTTCGGATTGCCTGCCGAGCAGTACGCGATTCAGACCGGGACGCATCCTGCAATAACCACCGTTGCCAATATTGACACGTTCCGCAGGCAAATGGACAACATTGGTTTCAGTTTCGATTGGGACCGCGAAGTGCGAACTTCAGACCCATCTTACTACAAATGGACGCAGTGGATCTTCCTGCAATTGTTTGATGCGTGGTACGATAACGCTGCCGATAAGGCCCGTCCGATTGCTGATCTGATTTCTGAATTCAAGAATAACGGTAACTCAAAAGTGAACGCGCACTGCGATGAAACGCCTTTGTTTTCTGCGGATGAATGGAAGAGTTGGGATGAAGCGAAACAACAAACAATCCTCCTCAATTATCGTATTGCTTATCTGAGTGAAGCCTACGTGAATTGGTGCCCGCAACTCGGAACC
>JAGYJL010000039.1 GCA_018402015.1 Flavobacteriales bacterium | reverse complement strand
CTTGTTAGTGTGTTCTCATTATCAACAATTTTACCGCCCGTGTTGTACCAGGCCTGTTCGGTAGCCATGTTATAATCCAGTTTCTGACTGGTGAGGGTCATTTCCCTGTCTTGCAACTTTACGTTACGCTTTGCTTTGGCAAATTCTGTATTGCCGTTGTAATTCAGCTCATCGCACCAAAGTTTAATACTATCTCCTTTGTTCAAGAACACCTTAGAGAAGGCATCCATGCTGTTGTCTTCGTAGAGGTAAGCGCTGTCGCAGTACATCAGTGCCCCTTCGTGTTCAAATATCACGTTTCCTAAGAGCCTCCGAGCTTTGTAACCAATGGTCTCGTCATACTCTAAAACCTCGGCATTCCGTAGCTCGATCTTCTTCACTTTTTTTTCTTGTGCGATGCACGAGAAACTAGCGAGAAGCATGGTTGCAATTAAGAAATTCCGAAGTGGCATGATGCCCAAAGTTAATCCGTCAAGTTGCGCTCCACAGCGTTCTTCCAAGAAAGATACATGGCATTGAAATGTGCCAGGCATTCTGTAAGAAATTGTTGATCGGCTATTCGTTGCAGATTTGCCAGATTACCCGCCTGTTCTGTGGTGATCTTATAGGACTGTTCCATCGGGCCAGCCTCTAATTTAAGCGTATACTTTTCGTTGTATTCGAAAATGGTGATGGAAATGCTAGGATGCGGTATGCGGCCAACTACTCTCATCAGAATTTCATTACAATTTTAGCATTGATACGTCTTGCTGTGAGGTAATTCGGTACTGCGTATTGACGGTTGGTAATATCCGATATCCACAGATAGCTGAGTGTGTTATTGGTGCCAAGAAGGTTGAATACCTCAAAACTGATCCATATGGATTGAACATATTTGAGCGGATTCTTTGGCCCAACGAACTTCTTCTTTTCGCCAAGTAGCAGATAAGAGAAACCGATATCAACTCTTCGGTACGGAGGAATACGCAACGTATCGCGGTAACGAACATAATCTGGCGGACCAAAAGGCATCCCTGTTCCGAAAACCAAGTTCAAATGCATTTTGAGTTGAGGTAATTTAGGAACGTAATCTTGGAAGTAAAGTGAGAAATTGACCCGCTGATCCGTTGGTCGTGGAATGAAGCCCGGTTCACGTCTTACCGAATCAGTAGGCGTTTGGTCTTGGGTAATTCCGTATCGGATCTCTTCTCCAGCAGCGTTGTAATAATCGTAGTAGAAATCGCCAATAATGTCTTCTTGAACCGTCATTACAGACATACTTGCCCAACTCTCAATTCCTTTTACAAATTCTCCATTCACTTTTAGATCGAGACCTGTGGCATAACCACGCGAATTATTGTTGGCGTAGTAACGGATACGAACGTTGTCGATCTCGTAAGTAACAAGATCGTTCAGGTACTTGTAGTACACTTCCGCTACCAATTTAAAGGGACGCGTCCAAGCCTTAAAGTTCCAATCCATGCCAACAACTGCGTGATACGATTGCTGCGCACGTACGTTCTTGTTCAGCTCTCCGTTCAGGTCGCGCAGTTCGCGGTAGAAGGGAGGTTGGTAATACATACCACCTGAAACACGGAATATCATATCTGTCTTTTCCCACTGCGGATCGAACGAATAATTGGCTCTTGGAGTAGCAATGAACTGCTTGTTCACATCCCAATAGTGGAAACGGACACCAGCTGTTAGGCGGTGTTTGCTTGTATCAGAGAACATCCACGTATTCTGAATGAAACCTGACGTTCTGTGACTACGGAGGTTGATCTCGGTTTTCAATACCTCATTCAATGTCAATTGATCGGAATTCAGCGGAATAGCGAAACCCGAACTATCTATCATTGACCATTCGCTGAGCCTATCATTAATGTCTTCGTACTGGTATTTCCAGCCCCAATCTAGAATTCGGTAGCCGTCAAACCACTTACCCAAATGACGAACGGAAACAACATTGGCAGTAAGGTAATTTCTGGCATGATCCAAAAATGTTCCGATACCACGGTTAAAGGCTACTTCGCCAAGATTATCCGAACCGAAGTTGTTCTCTAATTGGCCAAGAAAATATTGTCCCTGAACATCGAATGTTTCGGTTTCATTGGAACGGAATGCAGATGCGATCAACTTGAGTTTCATACTCGGAGATGGGCGATATTCGGTTGTCAACGCGCCAAGCATCGTTTCAAAAGTGTTCACTTCCTGACCATCGAAATACACCGTAAAACGAAGTGCATCGCTGATCGTTCCGAAGTCCGTTTCGCGGTTTTCCGGTATGAACTGATAGCGGTTCTGAGCATAATTTCCCAAGAAACTAACACTCCATTTGTCGTTAATATCGAAGTTGAGAAGACCTTGCGCATCAATGAATCGAGGGCGGTATGCACCATCTGTATCCAAACTGCCCAGTATGTATTGATTTGTGCGATATCGAACTCCCGCTAAGAACGAAAAACGGTAGTCTTTAGAAGAGCCTTCAACGTGTGCCGCGCCACCAAGAAGCGAACCGGAAACCGTAGCAGCAAACTTCCGAGGACGCTTGTATTTCACATCCAATACGGACGACATCTTATCGCCATATTTCGCTTCAAAACCACCGGCAGAGAAGTTCAAACTTCCTACAAGATCAGGGTTAACAAAACTCAATCCTTCCTGTTGCCCAGAACGCACTAGAAACGGCCGGTAGATCTCTACATCGTTCACGTAAACCAAGTTCTCATCATAATTTCCGCCACGCACGTTGTATTGCGAACTCAGCTCGTTATTGGAACTCACACCTGGGAATGTCTTCAAAACGGCCTCAATTCCACCTCCAGGAGATGGGATGACCACTGCAATTTTCGGGTCAACGCGTTGCATAGTGTTCATCCTATTGGCATCATCTCTAACCGTGGCCGTTGTAAGTAGGTTTTCCTTCAGCTTCAGAATCCGAACCAATTCTCGCTGTTCGCCAGAATTGAGAGTTAACTCAAATGTCTGTCCATCGTAGTTGATGTGGGAAAAGGCGATTTTGACCTTTACATTGGAAGGAACCTGCAATGAATAGTTTCCGAGACTGTCTGTAGAGCCACCAATATTGGTTCCTAGCACAGCTACGTTTGCAAACGGAATGCCTTGTTCGTCTTCGCTCTTAAGTTGACCGAAAACAGTTGCTTTATTTTGCGCACTCAAGGTGCCTATCAGCGTAATACTGATGATCAACCAACTCAGAATCGGCTTGATTATTCCAAATGGTCGAATCAATATCTACCCTTTTTCTTCTTTTTGAAAGTACCGTCTTTCCAAGCTTTGATAAACTTGGCCCAAGCAATTGGATTGAGCAGATTGTTCGGAGGCAACTGACCAGCGTAATACAGCTGATTTGCATGCGACTGCATGGTGAGTTTATAGGCTTCGCTACCAGATGCTTGCATATTTTCCATGCGTTCTTTCATCTCTGCACGGTTCAGATTACGCATAGCAAGCTGTTTGTCGTCTTCTGGCAATCGGAGGTCTAGGAAGGCCTGTCTGAACTGTTCCTTAGTTGGCCAAGGATAAATGACAGCTTCTTGAAGTATGATCGTGTCAACATCCATCATTTGAATAAGTGAGTAATTCTTCCGGTTCAATGAATCGGGAATCACGAATAATGCATCCTTAAAACCTACGTACGAAAATCGAATGGTATCACCTCTTTCGGCCACGAAAGAGTAGTAACCAAAGTAATCTGTAATGGTTCCTCTGTTCGAGCCTTTGATCATTACGGTTGCAAACGGAACGGCTTCTAAACTGTCTCTTGTAAGCAACACACCGGAAAACTGAATCAAGCTGTCATTCTTACTCTGACCCTGAGCGTCATTGCCAATAATTCCAGCAAGAAATACTACCAAGTACAGTATCGCTTTTCTGAATGTGACGGATGTGATCATTGTATTGCCTCGGTAACGCATAGCTTTTGATTCTATTGCACAACGAATTTTTCCAGTTCTTCAATAATGCTGAAAATCATTTCATCGTTCTCAGGTGTGTCCGATTCGTTCAGGAATGCCTTCAACCGAATGGTCTCATTCTCAAGCATATCCTGATCGGCAATCGCATCCCAATTCTCAATAACGGTCAAAACCTCCAAACATTCCATGTAAGAACCTGTACTGGCCACAGTAATGAACTCGGGCAGACGATGACTAAGATCAATTCCAGATTGCCAGCACGCAGAAAGCATGATAAGACGGATATCGAAAAATGCGGGATTGATGAGATTATTCACCAATTCCTCAATAGCTTCTTTGTCCTTCAGGTCAAATAGAAGCTGAGAAATTGCACTCTCTATCCCTATTTCCGTAGTAGAAGAAAGCGCCTCTAAAACGTCTATTAGGAAACTGGAATCGCCAGCTTTCTGCAGTTTACTTATCGCTTTCAGCGCAATGATTTCGTCATTGCTTTTCAGGTCCTTTATTAGGCCTTCTCTGTCCTTCTTACTTATAGTCGCCATGATTTCGGGCCGCGAAGGTACTTATTTCAGTTTCGTGTTCCGAAGATAGAACTACCGATTCGAACCATGGTACTTCCTTCCTCAATAGCTATTCGGTAATCGCCAGACATGCCCATTGAGATATCTTTGAAGGATGCGGTGCTTGAAAAGTATGCTGATTTCAGTTTATCGAATATGCTTTTCAGCGTTTGGAATTCTTTACGGACTTGGTTTTCATCTTCGGTAAAGGTTGCCATTCCCATAACTCCTGCTACCTCAATATTTTTCAGTTCGCGAAAACGTTCTGATTCCAACAGTTCTTCTGCTTCATCTAAACTCAGCCCAAACTTGGTGTCTTCATCTGCAATATGAAACTGAAGCAGCACGCGGATAACACGGTTGTTCTTCTTTGCTTCTTTATCAATTTCGTACAACAGTTTGTCTTTATCTACGGCATGGATCAAGCTCACAAAAGGCGCAATGTATTTGACCTTGTTGCTTTGCAAATGACCGATCATATGCCATTCGATGTCCTTTGGTAAAGCTTCCCACTTATCTGCCAGCTCCTGAACCCGGTTTTCACCGAATATTCGTTCGCCAAATTCATAAGCCTCCAAAATGGCATCGTTTGGTTTGGTTTTAGATACCGCTACCAACGTTACGTGCGCTGGTATTTCCTTCCGAACCTCTTGTAAGTTTTCTTCAATTGTTCCCATTTCAATCGCAAAGTAAACAAGCTTAGCACAACCATGTTCTTTGGTAAATTTGAAGCATGAGTATTCTTAAAGAAATGGAACAGCATGGCTCTTACGCTCAGCTTTCCAATGGCAAGGTTCGTTACGAGTTGGCCGGCCCGGAAAGTGCGGAGTTGGTTGTGCTTGTACACGGACTTATTGGGCACATGCATGTGTGGGATTATCAGTTCAAGTTTCTTTTGGAAAAGGGCTATCGTGTACTTCGATTCGATCTTTACGGAAGAGGTTTTTCAGAACGTGTAAAAGGGGAACATGGCGGAGAATTGTTCATGGCTCAGCTTTCCGATCTGATACGATACCTGAACATCGACCGTCAATTCCATCTGGTAGGTCTTTCTATGGGTGGAGCAATTAGCACCCGATTCGCAAGTCATCATCCAGAAAAGCTGAAATCTATTTTCTTGGTTGATTGTTACGGTATTCCAACTCCGAACGACCCAGGAATTAAAGTAGTGCAGCCGAAACTGATAGGAGAAGCACTCATTGGCACTTTTGGTGGCGCAATTTTGAGGAGAGCCCCAATAAAAGGTGTTTACGATAAGAAGAAACACGCAGGATTTGCCAAGTGGTTTTCAGCTCCTTTGGTAATAAAAGGTTCAAAACGTGCGCTGCTAAGTACGCTGCGCAATTTCATGTTAGAGAACCATGTGCCGCATTACGAACGTTTGAATCATCTCGACATTCCCAAACTCATTCTTTGGGGAAAAGAAGATGCAGTTCTTCCGTTTGAATATGGAATGAAGATACACGCGTTGATGCCAAATGCGCGATTTGAGTTTTTTGAGAAATGCGGACATGTTCCTCAATTTGAAGAACCCGAAAAGTTCAATGATCTAACGTACCAATGGTTAAAGGAGCACGCATGAGGTTAATGTTCACGTTTACGCTGTTTTTCTCAGGATTCGCCTTTGCGCAATCGCCAGAAGAGTTTATTGAGAAGATAAAGCTTCCCGAAGGTTTCAAGATCGAGTTGTTTGCAACAGAAATTGAAAATGCCCGATCGCTTTGTCAAGGACCCGAAGGAGTCATTTTTGTTGGAAATAGAGGAGGAGGAAAAGTCTACGCAGTTGTTGATGAGAATTTGGATGGAAAGGCTGATAAGACCTATGTCTTGGCGCAAGATCTTAATCAACCAAATGGTGTGGCGTACAGAAATGGTGATCTATACATTGCAGAGATAAGCAAGGTTTCGGTTATGCGCGGAATTGATTCCAAATTGGCAGATCCGCCTACGATGGAAACCATTCGAGACGATTTTCCAACAGAGAAACATCATGGTTGGAAATACATTGCATTCGGACCTGAAGGCAAACTCTATGTGCCAGTTGGAGCGCCTTGCAACATTTGCTTGAAAGAAGACGAGGATGAGCGATTTGCGGCTATTCTAAGAATGAATGCAGACGGTTCTGAACTCGAAGTTTACGCTTCAGGTGTTCGGAATTCAGTTGGTTTCGATTGGCATCCGAAAACAGGAGAACTGTGGTTCACGGATAATGGCCGAGATTGGTTAGGAGATAACAAACCCAACGATGAATTGAACCATGCACCAACAAAGGGCATGCATTTCGGTTATCCATTTTGTCATGCAGGTGAATATGCTGATCCAAAATTCGGAGATGGTAGAGATTGCAACGAATTCATTGCACCCGCACAGAAACTCGATGCACATGTGGCATCTCTCGGAATAACATTCATTGAGAAGAATGTGCTGCCAGAGAAGTATCGGAATTCGATCCTTATTGCAGAACACGGCTCTTGGAACAGAAGCACGGCAAGCGGCTATCGGATAACACGGGTTGAACTAGACGGCAATAACGCTGTTTCGTATGAAGTATTTGCCGAAGGCTGGCTTGATGGAGCCGAGAAACTAGGTAGGCCGGTTGATATTATAGAATTGGCGGACGGAAGTCTGCTGGTTTCTGACGATAAAGCAAATTGTATTTACAGAATAACTTACTCTAAATGAATCTCTTAGTTAAAATCATCATTTCATCACTTGCTGTCTTTCTTACGGCATATCTATTACCTGGCGTTGCTGTAGATAGCTACATTACAGCTATTTGGGTAGCCGTAGTGTTGGCCCTGTTGAACGGATTCCTGAAGCCCATGCTCATCATTCTCACCATTCCCGTTACACTGGTTTCGCTTGGTTTGTTTCTCTTGGTCATCAATGCTGCCATCATTCTTTTGGCTAGCCATTTTGTCGATGGGTTCTATGTGAGCGGATTCTGGTGGGCATTACTATTCAGTTTGGTTCTGTCTATCATAACATCTCTCATGGAATCTTTAGGTGGTAAACCAGAGAAGAAGCATTGAGAGATCCACAATTCTACGTTCAGCATTTGGGTATGCAACCACATCCGGAAGGGGGTTGGTACAAGGAAACTTATCGCTCAAAAGGTTCAATTTCTAGCTCCATGATCGAGGATTTCGGTAGCGACAGAAGTTTTTCCACAGGTATCTACTTCCTTCTTACGAAAGAGAATTTTTCGGCTTTTCATCGCATTAAAAGCGATGAAATGTGGCACTTTTATGATGGAGATGGTTTGGTCGTTCACGAGATAAAGCCAAATGGAGATCACATCAAGCATCAACTTGGTTTGGACCTTGAAAAAGGAGAACAACCTCAGTTTGTAATTGCTGCCAATAGTTGGTTTGCTTCAGAAGTGAAAACAGGTGGAAATTGGTGTTTGGTCGGTTGCACTGTTTCTCCAGGATTTGACTTTCAGGATTTTGAATTGGCCGAAGGGTCGGAGCTTGCGGCTCATTTTCCTGCACATCGTCAACTCATTCATCGATTAACAAGAAGCTAGTTTTATTTTCGCGGCCTTATGGCGAAATACGCAAAATGGTTAGGAGGAACGGTAGGCTGGGCATTCGGTGGTCCTATCGGAGCGCTGTTGGGATTCGCCTTGGGCTCTATTTATGATAATGCCAGTGGCGATATCGTTAACTGGGGAGAACCGGAAATAGATCCTCGGTATCGTAACCGAACAAAGACGACAACTGGCGATTTCGAAGCTTCGTTGTTGATACTGACAGCAGCGGTTATGAAAGCCGATAACTCCATTAAAAAATCGGAGTTGGAGTTTGTCAAAAGCTTTTTGATCGGTCAGTTCGGAGAGGAAAAAGCTAAGCAGCAATTGCTTCTGCTTCGCGAGATTCTGAAAAAACCAATTGAGATTCGTCAAGTAAGCATGCAGATACGGGCTTTCATGGACCATTCTTCTAGACTGCAACTGATGCATTACCTTTTTCAATTGGCCAATGCAGATAAGGAAATGCACGGCAACGAGATTGACATGCTAACCCGTATAGCCAGTTATCTCGGTATCAGCAAACCCGATTTCATGAGTATTAAAGCCATGTTTGTGGTAGAGAATACCGAAACGGTTTACCAGATACTTGAAGTTACTCGAACTGCCACAGACGATGAGGTGAAGAAGGCATACCGCAAAATGGCAGTCAAATATCACCCGGATAAGGTGAGCCATTTAGGACCGGAACATCAAGATGCGGCAAAGGAAAAGTTCCAAAAACTGAACGAGGCTTACGAAAGAATAAAGAAGGAAAGAGGGTTCAAGTGATCATTTCACTTGCATACGCAGCGTTCTTACTTCGCCACGTTTCTCGTCTAATATCTGCACCACATAAAGACCCTTTTCTAAATTGGACAGGTCTATTTTAGCGCCATGGTCTCCAAGAATCGGCAACTCATAAACCTTTTCTCCGATCACATTGAAAACCAATACGTTCAACGCTGCAGAACTTCCACTCACCATAATACTGAACACACCTTCGTTCGGGTTAGGATAGATCTTAGCATCCCAATCTGGCGAAACAACAGGCTCTGCACCGAGAATATCTCCAACTCCTCCAGCAATGGATACATTCTGGAATGCTAGTAGAGACAAGAACAGATATAGTATTGTTTTCTTCATTCGGGGCTAAGGTATCAGCGCAAATTCGTAATAAAAATACGCATCTCGTTAATGAATGTTAATGTCATTCGTCTAAAAGACAGGAAATACGCTGCAATATTTCCATCATTTCGCGTTGCAGCGTTTCTCCTTTATCCTTTGCATACCATTTCTGTACCACTTTTGCGAACTCCGAATATGGAAGGTTTGCAGTGCGTTTATTTTCCAGCACCATATTCTGAACTTCTGACGGCCGGGGTCCCCAGCTTGCAATTTCATTGAAATACTGGTCTAAGATGATGAGTTTTGGAATGGCTCGCCCTCCATTGGTCAAATACTGATCCATGACTTCCAAATTCTCGTCTCTAAGTAAAAACCTAAGATGAATCTTGCTGGAAGCATTGGCCATTTTCGATAGAATCGGAATGTTTTGTGCTGCGTCTCCGCACCATGCTTCCGTCAATACCAACCAATTTAACTGATCGGGTATGGTGGCAAGATCGGTCCTGATCTCTTCATTTATCTCAATTGTCTTATCCAATCGGTTCATCCGTTGGATATTCATTTTCGTGTAATCCAACATGGCTTCCGAGTGGTCAGTCCCCGTGGTTTTACCGCTTTCATACAGTTTGTTTATCAGAGCCCGATATTCTTCGTAGCTGTACCCTTTTTCAAATAATTCTTTCGTTATCATTTCTTCAGTTCTTTTGTGTTCAATGGAAAACCAAAACGCTAACACGGTCCTTCAGCTTATCACTACCGAAGACGGTTCTCAAACCATCTTAAACAGTGAATTGGGTTCTACCTACCATTCTAGGCATGGCGCACTTACAGAGTCCAAACATGTATTTATAGAGAAAGGTTTGCAGAATCTGTTGGATGGTCGGACTACCGACATCAATCTTCTGGAAATGGGATTTGGATCTGGGCTGAATGCCTTGCTTACGGCCACCATTGCCGAACAGACAAAATACAGGATCAACTACCACGCGTTGGAACTTTTTCCAGTTCCTCCTGAAGTGTGGAGTAAGTATTTGCTGCCCGAAGAACTGGTTTCATGTGTGGCTTCCTTTCAATCGATGCATGCCGCAAAGTGGAATGCTCCGTTTAAACTGAATAATTGGTTCGAACTGGTAAAACATCAGGTTTCGTTGATCGATTTTTCATCAGACACCCAATTCGATCTTGTTTATTTCGATGCGTTTGAACCAGAAAAGCAACCCGAACTTTGGACCCAAGCTGTTTTTGATAAGCTTTTCGAAATGATGAATCCGGGAGCGATCCTTACAACCTATTGTTGTAAAGGATATGTGCGTAGGAACATGATTGCGGCAGGGTTTGTGGTTCAGAAAGTTGCCGGGCCGCCTGGGAAACGTGAAATGATCGTTGCCCACCGACCGTTGTGAACAACTGTATTAAGAGTGTTTGTTACCGCACAAGCCAAAGCTATCTTTGTAAACCAAATGAGCACATTCTCTAAATTTCTCCTATCCATTGCAGCGGCATTGCTGATCGGTAACTCGGTTTGCGGACAAGATTTGAATAAAACAGACGAAAATGGACTAAAGCAAGGCAGTTGGAAGAAGCTTTACAAGAATGGTCGGGTTCGGTACGAAGGGCAGTTCAAGAATAACGAGCCAGTAGGTCTTTTTAAGTATTACTACGACAATGGCGAACTGCAAGCAACGAATAATCACGTTGGCGATGGTTCAGTAGCCAATCACGTGTACCACAAGAATGGAAAAATCAAAGCGAAAGGAATCTATCAAGGTCAGTTGAAAGATAGTCTGTGGCAGTATTTCAACGAAAGTGAAGTTCTTGTTTTAGAGGAGCGTTACCATCTTGATACACTTCATGGCGCACAGAAAACCTTTTACGAGAACGGTCAGTTGGGCGAAGAGACCAACTACCATCGAGGAATAAAACATGGTGCTTGGATGAAATTCTTTGAGCAAGGCGAACCGTGGGTAGAAGCCAACTACGAAATGGGTAATCTGCACGGCAAGTTTGTGATGTATGCTGATAAGAACAAGTTGAAAGTGCAGGGAAAGTACCACATGGGAATACGAACAGGTACTTGGCTAATGTTTAACGATAATGGTTCGGTAAAAACCAAGGATATCTACCGTCATGGTTCGTTGCAAGAGAAATTGCCGCAGAATGGAGAATTCACAGAATACTACGAGAACGAAATTCCAAAGAGCGTGTACAATTACAAGCGTGGACAGAAGGAAGGAGAATTCAAAGAGTTTTATAATAAGGGTGAGTGGGTACGGGTGGAAACTCCAGGAAAAATGGGTGCTCCGCCAGAGATCAATGAACAATTAGAAGGAACTCAACTTAAAGTAAAAGGTTGGTATCATCTGGATAAATTGAATGGGAAGGTTACCTATTACAACGAAGATGGCAGTACAGAGCGTGTGGAAGTTTGGGAAGAAGGTGTTTTGGTAAGTACAATCGATTGGGAAGCAGAAGGCAATGAGTAAAGGAAAAGTATTAGTAGCAATGAGTGGTGGTCTCGACAGTTCTGTTGTGGCCATGATGCTTCACAACGAAGGTTATGAGGTAGTTGGTGTTACTATGAAAACGTGGGATTACGCATCGGCTGGAGGCACCACAAAAACCACTGGTTGCTGTAGTTTAGATGATATAAATGACGCGCGCCAAATGGCGGTCGATTTCGGTTTTCCTCATATCATTATCGATATACGTGAAGAGTTCGGAGACCATATCATCGATAATTTCGTTGGAGAATATGTTGCTGGACGAACGCCTAATCCTTGCGTGCTGTGCAATACGCACATTAAATGGGATGCGCTTCTCAAGCGAGCCGATCAGCTTGGTTGCGAGTTTATTGCAACAGGTCATTACGCTCAAGTAAGGAAAGAGAATGGACGTTACATCGTCTCTAAAGGAGTCGATCAAACCAAAGATCAGTCGTATGTCTTATGGGGATTGAGTCAGGAAAGTCTTTCGCGAACCATTTTCCCATTAGGTAAAATGCACAAGAAAGACATTCGTCAAGTTGCCTTGGATAGCGGTTACGAAGCCATTGCCAAAAAGAGCGAGAGTTACGAGATATGCTTCATTCCGGATAATGATTACCGAGGCTTCTTGAAACGTAAGGTAGAAGGCTTGGAAGAACGCGTAGACGGTGGCCTGTTCGTTGATAAGGATGGTAACATTCTTGGAAAACATAAGGGGTATCCGTTCTATACAATAGGTCAGCGAAAAGGGTTAGAAATAGCTTTGGGAGAACCGATGTATGTTACTGGTATTCATCCAGATACGAATACGGTAACTTTAGGAACAGAAAAGGAATTGTTGAAGTCTGAGATGAATGTTCGAGGGTTGAATCTTATCAAGTATGCATCCTTGTCGGAGCCAATGGAAGCGATGGTAAAAGTGCGCTATAAGCATCCTGGGAGTTTGGCCAGAATTGAGCAACTTGGAGGCGAAATGAACGTTCGGTTTTACGAAGAGGTAAGTGCAATTGCTCCGGGTCAGTCGGCCGTTTTCTATGAAGGAGACGATGTGATCGGTGGCGGTTTCATAAAGAAAGATCATTGAGAAAATCACTCGTCATATCCATAATTGCAATCACTTTACTTAGTGGCTGTTATCAAGAAGATGGAGAGCTTCCGTTCATTGGATACGAGTATTTCACTACTGATCTTGGAAAGTTTGTGGAGTACAAAGTGGATTCCATTTGGCAGGATGATGTAATTGGTCAGGTGGGATTTGCGGAGGCTCATTATTTTCTCCGCGATCTGAACGAATCAGCCTTTACAGACGAGGAGGGAAGACCTGCGGTGAGAGTGGAGCGTTCTTGGAAACAGACTGAGCAAGGCACCTATTCCATTAAAGATATTTGGTCGAGAACACGCACATCAAAAATTGCAGAGCAGAACGAAGAGAATGTGGTTTTCATCAAACATAATTTTCCTGTTAGAGAAGGTAAAGTTTGGGATGGGAACAGCAAGAACACTTGGCAATCAATTCAGGAATTCTACCGACAAACAACCATACCCGAAGTTTGGGAATACGAGTACATCAACGTTCATCAACCTTATTCCATTAACGGATTTACATTCGATTCTACGGTTACTGTTGTGCAAATGGATAGGCCAGCAATTTTTGGCCTAAGTATGTTTTCGCAGGAAGTTTATGCAAAGGATATTGGTCTTGTGCACAAACAGATGGAGATCTATAATATCCAGCAGAATGCCACCAATCCAACAGAAAAGGATTCTGTAGGATTTATGTTTGAAATGGTTGTAACGGATTATGGTCAATGAGAAAAATCATGCTCATTTTCGTTCTTATACTGCCTTTTCTAGGTACTGCGCAAACCGTTACTCCAAAAAGATATTGGTTTCAGTTTACAGATAAGGAAAACACGCCTTACACGCTCGATCAGCCGTTACAGTTCCTTTCTCAGCGAGCGCTCGATAGAAGACAGCGTCAGAACATCGCTTTAGATGAAACCGATCTTCCTGTTGATCCAGCATATATTGAAGCTGTAATCGAGAAAGGCGGCACGTATCTCACGCATTCAAAATGGTTCAATGGCGTAGCTGTTAGTATTCTTAATGACGATATTCTCGATTCCATTCTCGCTTTACCTTTTGTGGTCAATGCTCAACCTGTAGGGAAACGTGCACAAAAGCCTTCTGTATTAGGCAAGTTTGGCCCGCTTGCAGAAGAAAAATCCGTATCTACTGCAGAATTTACCGAGAACGATTATGGTCTTGCGTTCAACCAAATAGACATGATCGGAGGCATTTCCATTCATAATCAAGGATATAAAGGAGAAGGCATGTTGATTGCCGTTCTGGATGCTGGTTTTCCAAACGTTGATGCATTTCCAGTTTTTGACAGTCTTCGGAATGATGGAAGACTCTTAGGTGGTTGGGACTTTGTGGATCGCGATAATTCCATTTATGAAGGTAGCTCGCATGGACAATCGGTGCTCTCTACCATGGCAGGTTATCAGCCAGGTACCTTCATCGGAACCGCCCCGAAGGCCAGTTATCTTCTCTTGAGAACGGAAGATGCAAACTCTGAGTTTCCGATAGAATTGGAATATTGGGTGGCAGGGGCTGAGTTTGCCGATAGCGCTGGTGCAGATATCATCAATTCATCCTTGGGTTATACCACCTTCGATCAGCCTGAGTACAATTTTACCTATGCCGACATGAATGGTAACACAACCAGAGGTACTAGAGGAGCAGATATGGCAGCCTCAAAAGGCATTTTAGTGGTTAACAGCGCAGGAAACTCCGGGAATAATGCTTGGCAATATATTGGTGCTCCTGCTGATGGAGATAGTGTGTTGGCAATAGGTGCAGTTACTGCAGACGGTTTTATTGCCAATTTCAGTTCCATAGGGCCGTCTTCGGATGGAGATGTAAAACCCAATGTGTGCGCTCAAGGTCAATTGGCAGCCATTGTAACTTCTGTTGGAACCGTTTCTGGAGGAAACGGAACATCATTCGCTGGCCCAATCATTGCCGGAATGGTAGCATGCTTGTGGCAAGCCAACTTGGATTCGGCAACAAACATGGATGTTTTTCATGCTGTTGAGGCAAGTGCTCATAAGTACAATAATCCAGATCATTTGTACGGATATGGAATCCCTAATTTCTCAAAAGCCAATCTTATCCTTCGAGGACTGAATCCTACCAATGCGGATAAAAGTGAGCTTTTTCCGACTTATCCGAACCCTTTCACCGGTCAATTCTCAGGAACGTTCTATTCTGCATCAAAACAGAAAGTGATCATCAGGTTAGTTAACAACCTTGGTCAGGAAGTAAGAAGAATAAATGCAGTTACAGAGCCGGTAAGCGGTGCAACATTCCGTTTCGATGATCTTCAAGATCTGACCGAAGGAATGTATACACTTCATATCGAGGCAGACTCGGGTAAATATTACCAGAAGTTGGTGAAGTTGAAGAACTAGTTATTTGCTTTAACGCATTCCCTCACCTTTTCAGTTTTCTTTTTCTTCAGTTCATCTACGCATTCGAACATTGCTTTCAGTTCGGCACGGTCGCCAAATTCTTTTGTGGCCTTGCTCGATGGGAATTCAACTAAATCTGATTTCATATCTGCAGAGATCATGTGCCATTCTCCTTGCTCTACGCCATACTCATCTTCTCCACCAACAAGCATATTAAGGTGCGCAAGCCCATTCTCGTAGTACACGATTTTTCCTTCCATCAGTACGCGATATGGCTTGCTTTTTATAACCCGATAAAATTGCTCACCAACGCTGAAACCAAAGATTTTCGTGGCATTCAATCGGCCTTCTTCTTTCTTGGTTATTCTGTAGTAAATATTGAGAATGCCCAGGGTCCAATCGAACCCGATGAATTCGTGCATAGCTTGTCCTTTCTTACTCGCGTAGTCGTCATAGGTCTCATAAACAGTCAGAGAAAAATCATCTTTTGCGGTGGTTTGGAATACAATTCCAGCTACAAGTACTAAGGATAAGAGGTATTTCATGTTTCATGTTTTCGTGTTCGAAATATACCGATTCAGACAGTTATGGACGATAGATCGGATAAAGATGCAATTACGATACGTGCATTGCTAAATTCGCGCCAAACCTAATTTTCATGGCTCTTCGAAGTACAATTTCTTCTCTTCTTCTATTGCTTGTATTCTCAACTGCATCGGCACAGTTAATCAATTATACCAAGGTCGATTCGTTTTCTACTGACCGTTTGGATGAACGATGGAAACGCATGGGAATACCTCAGGTCATTTCGCGTGTTCGCAATGCTGTGGATGTGTACGATATCACTTACTGCACCACATATGGCGATAGCAGTTGCGTAATGGCTTCTGGACTGTATTTCGTGCCCATAGCACCCAAGAAACCCGCTCCGTTGCTTATTTACAATCATGGAACCACCATTAGGCCACAACGAAAACTAGGTTACAACGGAGAAGATCAGATCTGCTTGATGTTTGCTACGGACGGTTACGCTGTTTGCGAGCCCGATTATGTAGGTCTTGGCTACGGGGAGCGCAGGCATCTTTATATTCATGCTGATTCGGAAGCCAACGCTGGAATAGACATGATGAAGGCCGTGAAGGAGTTGGATAGCATTGTTGGATTGAAGCGAGATTCCATGCTTTTCATTTCTGGTTATTCGCAAGGAGGACATGCCGCCATGGCCGTTCACAGAAAATTACAGGAACAGTATGCCGGTAAGTACACTGTAACGGCTTCTTCGCCAATGTCGGGGCCGTATGATCTGGACGGGGTACAGGCAGACGTGATGTTTCATGAATACACACAACCACATTACCTTCCGTACTTGCTTCTAGGCTACAACGAGGTGTACAACATTTTCGATAGGAACAAGTTCTATGACATGGTCTTTAAACCACCTTACGATGATATCGTACTAGGTGTTTTCAACGGTAAACACTCGGTTGGCGATATCAACGATACCTTACCTACTGTCCCCAAAGACATGCTTTCAGATAGTCTGATAGATCTTTTTGTGAACGATGACGAATTCATTTTCAAACAACTTTTGAGGGAGAATAGCATGGATAACTGGGTTCCAGAACGACCTATGCAGATCTGCTATTGCTTGGGAGATGAGGAAGTGGTTTATACCAATGCGTTGCTTGCGTATGAATATATGCATGCCAGAGGCGCCAAGAATGTGAAACTGAGAAAAGCAGGAGGTAAGAAATACACCCACCGAAAGTGCGCAGATTGGGCTGTTGTATATACTAAGTTCTACTTCGATAGCTTCCGAAAGGGAAGCAAAAAGGGTAGGAAAGGCCCCGTATTCAAACGTTGGTTGGTTGGAATTGCAAAGGGAGTGATGTAGACATCTTCGCAACCAGATAAAAATGAAAAGGTCGGGAATTGCTCCCGACCTTTTTCGTTACTGAATGAATCGTTTATCGAAACTATGGACGCTCAACACCGGAGAAGAAGAAGTTTCCTTCGATCTCAGCGTTCTCATCACTATCAGAACCATGTACTGCATTCTTTGCTTTGCTTTCTGCAAATGCCGCACGGATCGTTCCTTCAGCAGCTTCGGCTGGGTCAGTTGCTCCGATAAGTGTTCTGAAATCGGCAACAGCATTATCCTTCTCTAAGATGGCAGCTACAATTGGTCCTGAGCTCATGTACTCAACCAGTTCTCCGTAGAATGGACGCTCGCTATGAACTTCGTAAAACTTCCCAGCCTGTTCAGCAGTAAGTCTAGTGTATTTCATTGCCACGATGCGGAATCCTGCTTCGTTTATCTTTGCCAAGATGCCACCGATGTAGTTCTTTTCAACTGCATCTGGCTTAACCATTGTAAATGTTCTGTTAGTTGCCATTATTGTTTTTGTGTGTTTTGAAACTTGCCGCGAAATTAGGAAAAACGACCACGCACCAATTGGTTAACTTCGACAGCTGAAAATAGAAGACAGAAAGATTGAGCAAGACTGATTTCACTGAATTGAAAGATTTCCTTTCAAGCCCGAAAAGAATAGCAATTGTATCGCACAAAAGTCCGGATGGCGATGCTATTGGCTCTTCGCTTGGATTATATCACTACCTCCTCCATAAAGGACATGACGTACAAGTAGTAATGCCCAACGATTATCCATCGTTTTTGAAATGGATGCCTGGGAATGATAAGATCGTACTTCATGAGGGAAACGAGAAAAATGCAGAAGCGCTGATCAATGGTGCCGAAGTTCTTTTTTGCTTGGATTTCAATACACCGAACCGAGCATTCGGATTGGAAGAAGTTATTCAGCGTTCGGAGAATTTGAAGGTCATGATCGATCATCATCCTCAGCCAGATGGTTTCGTAGATTTCATGTTGTCCGACACTTCTTCGTGTTCAACTGCTCAGTTGGTACATCGATTTGCCGCCATGATGGGAGACAAGATCCCGAACAAAGAATCGGCAGATTGTCTCTATTGCGGAATTATGACCGACAGCGGAAGTTTCCGATTTCCATCAGTAACTGCCGAAACCCATAGGGTTGTAGCAGATTTTATTGAGCTTGGCGTAAAACAAGACGAAGTCTATAATTTAGTTAACAACACCAGCTCAGAGCACAGATTGCGCTTATTGGGTTATTGTGTGGATGATAAACTGACCGTTCTTCCCGAACTGAATACAGCTTTTATTACCCTAACAATGGAGGAGAAAAGACGATTCCATTATCAGCAAGGCGATACGGAAGGAACCGTTAACTACCCATTATCAATAGAAGGAGTGAATTTCTCAGCCATATTTATTGAGGCCGAGGGTTATGTAAAGATCTCATTCCGATCCATTGGAGCTTTCGATGTGAATGAATTTGCTCGTGCACATTTTAGCGGTGGCGGCCATCGGAACGCAGCGGGTGCACGATCGGATCTACCTATGAAAGAAACCATCGAAAAGTTCGTTGATCTTCTAAAACAAAACGCTGCCAAACTCAATTACTGAGATTGAAAAGGTTTCTACTGATACTCGCTCTCGTGTACTTTACTGCCTGTAATACCAAAACAGAGCAGCAAAAAACCATTGACCCTTCTCAGTACAAAAAGCCGCTTATCAAAGCCAATCAGGATCTAGTTGAATTAGAGGAAATAGACATTGAGAACTATATCCAACGGCATAAATGGAAGATGGAAGAAACAGGTTCGGGCCTACGTTATCTGATTTACGAGCGGGGAAATGGCAAAAAGGTTGAGGAAGGAAAGGTCATTCAGTTCCATTACAGAACTGAGCTTCTTACAGGAAAACTGTGCTATTCGTCAGATGATCTAGGTGTGAAAGAGTTTCTGGTTGGCCGAGGAGGAGTGGAGAGTGGATTGGAGGAAGCGGTTCTCTATTTGCGCGAGGGAGATAGGGCTAAAATAATTTTACCTTCGCACCTCGCTTTCGGGCTGCTTGGTGATGACGATTGTATCCCGAAAAAAGCAGTTGTTGTTTACGACATGGAAGTGTTAGCTGTATTGAATCCAATAAATAGAAATTGAACTTAGAATGAAGAAAATTACCCTACTGGCCGTGTTCGGATGGATGCTGATGGTGGCCACGAAATGCAATGATAAAGCTGCAACTGCGGAAGGAGGAAAAACGGAGACTAAAGCTGCTAACGATACTATTACAACGGCCTCTGGGCTGAAGTACATCATCTGGAAAAAAGGAACGGGCGAAAAAGCAGAGTCTGGAGACAAGGTTTCGGTGCATTATGCGGGAAGATTACTGAACGGAACTCCGTTTGACAACTCATACGATAGAGGACAACCATTCGCCTTTCCATTAGGTCAGCAACGCGTTATTAAAGGCTGGGATGAAGGAATTGCGTACATGAATGTTGGCGATTCTGCCACATTGATCGTTCCTGCCAACTTAGGCTATGGGTCTATAGAGCGCCCAACTATTCCTGCCAATTCAACTTTGATATTCGATGTACAGGTTATGGACGTAAAGAAGACGGTTAAGCCGGTTGCATTCGATGTCGCTGGCAAGGATACCATCTACTCTGGAACAGGACTTAAATACATTCGAATGAATAAGACCGAAGGCGCATCTGTAACTGCTGGCGCCACGGTAGCTGTGCATTACACTGGATATTTACTTGACGGAACCGTTTTCGATAGTTCTGTTGCGCGAGGCGAGCCGATTAGTTTTCCAATTGGCCAAAGTCGGGTTATTAAAGGTTGGGACGAAGGGATTGCGTACCTGAAAGTAGGAGAGAAGGCCCGCTTGATCATTCCACCAAGCTTAGGATACGGAAGCCGAGACATGGGACCTATTCCTGCAAATTCAACATTGGTTTTCGATGTGGAATTAGTAGAAGTGAAATAATACAAATAGCTTGATTTCAAGCTTATTACCTTTTAAATTAGGGGTTCATCAAATGAACCCCTTTTTTATTTGCCATGAATCCGAATTACATCCTGTGGGCCATTCCTTTCTTTCTCATCTCCATTTTTGCCGAATTGCTTCATAATTGGTTGAAACATGGTGGAAAGGACTTCAATTTTGAGGATAGCATTACCAATCTGAATCTTGGTATTGGGAGTCAGGCCATTGGGGCCTTGACCAAGGCCATACTCATAATGCTGTACGTTTGGGTCTATGATAACTTTCGGGTTGTAACGTTGGAGGCTAATTTGCTGAATACGGTTCTATGTATTTTTCTTTTCGACTATCTGTATTATTGGGCGCATCGGTGGGGACACGAGTGGAATATCTTTTGGGGAGCGCATATCGTTCATCATCAAAGCGAAGAGTACAATCTCACCGTGGCGCTGCGCCAAAGTTGGTTTCATAATTTCCTTGCTTTCCCCATTTTTCTGCCAATTCCATTTTTGGGTTTCGACCCGATGAGTTTCGTAGCTGCGGCCGGAATCGTAACGCTATATCAGTACTGGATTCACACAAAAGCCATTAAGAGAATGCCGAAATGGTTCGAATTCATTTTCAATTCTCCTGCGCATCATCGGGTTCATCACGCTACAAATGAGCAATACCTGGATCATAATTATGCCGCCACATTCATAATTTGGGATCGCTTGCATGGAACGTTCATTGATGAGAAAGAAGAGCCTGTTTATGGCATTACCACACCACTAAAAAGCTGGAACACGGTATGGGCAAACTTCCATTTTTATGTTGAAATGTGGCAGGGTAGCAAGCAGCTGAAAACCCTTAAGGAAAAATTGACGCTCATTTTTCGCGGACCAGAATACTTAGGCCGATTACTCGGACAGGTTTCTGATGGAAGTAAAAAGGCCACATCTGCTGTAAAAAAGTTTTCTACGGAAACGCCATTACACCTTAAGATCTACGTCAGCCTTCAGTTTTTACTACTAACGTATTTTCTAACGGCCTATATGGGACAAATAGAGAACCTCACGCTATTTTATCGTTGTGCGTTCTTCTTCCTCATCTGCTTAAGCACCTTGTGCATTGGTGCCATTATGGAGAATAAATCGTGGTTCTATCCAGTTGAAATTGCGCGGTTTCTAATGTTCATTCCACTGTATAATCTGTGCTATCATACCTATTTCTCAGAATGGTTCAGTTATACACTTCCATTTTCCATCGCTATTTCAACGGTGTTTACTGGTTGGATGTTGATCGACCTGTTGTATTTAAGAAGGTTAAGAGGTCAGCAGTTGGTTCACTGATCAAGTAAAAACTTGGAATGTAGCTTTTGGGCTATTGTTCAGAAGGTTACGTGTTGCCCACTCTTTTCAGGTTCGCAAATAGTACGAATTCTTGGTCATAGCAAAGTCATTAACGCCAGGTCCAGTACCAAGTACCGTTTACGGGCATGCAAACAAATGTTTTTACGTTGTAATCACCCGAAGAATTCGGTCCCCACGAATTAATGCCTGGAAACCGGGCAGTGTTTCCAGTTGTAAGACTTATTGTGAAAGTTCCAGGAGTTGAGGATGTAGAAGCAGTACGTCCACCATGGTTTACAGCAACAATTTGCCTGAAAGCATTTGTATTGGCATCGCAAGTCCCTAATGTTAAGCTTCTGTTTGCATTCAAATTATAGAAATGAACAACTTCAACCCCTGCTGGTACAGTATAATTACTGTTGTTCACCCAAATAGTTGATGTCCAGTCTATTCCAGATCCACTTCCAGGAGGGCCTTGCGGTCCGGTTGGGCCCGTTGCACCGTTCGCTCCTGCAGGGCCTGTTGCTCCGTTGGCTCCTGCTGGTCCAGTAGGACCGGTTGTACCATTAATTCCTGCTGGTCCTGTTGGTCCGGGCACTCCAGCACCAGTTGGTCCGGCAGGACCAGTTACTCCATTAGCTCCAGTTGGTCCGGTAGGACCTGTTGGACCAGGTACTCCAGCGCCCGTTGGTCCAGCAGGACCCGTTGCTCCAATAGCCCCAGCGGGGCCTGTTGGTCCAGGTATTCCCGCACCAGTTGGTCCAGCAGGGCCTGTTACTCCATTAGCTCCTGCGGGCCCAGTTGATCCTGTAGCTCCAGTTGCTCCCGTAGGACCAACGGAACCGTTCGCTCCCGAAGAGCCTGTTGCTCCAGTAGCACCTGTAGGGCCTACACTGCCAATACCTCCACCAACACAGATCCACTGTCCAGCATTTTCATCCCAGTAGCAGAATTGATGCATATCTATATCGTAAACAAGAAGTCCGTCCGATTGAATGGTTGGAATCAGTGCCAAGCGCTGAATGGTATTCATTCTAGGGATGAGAAGTCCTTTTTCGCCACCTCCAGAAGTAATTTCGACCATGGCGTCTGGGTGTGGGGTAGTGGTTCCTATTCCAACATTGTTTTGGGCAAATGAGTGCAAAGCAGAACCAAGTACTGCTAATACACTGATTATTAGTAATCTCAGTAGAGAGGTAGGCGTCATCATGTTTCGTGGGAATTAATTTCCAAGCAAACGAAAATAATCAATTTCGCACGCGGTGTTAGCTTTATTATCGGTCACAAAATCTGTTGTCAATCAGATTCTCATTTTCCTAATAAAAACATACAAGGCCGTTTGTGGAGGTCGATTTTTTCGGCTTTCCACTCGCCAATTGTCAATGTTTTGATCTGCTCCGTTTGTAAGGTAATATCAACTGCCACGCAGAGTTTATGCTTGGTGTTGCAGGTTGCCAACACATCATTCAACAATGCCTGATTTCGAAAAGGAGTTTCCATGAAAATCTGCGTATAGCCGGTTCTCACGACTTGGCTATCCAATTCTCGGAGTTTATGTGTTTTCTCTCGTTTGTCTATGGGCAAATATCCGTGGAACGTAAATCCTTGTCCATTCAGTCCGCTGGCCATTAGGCCAAGTAAGATGGAAGAGGGGCCGATCAATGGTATTACTCTGATGTTGTAATTGTGCGCTTCTGCGATAAGTATCTTCCCTGGGTCTGCAACGCCTGGGCAACCTGCTTCAGACATCAGTCCAACGTCCTTTCCTTGAATCAGTAATTCTATCGGGCGTGAAATCTCATGCTGTTTAGTGCGCTTGTCCAGTAATATCAGTTCCAGTTGATCAAAATCACGCTTGTTTCCTGTAGATCGGATAAATCTCCGTGCCGATTTCTCATTTTCTACCACTAGGTATTGAAGTTCATCCAATAGCCGTAGATTCAGATTCGGAAAAAGCTTGTCGTTATTGGTTTCTCCCAACGAAACTGGAATGAGATAGAGTGTGCCTGTGCTCATTTAAGCGTATCTAGAAATGCATCGCAAGCATAGTCTAACAGTTCATAAACATGATTGAAACCATCATCATAGTACGGGTCAGGAACAGATAAGCCTTTTTTCTCGCTTCCAAAATCTAAGATCATGTGCACTTTTGCCTCGTCTTTAGCATTGCGTGCCAAACTCAGTACGTTTGCCTTATTGGAAGAGTCCATCACAAGAATGTGATCGAATTTATCAAAGTCAGCTGTTTTGAAAGGGCGTGAGCGTTGATTGGAAATATCAATGTCGTGCAATTGCATTTCTGCCATTGCTCTTTCATCTGGTAGTTCGTCCTGGTGCCAGTTGGAGGTTCCAGCGCTATCTACGAAAATGACAAGGCTCGAATCTCGGGCCTTGCGTTTTAGAATGCCTTCGGCCATTGGGCTTCGACAAATGTTTCCTAGACAAACCATTAAGACGCTAGGTGCGGCCATGGCTTAGGACAATTTTATCTTCTTGTCAAGGTCGGCTATGTAGCCACGGAACTGCTTATCTGTTTCAATAAGGTTGTTCACTGTTCTGTAAGCATGAAGTACCGTTGCGTGATCTTTCCCGCCACACTGGGCTCCAATTGTTGCCAACGATGCTTTTGTCATATTCTTAGCGTAGAACATCGCAATCTGACGTGCCTGCACAACCTCACGCTTTCTGGTCTTCGATTTCATCAACTCAATTGGCATATCAAAGTAGTCTGAAACCACTTTTTGAATGTAATCGATACTGATTTCTCGAGCCGTGTTCTTCACAAACTTGTCAATCATCTGCTTAGCAAGATCCAGGTTGATGGATTTCTTGTTCAATGATGCTTGTGCAAGCAAAGAGATCAAGGCTCCTTCCAGTTCGCGGATATTGGTAGTAATGCTGTAAGCTAGGTATTCCAACACCTCTTCCGGAAGTTCGATTCCGTCTTGGTAAACTTTCTTTCTAAGGATGGCGATGCGAGTTTCAAGTTCTGGAGATGAAAGGTCTGCAGCCAATCCCCACTTAAAGCGAGATAACAGTCGTTGCTCCATTCCTTGCATTTCTACTGGAGCTTTATCGCTGGTAAGAACCAACTGCTTTCCGTTCTGATGCAAGTGGTTGAAGATGTGAAAGAAGACATCTTGCGTTTTCTCTTTTCCTGCTAGGAATTGAACATCATCCATTATCAATACATCTATCATCTGATAGAAGTGCACAAAATCGTTGTGTGAATTGTTTTTCACTGCATCGATAAACTGATGCGTGAACTTTTCTGAGGATACATACAGAACCGTTTTGCTCGGATCTTTTTCCTTTATCTCTATGCCAATGGCGTGTGCCAAGTGTGTTTTTCCAAGTCCAACACCACCGTATAAAAGGAGTGGGTTGAATGCTGTACCACCTGGTTTGTTGGCAACTGCATATCCAGCAGAGCGCGCCAAACGGTTACAATCACCTTCAATAAAGTTGTCGAAATTGTAATTGGCGTTAAGTTGAGATTCAACCTTTACTTTCTTCAATCCTGGAATGATGAATGGATTCTTGATAGAATCCGTTCTTCCAAGATCCAAAGGCATAGAAACAGGATGATTCTTAGTAGTTGCAGAATTGGTTGGTACGCGCACAGAGTAAGGCTTACTGTTGTTGTAAGCGTTCTCCATAATGATCTGATATTCTAATCGACCTTCTGAACCAAGTTCCTTCTTTACTGTTTTCTTGAGTAGAGAAATGTAGTGCTCTTCAAGCCATTCATAAAAGAACTGACTTGGTACTTGAATGGTGAGAACATTTGCGTCCAACTTTACGGGTACGATGGGCTCAAACCAGGTTCTGTAACTCTGATAAGGTACGTTATCCCTTATCACTTCCAGACAATTGTCCCAAACTACCTTACAGTCTTTCTTCATGCTTATTCGGTCAACTTGCTTAACGTTAGTGCTTTAACAATTTCACTGTCAAAAGAGCATCAGATTTGAACTCATTTTGACTCCTTATTGCTGGGCAAAAGTTGATAAAAGAAAGGTGAAAAAAAAATGAAATTGCTATTGACTTTGTGAAACTTTTGGTGCAATATACGCGCCTCGGAAGGTCTTTGTGAGAAGATCGATGTATAGGTCTATTCGACCAAGTTTGATTCCTGCCCAACCCACTTGACAGATCATTACTGTTTCCCCTATTGAATTGAGCTGATAGTCAGGTTCATCTAGAAAAGTATGTGTGTGTCCGCCTAGAATGATATCAACATTTTGACTGTTTTTGGCTACGTGTTTATCGCAGACCCTATCTACGTCAAAATTGTACTTCTCGCTATTGTAGTCGTAACCGAGATGAGAAAGACATACAACGACATCGCAACTCATTTCCTGTTTAAGGAAATCGGCCTGTTTATTTGCTTCATTTATGGGGTCGTTATATTGGATGGATCCGTAAAGCTTAGGATTTACCAAACCATTCAGATCTATTCCGAGGCCGAACACTCCAATTCGTATCCCATCTTTTTCGAACACTTTATTTTTAAGTGTGGTTGCTGACAAAGGCGTTCCTTCCAAGCTGTAATTAGAGTTAATGAATGGGAATGCTGCATGAGGCAGTTGTTTCACTAGACCGTCAATTCCATTGTCGAAGTCGTGGTTCCCATAGGTTGCCGCGTCATAGCCCATTTCGCTCATCAGCTTGAATTCCAATTCTCCACCGTAATAGTTGAAATATGGAGTTCCTTGAAAAATATCGCCACTATCAAATAGCAACACGTTCTTTTCTTGTTCTCGAATTTGCTTTACCATTTCCGCTCTTCGGGCAAAACCGCCTAAACCAGGATGTTTTCCATCCGTAACTGGAAAAGGATCTATTCTGCTGTGTACATCATTGGTATGTAGAATGGTCAGTTTTTTGACGCCATTTTCTTTCAACCACCAATTGGTCAATCCTCCTAATCCGGCTAGTCCAAGACCTGCAACTGCTGAATCCCGTATGAAGTTTCTTCGTTTCATTTTCAGAATTTAACTACCGAGATTCTTCCATCAAGCTCTGAGTTCAGCGCATGGTCTGCTAGCCCCCTTATCCGAAAATCGTCCATTATGGCATCTCTTATTTTGATTCCCGTTCGAATGCGTTCTAAGGGGTCTTTGAAGAAATCCATCCTATCTCCACCATCGGCCAAATAATCGCTGGTTACCACATACAAGTATTCCTCCATCTCTTGGCCATCGCTTAAAAGGTATCTGGTACTGCCCTTGCCAGATGAAACAGTAACGTTCATTCCTGATATGGGTTGGCCACCAACTTCATTCAAATAAGCGAGCATTTCATCAACCTTTTGTGAGGAAAGTTTTACTACATCCAATTCATTTTCAAAAGGCATCAGCTCGAACACCTTGCCAACGGTAATTGGTCCCTCTGGAAGATCTACTCTTAAGCCGCCTACATTGATCAGACAAATAAGAGGACGCACCGAATCTGGCATTTCAACCAACGCACGTTCTAGAAGAAGGTCAGCAATCAGGTTGCCAAGGGGCGACTCGGGTTTGCCACGGGTCAGTTCTGCCTCATTTTCTACCAGAACAGTGTTCATGGTCAATTCCAAACTATCCCGATATGGCTCGATAATGGATTCTACGGCAGGTTGATCGCTGATCGAATCCGACAGTGAAATAGCACGGTATTCAACCGAATGATCGTGGAAGTTGCAAGCTGTCAACAAAAAAAGACACCAGATATACCTCATGGCACAAGTTTACAGAACAGCAAGCGTTCTACCTTACCGCAAACAACAATTAATAATACCTTAAGCCGCATGTTTGAACATAGGACCAAATTAAGAACCCGCTATTCCGAAGTAGATAGAATGGGATATGTGTATTATGGTAATTATGCCACCTATTTTGAAGTAGGTAGGGTGGAGGCCATGCGTGTTCTAGGCATCAGTTATGCCGAGTTGGAGGAAGAAGGAATCATGATGCCCGTTATCAGGTATGAGATCGATTACAGGAAACCTGCTTTCTACGATGAAGAACTGACGATAATTACTCGCGTGAAGGATGTGCCGCGATCTCGGATAAGATTTGAGTATGAAACGCAGAATGCAAAAGGAGAAACGCTGAATACCGCAATGACGGAGTTGGTTTTTGTTGATAGTAGAACCATGAAACCGCAGCGTGCACCGCAAGTAATAGTTGATGCAGCAAATAAGTACCTGAAACCTTAGAGTTTCTCCATCAATACCTTGTATAATGAGGTCATTGATTCGATATCGGCTTTGTGTACAATTTCGTCTGGAGAATGAACATTATCTTCTGGAGCACCAACAAAAACCCACTCCCATGGATACGGTGACGATTGGAGTTCCAAACCATCGCTTCCACCAGCTCCTTCCACCTCCAATTGAAAAGGTATGCCACTTTCTTTGGCTATGGCAATCACACGGTTCAGGTATGTTCTGCGGGGTAAACCTCTATCTCTCATGGAAATAGCAACGCCTTTTCCAGACTGAACGCCTTCTGTTACCCATGTAATGTCTGAGATCAATGCTTGACGCACACCGTATTTCTCTTGAACGAATTTACCCAAGTAAGATACGGCACCACCTCCATGTTCTTCGCGTGTGCTGAATACGATAATTCCTTCCTCGAGCGTTTCTGCAACCTTCAAAGCATTCCAAACACCAAGACGATTGTCCATGTAGCAGCATTGCACTGTCTCATCCGTTTCTCTAAAGTCTGGTTTGAATGTAAGGTTGGTGCCTCGTTCAATTTCCCGCTCAAAACGATAGCCATAGGCCTGATTCTTCTTGCTAACCTTCAGTTTACATTCTATTTCTCCTTGAGAATCTGATCCGACCAGTTTGATCTTGTTTTCTAAAACGGGTCCGCCAACTTTAACCAACTGCTTGCCATATCTTACGGTGAATCCAATGCTATCTAAATGAGCGAAAATGGCAGTACGTGGTTTCTTCCCGAACACAAGAATGATATTCTCGTGGAATTCACCGTCATGATGAATGGTAGGTTTAACCTTCCAGTTCTTTTCGGTCTCTCCAATATAATTCAGTATAAAATCGGTCATGGCGCGCTCATCGCCACTTACTGCGCGAATTGCACAGAGTTCTTTCAATAATTCCATGCGGGAAAGTACTTACTCTTCTTCTACGGCAAAAACGAATATCTCCTCGTTTTCTTTCTTCATCAGATAGCGCTCACGAGCAAATTTTTCCAACAGATCTTTGTCGTGTTGAAGAAGTCGAAGATCCTTTGTGCTTTCAGCGATCTCCTTTACGTAATGTTCTTTGTCTGTTTCCAACTCAGCCAATTTGAGTTGGTTTTTAACCTGAGATATGAAATTGTTCTCGTCAAAGAATGTCATCCATGTCAAGAACAGCAATGTGGTAGCTATGTACTTGTTCCGTACGTATGGATAGATGTCAAGAGCTATTTGTTTCCACTTCTGCATAAGTTCAAAGATAAGTTTGATTCAACCACATGCTGGTCTTCCGAAACGGCTTTTTGAACAGCAGATTGTTCATCTCATTTCAGTTTTTCGAGCCTGTTTTCGGCTTTGGAATGGAAGGTGAGAGATTATCGAGCTATGAAATAATTGTCCTAAAACCAACGTTCAATGAACATGAAACGAACGAAGGAAATAGCGTTGGCAGTGTTTGCATTCGTCTTGGTCCTGTCTCTTATTTCTTCTTGTGCAAGTACGCATAAAGCACGAAAATGTGATGGTAGAAGAGCTATTCAGACGCATATGGGGCCGATGTGATCAATGACAAAACATTAACGAAGCTTATCTAGATTATAAGAATCGTTAATGTAGATTTGTCTTATGCTGAAATCGAGAGGTCTTACTTCTTTCATCTGTTGGATTTTTATTTCCACTTTATTCCTGTCGTCTATGCAGGTCACATTGGCTGGCTATCAATCTGCAGATAGTACTTGGTTCAATCTCATTACGCTTTTAATTGCCGATGAAGAGAGCGAAGATTCTGAGAAGAGTGAAGAAGAGAATTCAAGTCAGGATCATTGGTTTTCGCACGAAATGCTGGCTTTTACATCGGTAGAAACCAACGGATTGAAAAGGGTTAAACATAATGATGGTTACCATCACGTTTTTCGCGAAGTTCTCTCGCCTCCTCCTAAAGCTTAGTTCATAGTTGATCCCAAATGTCATGTTTGGGTCTTTTGCTTGTGCGCAAATGATCAAATCCAACAGATTCGACATACATGTCGGTCTTTTCTAATCTATGGACAATAAAAAAATATTTTAATCATCTTGGATCCGATATTCCCGCAGGAATTGTGGTCTTTTTTGTGGCGGTTCCTCTGTGCTTGGGAATAGCCTTAGCGTCTGGTGCACCGCTGTTTTCGGGTGTAATAGCCGGAATAGTGGGCGGAATAATAGTGGGTTTGCTCAGTGGTTCGCAATTAGGAGTAAGCGGGCCTGCAGCAGGTGTAGCTGTAATTGTACTTACAGCAATTCAAGACCTCGGCTCTTATGAGGTATTCTTGATGGCGGTTGTTTTGGCCGGTTTCTTTCAGATAGCGCTTGGGGTGCTACGAGCAGGTATTATCGGTTAGCGGCAAGTTGCAGGCTGAACATTAACAATTTAAACAAAATAAAAATGAGCAGAATTTTAATTCCAACAGATTTTAGTGAGAGTTCAATAAATCAGCTTAACACTTTTATTCAAAACTATGAAGGAGAAGGCTTTGAATGTGTATTG
>JAGYJL010000038.1 GCA_018402015.1 Flavobacteriales bacterium | reverse complement strand
GTGCTTCAAAGGCGTTCTGGTCTATCTCTACGAACTGTTTCTCATCGATCCAGCTTTCGTAGTCATCCAGACCATTGCGGACCTTGCGCCATTGGTTACGCTTACCTATAACCTCAAAACTCTCTCCGAAAAGTAGCTGCGTAACCATCTGACTTTTGTCAGAAGGCTCTTCCCTACACGGGATGACGCTTAGATTACAGATGCCGTATGTTGGCACTTGGAAAAAAATTAAATGAGTGACGAATAACGAGTTGCGAACAACGATTTACGATTGCGCTGGCCACCGGGCCATTCGCCAATCGATAATCGTTAATTGTCAATCGCAGATCCATTACGTTTTAGATAACTTCTAAAGTCAATGCACTAGCGCCACCACCACCATTGCAGATGCCAGCAGCGCCTTTCTTCAATCCTTTATTCTTCAATGCATGAACCAAGGTAACGATGATTCGTGCTCCTGAACATCCAAGTGGATGACCAAGAGAAACAGCTCCTCCGTTTACATTCACTTTGCCTGCATCCAACTTCATGATCTGATTGTTGGCCAATGCCACAACAGAGAAAGCTTCGTTGATCTCGTAAAGATCTACATCTGCTGTAGACCATCCTGCTTTGTCCAATGCTTTTGGAAGTGCTTTTGACGGAGCAGTGGTGAACCATTCGGGAGCCTGAGCAGCATCTGCAAATGAGGTGATCTTGGCCAGTGGCTTCACACCCAACGCTTCTGCTTTTTCTTTGCTCATTAGCACAACTGCTGCTGCGCCATCGTTCATGGTAGAAGCATTTGCGGCTGTAACCGTTCCTTCTTTTGTGAATGCTGGACGCAATCCTGGGATCTTATCCATGAAAACGTTCGTGTACTCCTCATCGGTATCAACAACAAGCGCATCTCCCCTTCTTTGTGGAACGTCTACGCCAACAATTTCATTCTTGAATGCGCCCGCTTCCCAAGCTGCTGCTGATCGCTTGTAGCTTTGAATGGCGTAAGCATCCTGGTCTTCTCGTGATATGTTGCAATCCTTGGCACAAAGTTCAGCAGCCATTCCCATGGCGTAATCGTTGTATACATCGCGAAGCCCATCGTATGCCAAACCATCCAGCATGGTGATATTGCCGTATTTCGTTCCTGTTCTGGATCCCGGTAGATAATGCGGCACCAAGCTCATGTTCTCCATTCCACCTGCTACAACTACATCGTTATCGCCAAGCATGATGCTTTGAGCACCTAGCATGATCGCCTTCATTCCGGAAGCACAAACCTTATTGACCGTGGTTGCAGGAACCGAATCTGGAATGCCAGCAAACATTCCTGCCTGACGAGCCGGAGCTTGTCCTAATCCAGCAGAAAGAACGTTTCCCATGAAAACTTCCTGAACTTCCTTTGCATCAATACCTGCTGCTTCAATGGCACCTTTTATGGCTGTTGCACCAAGCTTAGGAGCTGGAACAGAGGCCAATTTACCGTTGAAACTTCCCATTGGAGTACGCACAGCTGCGACTATATATACTTCTTTCATCTTTGATATACTTGTGATTTCGTGCGAAAGTAGTGATTTCTCATGCACTCGAAATGAACTATGCCTTACCGCTTCCATACCGTAGAATTCGCTTAGCTTAGTGGCTTCAATTCATGCAGAATTTCTTCTCCGACATACGCAACAATCACGAAAAGCTGCAACGCGTGGTGCTGTTCATCGTCACGGGCATCATCATTGTGATGTTATTACCTAAGGAGGGCAAGTTCAAATACGAATACCAGAAAGGAAGACCTTGGAGCCACGAAGACCTTGTTGCTCCGTTCAATTTCGCCATTGAAAAACCTAAAGCCGAATTGGATGCCGAGATCAAAGAGATCAGCGATAATGCAAAGGTCTATCTTAAACTGGATGAATCGGCCAAGGAAAAGGCATACAACGGTTTCCGTTCTAAATTTCTTGCATCATTCAAACCTGATTCGAGCAACGCACGCTCGCTGAAAAAGCTTGACAAAAACCTTTTTGCCGGGCAATCGATCCTGAACTCGCTTTATACCCGAGGAATTCTACGCAAAACAGAAGAACTGGAAAACCTACAAGATGGTCAGCTGATCTATTTGCTGAAAGGGAACCTTGCCACGCAGGCCAATCTAAATCAGTTTTATACGGTTCAAACGGCTTATGATAGGATCAAAAGGGAACTCAAGAACTTCAGCGGAATTGATGAGGACCTAGTAGCGGATCTACTTTCCGAGAATCTGATTCAGAACGTGGTGTTCGATGCAGAAACCACCGAACGTGATCTGAGTTCGGAGTTGAGTTCCGTTTCCTCTACCCGAGGCATGATACCTCAAGGATTGATGGTTATTGGGCGTGGTGATATGGTGGATGCAGAAAAGTTCCTAGTGCTGGAATCATTGCGCAAAGAATATCAATCGCGACTGGGCTCCACTGGTAGTTTCTCATTGATCCTACTCGGACAGTTCATCATGGTGGCTATTGTGCTGCTGATGTTCTATATGTTCCTGGTAAAATACAGAACCGATCTGGCGCAGAACAATTGGCAGGTCACTTTCCTATTGATACTGATACTTGGTATGATCGTTACCTCCAGTGTGGTGCAGCGCATTCCGAACATCAACCTCTATCTGGTTCCGTTCTGTCTACTTCCGGTCATTGTTCGCAGCTTTTTTGATAGTCGTATAGCACTGTTCGCACATATCGTAGGTCTGATAATCGTTGGTTTTGAAGCACCCAATGGCTTCGAGTTCATGTTCCTGCAACTGATTGCTGGCATCATCGCCATCTTCTCATTACTCAACCTTCAGAATCGTTCTCAGCTGTTCGTTTCTATGTTGATCGTTTTCGTGACGTATAGTGCTAGTTACTTCAGCATCGCCATCATGCAGGAAGGGAACTTTCGCAACATTGATCTAAGCATGTTCGTGTGGTTTGCTGGCAGTGTAGGATTGACGCTTCTCGCCTATCCGCTCATCTTCCTTTTCGAAAAAGTGTTCGGGTTCATCTCTGAAGTAACACTGCTCGAACTGAACAACACCAATCACAAGCTACTACGCCAAATGGCTTCCGAAGCACCGGGAACCTTCCAACATTCATTACAGGTAGCAAGCCTAGCGGAAACTGCCATTTACGAGATAGGCGGGAATGCACTTTTGGTTCGTACGGGCGCTTTGTACCACGATATTGGTAAGCTCTACGCTCCAATGCACTTCATCGAGAATCAGGTAACGGGCGTAAATCCGCACGATGATCTTTCATTTGAAGAAAGTGCCAAGATCATCATCAACCATGTGATAAAGGGAATTGAATTGGCTAAGAAGAACGCGTTGCCCGAACAACTTATCGACTTCATTCGAACTCATCACGGTACGTCAACCGTTCAGTATTTCTACAAATCCTACCTCACCAATTTCCCTGAAGGCGAATTGGATAAAGAGCATTTCAGCTATCCAGGCCCAAAACCGTTTACCAAGGAAATGGCCGTTTTAATGATGGCTGATAGCGTGGAAGCCGCTTCGCGAAGTCTGCCCGAATACACCACCGAATCTGTGGGTAAATTGGTTGACTCCATCATCGACCGCCAGTTCAATGAAGCACAGTTTGAAAACTCGAACATCACCCTTCGAGATATCAATGAAGTACGGTCTATCTTCAAGAAAAAGCTGCTGAACATCTACCATGTTCGAATGGAATACCCCGTTTAGGAAAAACGAAAAAGGAAGAAAGAAAAAGGTGATGAAATCGAAGCAATACGTTTTTTGTTTCTCTTTTTTCCTTTCACGAAATGTTACCTTCGCGCTTTAATGAGTTTCGCCAATCCCGAATTCCTGTTTGCGCTCGCTGCAATTTCGGTTCCGATAATTATCCATTTATTCAATTTCCGAAGATTCAAGAAGATCTACTTCTCCGATATCCGCTTTCTGAAAGATGTGGAGATCGAGACCAAGAGTCGGAATCAACTCAAAAACCTGCTTATACTTCTTTCACGGATTTTGGCTATTACGTTCTTGGTATTGGCATTCGCCAGGCCAGTAATACCAACCGGAACACAAGTCGAAAGTGCAACTGATGCAGTGGTTGTATACATAGACAACTCCTTTAGCATGAATGCGAACGGGGAAAGCGGTAACCTTTTAGAAGAAGCTAAAGAAAAGGCCATCGAGGTAGGCTCGGCATACGCTAGTGGTTCGCAACTCCGGCTTCTCACCAATGATTTTGCTCCTGAGCATTTTCGGGACCTTTCGTTCGAAGAATTCAAGAATGAAGTGGCTTCTGTGCAATCATCGCCAGTGGTCAGGTCCATTGACGATATTGTTTCTAGAACATCAGGGATGTTCGGTCAAATAAATGGCGTAGGCCTGTATTACATTTCCGACCTACAACGGAACACTTCGCTACCTTCTAAAAGTATATCTGACTCTCTATTAAGTCTTTATGTAGTTCCAGTTGAATCAGAAATAGAATCAAATATTTATATCGATAGTTGTTGGTTCGAATCGCCATCGAGGCTTCCGCAACAGCCCGATGAACTGATTGCGAGAGTGAGAAACACAGGATCGAACACCATAGAAAACCTTTCGGTAAAACTTAGCTTGAACGGAATTCAGCGCTCTGTAGCAACTACAAAGTTGAGCGCGCAGAGCTACGAGGATGTTAGGCTGGCATTCACTAACCCTGAAAAAGGCCAGCAGCTAGTCGAAATTTCCATTCAGGATTACCCGATAACGTACGATGATAGCTACTACCTGTCATACAATTTGGCCAATTCCATTTCCATTCTGTGTGTTGAAGAAGAATCGTCTCCGAAGTACGTTGCAAAGTTGTTCGGTTCTGAATCGAACTTCGCACTTACACAAGTTCCAAGTAAAGGATTAGACTATTCGATATTAAGGTCTACCAACTTATTGGTGCTGAATGAAGTTCAAAACTTCTCTTCAGGTATGATCCAAGAGGTAATGAAGTTTGTGAACGAGGGCGGAACACTGCTTTTGATTCCGTCAGAATCGCCCGATCTAAATTCGACAAACGAATTGTTGCTGGCATGTGGAGCAGAACAATTTGCAGCATCAGATAGCGGTAAAACCAAGGTGGAAGGAGTTAATCTGCAAAGCGCCCTTTTCAAAAATGTATTCACTCAATGGGAAGATCGAATCGATCTTCCAGCGGTGAACAAACACTATCCAACAGTTTTAAAATCTTCCTCAAACGCAGAACGACTATTGACCTTGAGCAACGGTGAGCCGCTGCTTACCTCCTATTCTGCTGGAGAAGGAAAATGCTATGTACTCAGCGCGCCACTTCGTGATAGTTGGACCAATTTTCATCGACACGCGTTATTTGTACCAACCCTCTACAACATTGCATTGAACAGCACAAATAGCGGCACAAGTGCGGAGACGATAGGTGTCAACAACTTCATTTCAGTTAAATCGAAGCTAAGCGATACAGAGATTCTTGAAATGCAAAAAACAGATGAAGATCGGTCTTTCGTTCCTGAACGAGTATCAAGAGCGCAAGGAAATGGAATCTATGTACATGATCAGGTTGAGAATGATGGACATTACGTGCTTAGCACCGAATCTGGGGATACGATTCAAGTGGTAAGTTTCAATTATGATAGGTCAGAAAGCAACCTTGAATTCCTTTCCAGCGAAGAGTTGATTATCGCAGCCAACGCTGTTGGAATATCCAACGCTCAACTGCTTCAAGGAAGTACTGCATCGTTGGCCAATCAAATTCAAGAACTTCATAATGGCAAACAGCTTTGGAGGCTGTTTCTAATTCTAGCCCTTGCTTGTTTACTCATAGAAACCCTATTGATACGAATTCTTTGACCATGCAAATTCTTTTACGCGCAACTAAGATCATCGACCCAAAATCTTCACACAACGGAACAATTGCCGATATCCTTATCAGCGATGGGCAGATAGTGAGCATTGGTAAAGACCTCGATGCCATGGGTGTTGATGAGGTGATTGAAGGAGATGACCTACATGTCTCCAACGGTTGGGTTGATCTGTACGCAACTTTTGGCGATCCTGGACGCGAGCATAAAGAAGATCTTGAATCAGGATTGAAAGCAGCAGCTCAAGGTGGATTCACCAAAGTGGCCATTGCACCAGAAGCCTTTCCTGCCATAGACGATAAGTCTGCCGTGCGTTACTTACTCAACAAGGCCAATGGCAATGTGGTTGACGTCTTACCATTAGGAGCCATTACCAAAGGACTGAAAGGCGTGGAACTTGCAGAGATGTTCGATATGCAAGATTCAGGTGCTGTTGGGGTAAGTAACGGAAAACACAATATTGACAATAGCAAGCTGGTGAATCTGGCCTTTTTGTATAGCCGAAATCTGAATTTACCAATCTACAGTTTCTGCCAAGACACTATGATGGCTGCTGGAGGACAAATGCACGAAGGTATTGCCAATACAAGCATTGGGGTGAAAGGAATTCCTGCATTGGCAGAAGAGATCATCGTTGCCCGAGATATCTACCTGGCAGAGTATTCAGATGTTTCTGTTCACTTTTCGCACATTACCACCAAAGGTTCTGTGGAACTTATTCGTCAAGCAAAAGCCAAAGGCCTCAAAGTAACTGCCAGCGTCCCAGCGCATCATTTGCTACTTAAAGATGCGTTGATAGCAGACTTCGAACCCAATTACAAAGTGATTCCTCCTTTCAGAGATGATGAGCACATTGAAGCACTGAAATCTGGATTGGTAGATGGCACCCTGGATGCGATCATATCCGATCACGAACCGCATGAAATTGAAGCGAAATTCTCGGAATTCAGTATCGTTGAACCGGGAATAATTGCTTTGGAAACAGCTTTTTCTTCGGCATTGGAAGCACTCTCTGGTAAACTGAGTTTGGAACAGATCATCGATAAATTGACCACTGGCCCACGAAGCGTGTTGAATTTGGAAATTCCAACAATTGAAGAAGGTGCAACAGCAGAACTTACCGTTTTCGCCCCTTCTCTTTCTTGGGAATACAAAAAGGAAGATGTCAAGAGCCTGTCGTTCAATTCACCCTTAATAGGCAAAGAGATGCAAGGTCTTCCAGTTGCAATCATCAATCACGGAAAACTCTACTTGAACAGTTAAGCAACAAACGTGTTTGGATTGAGTACCTTTGCGCTCAATTTTAGAACATGGCTGAAGAAGAGATAAAACTGGATAGCATTGAATCTGCTATTCAGGATATTAAAGACGGTAAAATCGTCATTGTTGTTGATGATGCCGACCGCGAGAATGAAGGTGATTTTGTAGCTGCTGCCCGTTCGGTAACTCCCGAAATGATCAACTTTATGGCTACTCATGGACGTGGCCTTATCTGCGCCCCATTGGTAGAAGACCGCTGCGTTGATCTTGGTCTTGACCTGATGGTTCAGAACAACAATGCTGCTTACGAAACACCATTTACTGTTTCTGTTGATCTTATCGGGCATGGATGTACAACAGGTATTTCCGCTAGCGACCGATCAAAAACAATTCAGGCGCTCATCAATCCCGAAACGAGACCTGAAGAATTGGGCAAACCAGGACACATTTTTCCGCTGAAAGCGAAGAAAGGCGGTGTTCTTAGAAGAGCCGGTCATACCGAAGCTGCTATTGACCTTGCACGTTTGGCTGGGTTTGAAGCTGCAGGCGTGATCGTAGAGATCATGAACGAAGACGGAACCATGGCGCGTCTTCCCCACCTTTTGGAAATTGCCAAGAAGTTCGAACTCAAATTGGTTTCAATCAAAGACCTGATCGAGTACCGCGTTAAGAACGAATCGTTGATTGAGCGCCAAATTCGAGTGGACATGCCTACCGAATGGGGTAACTTCAAGTTAGTTGCCTACAAGCAGACAACGAACGATCAAACTCACCTTGCTTTGGTAAAAGGTACTTGGGCTGATGACGAGGAGATTCTTGTTCGCGTTCACTCTTCTTGTGTTACAGGAGATATCTTCGGTTCTTGCCGTTGCGATTGTGGCCCACAACTTCATGCTGCTATGGACATGGTAGAAAAAGAAGGTAAAGGCGTAATCGTTTACATGAACCAGGAAGGACGCGGAATAGGACTGCTGAACAAGCTCAAAGCGTACGAACTTCAAGAGAAAGGCATGGATACCGTAGAAGCCAATCTTGCCCTTGGATTTGAAATGGATCAACGTGACTATGGTATCGGTGCGCAGATACTCCGCGACCTAGGAGTGAGTAAAATGCGATTGATGAGCAACAACCCGAAAAAGCGAACAGGCCTTATCGGATATGGTCTTGAAATAGTCGATAATGTGGCCATTGAAATAGACGCTAATGACCATAATCGCTTTTATCTTCAGACCAAACGAGATAAAATGGGACACTCAATTAAGGTTGAAAAGTAGCTAACTGGTTTATTATCAGAGATATAAAACCTGTTTTATAAAAACTGAAAATCAGGTTGTATTTACAATCCCAAGGGTATATATTTGCCCCCGCTTTCAAAAAAGCACGACTCGATAGCTCAGCTGGTAGAGCATAACACTTTTAATGTTAGGGTCCTGGGTTCGAGCCCCAGTCGGGTCACACTTAAAACTCCATCGCTTTACAGGGATGGAGTTTTTTTTTTTACCCTAAGCTTTCAAAACGGTATTCGGGCTATACTCCGTTTCTGATGAATTCTCATTGATCAAGATACGTTCCCTATCCAAAGAACTGATTTTACAAACTGTGCAGTTTGAAAATCGACCCATTTAATAATTTATTGTTAGCATGATTTCAACATTGCGTCAACAAGATGGAATCAATTCAACTCGAACGTTATATTTGCGTGAATTCAGCAGAACAAACTCATAGATATGCGTAAACAAAGCCTTGATTTTCTTAGAACCTATTTGAATAACGCCTCGCCTACCGGTTTTGAATCTTCAGGGCAGCAACTATGGCTAGATTACGTCAAACCTTACATTGACACATACTACACTGATGTTTACGGTTCGGCCGTAGCCATTGTCAATCCAGAAGCTGAATTCAAAGTTGTAATTGAGGCGCACGCTGATGAGATTTCTTGGTTCGTGAACTACATCACAAACGAGGGGCTTATTTATGTGAAACGTAATGGTGGTTCCGATCATCAAATAGCGCCATCAATGCGTGTTAACATCCACACCAAGAAAGGTATTGTTAAAGGTGTTTTTGGTTGGCCAGCAATCCATGTCCGCAATCCGCAAAGCGAAGAAACCCCGAGCTTGAAGAACATATTTATTGACACGGGTTGCAATACAAAAGAGGAAGTGGAGGAAAAAGGAATCCATGTTGGCTCGGTAATTACGTTTGAAGACGAAATGACCATGCTTAACGACCGTTATATTGTTGGAAGAGCTCTAGATAATAGAATCGGTGGTTTCATCATCGCAGAGGTTGCCAGAATCCTCAAGGAAAAGAAGAAAAAGTTACCGTTCGGGTTGTACATCGTAAATGCTGTTCAAGAAGAGATTGGACTGCGTGGAGCAGAAATGATTTCTCGCAGAATTAAACCCGATGTTGCTATCATTACTGACGTTTGCCACGATACGCAAACGCCTATGTATGAGAAGAAAACACAAGGAGACCTTACTTCTGGTAAAGGCCCTGTTCTGACTTACGGTCCTGCTGTACAGAACAACCTTCTTGATATGATCGTTGACGTGGCAAGCAACAAAAAGATTCCATTCCAACGAGCTGCTGCTACGCGCGCAACTGGAACAGATACAGATGCATTTGCATATTCTGGAGAAGGAGTGGCATCTGCGCTTATTTCGTTGCCATTGAAATACATGCACACTACGGTAGAAACTGTACATAAAGACGATGTAGACAACGTGATCAAGTTGATATACGAGATGCTTGTTCAGTTGAAAAGTGGACATGATTTCCGCTACATCAAGTAGTTCTTGAAAAGGTTTTAGCCATACACGCATAGCTATTACCTTGCATCCGATGGATATGTCGGAAAAAACAAACTTATTGAGTTCCGTTAAGGATGTGTTGAATTATATCCGACTACTTCAATCAGCAGGTGATTCTGTTTATCCTAAAGGACTTTTCCCATCTCAGCGATCTCACCCTTGTCTACCCTATCGAAGAGAGGATGATAACTTGTTCTTCACGGCTTCCATCGTACACATTATTCAAACGTGTTACGCGCAACTCACGCCAGCTGAACAATTGCTTGCTACAGAAATATCAGAAGCATCGGTCAGCACGTTTCATTTGTTCAGAAACAAGGACGGACTCGATACTTATAACTTTTGGCAGACCAAGCCTAGCAGACATTTCCCAAATGGGTATTTCATGCATCGTTTCAAACACTTTCAAATACCTGACGATGTTGACGATACTGCTCTTGTTTACCTCATAGAAAACGCTGATGCGGCACGAGTTGATGGCTTGCGCCACAAGTTGAAGCAACACGCTAATCTGTCATATAAACGTGCCTTCAACCCATTAAAGAAGTACCAAGGACTTAAGTGTTATTCAACATTCTTCGGCAAACAGATGTATATCGAATTCGATATCTGCGTACTGAGTAATTTGATGCGGGTTATTCTGAAACACGTTGGTGAAGATGAGTTGAATGAATATGACCACGACACACTAAGGTTCGTTACAGAAGTTGTTATTAACGGAGAGCACATCTCAGCTCCCTTCTACTCTGCTCCAAACTACCCAACAACGGAATTGATCCTATATCACGTTGCTCGATTAATGCCTGTTATGCCCAGTATGTACAGAGAAAAAATCGAAATCAGAGTCAAACAAGACATTGTAAGCAGGCTACAAATTACCAACGGGATGAACCGCATTCTACTCGAAAACGCTGCCATGAAACTCAGTATTCCTTTTGAAAACGTTGAATTTGAACACGATTCTTTACTAAAAGACAACAGCTTCTACTTCTTTCATGCAGGAATGATCACTGCATTTGAGAATCATGTTGCTCAACGGTTGGCCGATCACTCACTTTTCCACCTCCGTTATACAAGTAAGGCCCTCAATGGGGCCTTACTGATTGAAAATATGGTACTGAAACGGAAGCTTATTCCGTAACGATATCTATCAACTTTACATCAAAGATCAACGTTTCGTTCGGTCCAATTCCACTTCCTCTTGGTCCGCCACCTTCTCCGTAAGCAAGATTAGCCGGAATGAACAGTTTGTACTCAGCGCCTGGCTTCATCAACTGCAATGCTTCTGTCCAACCCGGAATTACGCTTCGTACGAAAAACGTTACCGGTTCATTACGTTCAAACGAACTGTCGAACACCTCTCCGTTCAACAATTTTCCTGTGTAATGCGCCAAAACTTGATCAGCTAAAGTTGGAGACGTTCCTTCTCCCTCTTTCAGTACAATGTACTGGAGGCCAGATTCGGTTTCTACTACACCAGCTTCGGTACGATTCTTTTCCAAGAACTTCTGACCTTTAGCCAAGTTGTCTTCTGCACGTTTCTCGTTCAAACGGTCGAAGAATCTATTCACTAATTCTTGAGCCTCTTCTTTGGTTACTTTGGCCGAGTCGCTTGCAATCGCATCTGCCAATCCAGCAACTACTAGATCACGATTGAAGGTGCTATCTACATTCTGTGCTTCAAAATCAGCTTTCAGGTTTGCACCAATCGTTCTACCTACTGCGTAACTCGCAGAATCCTCAAACGAAACCAAAGCAACATCTTTTCTGCTGCCTGTGTTGCATGATACCATAGCACCTGCGACAATCACTACAATTAACTTCTTCATATTAGTTTACGCTTATTAGTTCTACTTCAAAAATCAAGGTTGAAAACGGAGGAATTGCGGCTCCTGCGCCATTTTCGCCATATGCCAAGTTGTACGGAATAAATAGCTCCCATTTATCTCCCTCTTTCATCATTGGCAATGCTTCTTGCCATCCTTGTATCACGCCATTTACCGGAAACGTGGCAGGGGTTCCTCTATTAACCGAGCTATCGAAAACGTTACCTGTTATCAACTTTCCATGATAATGGGTTGTGACCTGATCGGTTGGTTTTGGTGATCTACCATTTCCAGATTTCATTACTCTGTACTGAAGACCGCTTTCGGTTACAGAAACTTCATCACGCTTTGCGTTTTCCTCCAAAAACTTAGCTCCTTCCTCCAGCACTGGTGCGTGCTTTTCTGCTTGGATCTTTTCCATGGCATCTTGCAGCGTTTGATTTACCTCTGGAACAGACATTTTAAGTTCCTTTTTGGAATAATGATCATCCAATGCTGCTGTAAATGCAGTAAAATCAAAACCTTCAAATCCTTGTTCATGAAGGTTTCGGGCTATATTAAGTCCCAACGCGTAACCCAACCGCTCTTTTTCTGACGTCATATTCATTTAGTTGATTAGGCCCGATAACGGGCGGAATTATGAGGCCGCAAACTTAGCGTACCTAAAGTCAAGTTGCAAGCGATCAGAATCAGTTGCAAATATCCTCTTCCAACAGTACGGCCTGATCGTAACCCAATTCAGCAGCTCGAGCAATATCCAAGCAGGCTTTCTCGGTTTCTCCACCTCTAATCAGCGCCACACCGCGATCGAAATACGCGGCCGCATAGGTTCTGTCCAGTTCAATTGCCTTTGTGTAATCTGCCACTGCACTTTCTACATGGCCAATCTTTTCTTTGGCAATGCCGCGGTTTCTGAAAGTCCTTGGATTCAATGGTTCCAGACCGATAGATTGATCAAAATCCTGAAGTGCCTTCTGATATTCTCCCATTCTTTCGTATGCCACCGCTCTATCACAGTAGGCCAGCGCGCTATTGGGTTGAAGTTCTATGACACGGTTCAGGTCGGCAATAGCATCCTTAAGATCGTTATTTCCTCCTCGAAGTAAGGCTCTCAGGTAGTATGCTCGCGCATAATCGGCTCGCAATTCTATGGCTTTGTTGTAATCTGACAACGCTCCGCTCAGGTCTTTCATCCGACTTCGAACCAAGCCCCGATTGAGCAAAGCCGTGGCATCATTGGGGTCCAACAAAATGGCAATTTCAAGGTCTCGCAATGCTAAAGCATGTTGGCCTTGCTTTTCGAGAATCACACCACGGTTACAGATTGCAAGAGCATGGGTTGAATCTAGCTCAATGGCCTTGTTGAGGTCGGAGAGGGCTCCATCGACATTCTGCGACATTTGTCGAACCACTGCTCTATCAACATACGCATCAACATACTTGTCATTCAATGAAATAGCCTTAGTAAAATCGGCTTCTGCGCCTGAAAGATCTCCGTTTGCCATTTTTGATGAACCAAGCGCGTGAATATCGTTTGCATCCTGAGCATGGAGCGAAAAATATGCGCAGCACAGAATGACGAGACTTAAAGATCTTGTTGATATCATGATAGAAACAAAAATGCGCTTTTTCATAACTCGCGACACGTTATAACTGAAATTTGAATTGCTAACATTTGATCGCCTTAGGGATGGCAGTCGCAATGACTGCAACAAACTTAAAAGAGCGCAGTTCAGACTTAAGCCAATTAAAGCACCAAGGGCGCTGCAACTTTCGTTGAGCGCCCTTGGTGTTCCAGTTCCAGGTTTGTTGGTTGCGGATCTCTTTTTCCTGTTAGGCCACCCGCATGGCCCAAAGCATTATTCTTCCTCCTCCGAGTTTCATTACCGGACCATCGGTCTCAGTAACTTTCTCGATCAACTCGGTCATAAGGTCAATTCCTGTGTTCATTTTAAACTCATCGAGTAGTGATCGGAACTTGGCCATCATGATCGCAGATGGTATTTCTCCCGACTCATTGATTGCAAGCGCATGTCTAACTCGTAGGTCGTTTTTGCATTCGTTGATGAGCTGTGCATCTCCCCATCCGAAACCTTCCTTCATGATGATCATTGCAGCAAGGGTTTTCACAGGAAGTAGCGTTCTGATTCCTTCCTCCATCAACTCTTCGAAATCGTAGTCCTCGATTTTGTTGGTTACATGGTTGCGGAACGTTGCGTACCACTCCATTTCCTGATTATTGAGGTTATCCAAAAAGGCATCGAAGTTTGGATATGAGAATCCTGGTGATAGGCTTTTGGCAACTTTCAAGTATGACGTTTCCATGATCTTAGGTTTTAAATGGTGAGATGATGATTACGCTACTTTCAACAACTGCTGCTTAGCAGGTGCGTAAGTTTCTTTAGCCGATGGGAAAGCCTCTGCATGAACATCTGCAGCAAACTGATTCACAGCATCTTTAATAAGGTCAGCTCCGTACATGTATGTTCTCACGAACTTAGGCTTGAAGTCTGTTGAGAAACCAAGCATATCCTGTAGAACAAGAGCTTGTCCATCAACTTCTATTCCTGCTCCTACTCCTACTACCGGGATAGAAACCGCATCTCTAACAGCTGCACCAACGTGCTGTGGAACTGCCTCAAGAACAACTGCAATACATCCAAGTTCCTCTAGTTTCTTGGCTTGTTCAACAATTTCCAATTCATCCTCAATGGTCTTTCCTTGTACTTTAAAACCACCGATCATATTGTGATGAGAAGGAGTAAGTCCGATGTGTCCGATACATGGAATACCTGATTCAGAAAGGTGAGCATACAATTGCTCGTTTCCTTCAACTCCTTCAATTTTCACTGCATTAGCTCCAGCTCTGATCAACGTTTCTACGTTATCCATAGACTCTTTTAATCCTTTTCTGTTGCTCATAAAAGGCATTGCAGCAATCAAAAACTTATCCTTAGCACCTTTGCGAACCGCCCTAGTGTGCATGGCAATCATTTCCACATCAGAATTCAATGTGTCTTCATGCCCATGCATCACCATTGACGAACAGTCTCCAATCAAAATACCGTTTACATCAGTCTCGTTAAGGATCTTTGCACTCCAGTAGTCGTAAGATGTAACAACTACGATCTTTTTTCCTTCAGCTTTTAGCTTCTTAAAGTTTTTTAGAACACTCATGGTTTTAGGTTTTGTGCTTTTCGGTGGTCAGGCCGATCGGCTGGTTAGGTTTTTCGTTTTGTTTTTTTTTCGGTTGTTCCGATTTGTTGGTCCAAAGGTGGGTTGTCTCTATATAATGGTTGTCAAGACTTGTGGGCTTTTTGAACAGTCAACAATAACTAAATACTCTTGAAAGCCTTATAAATAAAGGGATTCAGGAATACCGATACTAGTGTTAATTAAATCGAAAAAAATTGGATGAACGACTGTAACCTTTCGATGAACCGATGAAATCATCGACAAAAGCTACGTAACCGAGGGACGAATCAGCGTTTATGGCCCAGCACCTGATAACTATGAAAAACGACCTTGAATGATCAATACCAAATCTAGGAAGGCATGTGGTAAATATGACCTCGATCGTAGTTAGTTACATAATCTCTTTCGTTCACTTTATCCTTGAACCAAGTGTGGAAAGAAATCAGTTCGGGAGTTTGCAAAAGCCAACCTGTTTGAGCGTTGTCTTCATAAAGTCGCTGTAGAACCTGCTCTTTCAATCCTCGCACTTCATCAAAATCATAACTCTTCTTCCGGAGTTCAAGAAGAATATCTAGAATTAGTTTGTCGCGTTCTCGCACTTCAATTCCTTTCAACCCTTCGCGGATGAATTGGCGGAGATTAACGATCAAGGAATCGGCATAATCGTAATTCTGTCTTTCAATAGCCAGCATTATGCTTAAGTACCGAGAACCAATATTCCAACCTTCTTTATCCTTTCCAATGTTATGACTGTTTGCCAACCTCAGATTGACCTTCCGGAATTCCTTTTTGGCAAATGAGACGCAAGCGAGCAAATAACTACGAACCGCTTTACGGAAATCACTCTGATCTACGTGTTTACTATCAACAAGCGATTCGAGCAGATTTTCGGCTTCGTTCAATTTTCCGGCATAGAATAACGAATAGAACAAGAGTTCTGAGATTACTGCATGGTTACGGGTGTTCTCTCTGAGATACGTGAGACTTGTTTCGAACTGTGCTCTGGATTCATCAAAGCGATGTAACCAAAGGTCATTTGCCCCCAAGTTAGCATGTACGCTTGCCAGTCGGACCTTCCGCTTAATAGCGGGATTATTCTCTAATATCTGTACTAACTGTGACAGTTGCTCTGAGGCTTCTTCCAAGTTATTCTGTAACTGATTGAACTCAACCAGAAGGAAATAGTAATAGTAACCTACGGTGGCAGAACTTGTCTTTTCGTACGCTTGGCGCAGGTCGTCAATCCTAGTTCTTAAGAAATCAAGCTGCGATCTGTCAGCTGGAATCCTACTCAAACCCTTGAAACCATAACGCATGGTTATTTCCTCAAAATATTGTTTGGCGAGATTGGCAGCATCCCGACATTGAGAATAAGTTTCAATCTCTTTTACAATGTCGTAGAAGGCCTTATCTGTTCCCTTCCAGGCCTTGATATATTGTCTCTCTACAGACAACATATCTACAAGGTCGTCATACAACTCATAGTGCTTTGCCTGCGCAATGCTTCTATCAAGAACATAAAATCCTGTTTTACGCTGGCCGCGAGCAACCAGTATTCTTCCTTGAAGCTTCCCTAAGGTTACGGCTGCCAATGCTTGGGCCTGTTCGTCATAGGTTTCATCTCGCGAAACATTTATATCCAAACTAAGGGTTGCAAGCATTTTCTCGCGCAAACGCGAAATGACCATTCTTCTGGCATCTTCTGAAGGAACCTTCTTCTTGAAATACATGATGGCCTTTGAATCATCCTCATAGTTCTCCAGCAGATCGAGAAGAATGAGCGATTTGGGCTTGTGCCCTTTTTTCCTCGATTCGAAGCATGTGAGGTAATTACGAAGAACGAGTCTTTCGTTCTTATCCATCATAAAATGGATGCTGCGTAGGTGCTCAAGTCCTTTCAAGGCGTATTGTGTCGTTGGTCGATAAAAAATAAAAGTATCGATAAACGACCAAACGAATACGCACCGAGGTGCATATAACCAATCAGTCTAACCCAATCAAAAACTAGGAACTATGGAATTATTGATCGCTGTACTAATCGCTTTCGGAGTTGTATCATCAGGAGAAGCTTCACTACTTGATAAGTCATCTGCAGAAAAACTCATCCAAGAAAATCAGATCTCTAAATCTGATATGGAAAAAGAGGCTGCAATCATCGGGCTCGAAGAGTCTGACATGTAAAATACGGTTATTGGATTCTCTACTTGGAATCTTCAGGTCGGTTTGGTCACCGATATATTGAACGGCTTTTTTTAGGTTTTAGCCGCTATCCAAGAAAGGAATTAGGATGGGTTTTAGGTTTCCCCTCCAATTCATTAGAATCCGGTTTGTTGGTGAAAGGTGCGCTTAGGCGCACCTTTTTCGTTTTGAGCAATAAAAAACCGCGAGCAAATGAATGCTCGCGGTTTTGGCACTGGCTGAGAAGATCTCTAAAACGAATCCAACCCCTATTACATTCGTTAAGCCAGGCCTGTTGAAGTTAGTGCGGCCAACCCCTTGGTATCCGACACTAAAATTGTGTTCCGATCAAACTTGATGATCTTATCCCTCTTCAGTTCATTCAAAACGCTTGTTACAAACTGCCTTGAAGTACCTGTGAGGTTTGCAATATCTTGATGAGTGAGAAAGTGTTCCAACAACACCTCATCACCGAAAACTCGTCCAACATTATCGGCCATTTCCTTAATGAACTCGACAACACGCGTTCTTGAATCCTTGAAAATGATGGATTCCAAACGACTTTCTGTTTTTCTGATTCTTGAACCGATCCTGTCGATAAGACGAAGACTCAATTCAGGATTGGCTTGCATCACTTTACGCAGATCCTCTACATATATCATGTAGAAAGAACACTCTTCCTTCATTGTAATAGCAAACTCATTGCGTGTTTCTTCTCCTGCCAATCCCATTTCGCCAAACAATTCTCCTGGTTGGATAATAGCTTTAATCACTTCTCGACCATCGTCCGAATAGTTTCCAACCTTTATTCTACCTTCCTTTAGAATGAAGAGTACCTCGCTTGGATCGCCTGGATGATACACATAAGAACTTTTTGGTCTTGATCTCAACGTAGTGAAATGCGAGACCTCCTCAAGAACTGCTCTTGGAATTTCATCGAAGAGATTAAACTGCTCTAAGTGAATGTAGTTAGCTTGAATGTCCATATCGCTTTTGGTTTACGTGAAACACGTAGCAAATATGAACTATTTTTCTCACAACACAAGCCAAACCTAGTGGACAACTAGGTGGACAAAGCATGTTTTGAAGCTAAAAGCGGCTAATAAATTCTTGAAGCGATTGTTCGTCTAAAACGTTAAGTTTCTTCTTCAATCTATATCTACCCTTCTTAATTGACTCTGGAGACACACCAAGGATATTGGCAATTTCCTTGGTAGACAGGTCTAATTTCATCAACAAGAATAATCGCTGCTCCGCAAGTGTGAGATTCTCGTAGCTTATCAACAGTCTTTCTAGCAATCCACGATGTACGCCATCGAACAAGCGTTTGAATTCTTCCCAATCATCATCGGTAAGAATGCGGACTCCCGAAAAATCCTCCATCAGTTTTTCTTCTGATCCGAATTCGCCAGAGGCGTTCTCTACAACTGACTTCAACTTAGACTCCAGCTGTCCAACAATTTCATTTTTACGGAGAAGATTTTCGGTGTAAAGCGACAACTTTTGCTGATTATACTCCAAAAGATCCGTCATGATCTTCAACTCAGCCTTTTGCAATTCATCTTCTGCAGAAAGAAGTTGTTTCTCTTGCCGGTGTTTTCTTTTCTGATTGTCTATAAAAAGAACTCCGATAACAATTGCCAAGAACAATCCTAACGCCAAGGTCAACCACCTATTTGTAATAATGGTCTGTTCTTTCTGAAGCAAAGAGATCTCCTTTTCCTTGTCTTGCGTTTCGTACTTCACTTCCAACTCATTTAAAGCATCTTCTCGTTCGGCTTTTGCCAAGCTGTCCTTCAAAACCATAAGCCTACTTTGAATTTCGAACGCTTTTTCGAACTGTTTCTGTTTGGAATGTAGGTTGACAATATTCTGATACGACCTTACTATGTCTCCAAACTGTCCGTTCTCTTTTCCTTTTTCCAGAGCTTGCTCAAAATATTTCAATGCCAGATCTTGGTCTCCAAGTCTACTATAGCAGTGCCCCATGTTATTAAAGATCACTGTCATCTGTGTAAAGTCATTTGCTTGCGTTTTCATTTGAACCGCATCATTCAGGTATCGCAAGGCTTGGTTCCAGTTTTTCCTGCCCATATAGCCCAAAGCCAGATTGTTGAGGCTTTCTCCTTGTCCCTTAAGGTCATTAATCTGTTTTCGAATCTCAAAAGCTTCAAGATTCTTTTCGATGGATGCTTCAAAGTCTTTTTTATCGTAGTCAATCAAACTCAAAACAGATAAAGCATATGCCACTTTCTTTCGATTTCCAACCGATTGATTAAAGCGCTGAAAAACTTGAACACTTGTCTTAGCTTGATCCAGTTCCTTCCGAAGGAGTTCAACCGTTCCTTTACCTAAATAGCAATCAGATATTTCAACCGAATCAGCTAATTCCTCACTGAGATCAAGAGCAGCTAACCAAAGCACATAGCTTTGATTCAATTTACCTTGATATCGAAGGTTGTCTGCCCTTGCTTGCTTCAATAGAACCAAATAGATTCCATTGTTACCTAACGTTTCAGCCTCGCGATAAAGAGAATCTGCAACAACATATTTCCCTTGATATGTTCTGAGCAATCCTTCTGCTAAATAGTAGAAGGCCTTATCAGACTGTGTGGCATTCTGCAGCTTAGAGTAAATACCAGACAGTAACTTTTCAGCTTTCGAGATACTGTCATTCTCAAGAAGAAAATAGGCGTATGTTACTGTACTCCAAACTACTATTTCGGGTTGAACTACGGGTGATTGCTCGTAAATAGATAAAGCAATAGAAAGTGCAGATCGGGAATCGATACGTTCGGAATCCTTTAATTCTGATTCTAATTCAGAAAGCTTAGCAGTTAACGGAATTGAACTAGGAACTACTCCAGCTATGCCAAAAGATACCTGACCAACAATAAGTATTGCGAGGAGCAATCGTTTCAAAACCATCCAACAAAGGTAATCTGCCCTTCGAATTCCAAATTACCTTAGAATTCTACTCTGAATCTCAGCACAGGAATAATTCCTTGCTGGTATTTCTTAACAATCGATTCTGAGGCGCGATTGTATTTACGGCTTATCTCGTTCTTCTTATTCGTTACGTTCTGAATATCAATGGAAACTTCCCAGGCAACCTTGCGAAGGTTATGCTTGAATCTGATTCTTGCATCTAACCGTAGATAATCATCAACCCGTGCTTCGAATCGTCTGTCCTTATCTCGCACTTCCTCTCCTTGTGCAATCGATTCCTCTAAATTGATCGGAGTGTAACGGTTTCCTCCTGCAAAGAAGAACTTAAGATTTACTCCGATCACGTTCTTACCATTCTTTCCAACTCTAAAATCTTTACCGCCTGTTACACTGGTTATATAGTTTCCGTTGAATTTGGTGTTACGCCAAACGTTATCCGAGCCTTGATAAATTGAATTATAGAATGAACCGGTTACCAACACGTACCAATTCTTAGAAAACGCCTTATCGATTGTTATTTCCAATCCATAATTGGTACCGATACCATCGTTCACTAACTGATTCTTCTCGTAGGCTTGATCATTATTGATCACAGACCAAGAATTAGCTTTTGTTCTGACCGGAATTCCATATAGGTACTGATAGTAAACCTCGGCATGAAGTGTTAGGTTATGGATTATGTTGAAATCATATCCAAGAACTACGTGCATTGCCCTACTGTAATCCAAATATCGATTAATGTAGCCAGGCGTTCCCTCTTCTTGAATGAAGTAGAACGCAAGACTTTCTTGCCTACTATGCAGTCCAAAACCTAACGATAGCTTGTGTTTTGGTGCAAACCTCCAATCAAAAGCCAAGCGCGGTTCAAACGCAAATTTTCCATTCACATCGAAATAGCTGGCATGAAAGCCACCGATAACCGTTAGATTTCCGTTTATACGATACTTATGCTGAGCATAGATTTGAATGAAATTGGCTCTTCCCGAAGCTTCATAATGATCGCCCCAATCGTCTCTCCATTTATCCCGCAAATGGAATAAGAGATAATTATAGTTCAATCCATACCTGAGATGGTTTCGAGAATTGAACTTGGTATTCACCTGTGTGGCCAATCTAATGGCGCTGTTGCTTACGTTGTACCACCAATAATCCATCAACTCCAATGAATCCGTGAGATAGCTGTGTTTCAGATTATTACCAGAACTGGTGTAAGCTAAAGTTGTATGGATGTAGTTCTTTTCGTTGATGATGTATTTGTGTGCGACACCCGTGGCGAGAAAATGATTTCTGTAATCTTCTTTGACCCTCGATTGATCCCAACCACCAGACCATTTGGTAGAATCTGTCTCAGGTTCGTAACCTGCATTACTTAGTCCTCCAACAGCGAATATTGAGAAGGTTCCCAACTTCTTTGTGGGGAAATTCAATTTAAGATTGAGGTCTTGAAAAGAGGTTAATAGGTCTCCTCCCAAGTTGGCTCCAACTGCCTTGAAAAGACCCAATGTTGAGTACCTGTAATTGAATACGTAGGATGAGCGTTTTCCTTTTACGAATGGACCTTCCGCTGCCGCTTCCAAACCCAAGAAACCAACCTGAACCACGTATTCGCGTTTGGCATCGTTACCGGTTCTTAAACGCAGATCATAAACACCAGAAAGTGCATTACCGTATTCCGCGGCAAATGCTCCTGTGGAAAAATCAGACCTATCTAGCAAATTGTTGGAAAGGATGGAAATATTGCCTGCATAAAGTCCTTCGATATTGAAATGATTCGGCATAGGAATCTCAACCCCTTCCAAACGCCAGAGAAGACCATTTGGAGCATTACCACGAATGGAAATTTCGTTCGTAATATCGTTGGTGAGGTTTACCCCAGCGAATGATAAGGCCATTCTACCTGGATCATTCATGCTTGCAGCAAACCGTTCCGATTGCTCCAAGGAGAAAGACCTGGTACTCACTACAGCCATTTCGTTATTTGGCTGACTTGGGTCTTTCTTGGCGCTCACCACAACTTCCTCAAGTTGCTCAGTAGATTCAATCAGCTCGATCTTCAGCGATACCTCCTTGCCACTTCCAACGTCAATCTGAGAGATCGTTTTTGGTTCGTAACCTAAATATTGAACGAAAAGATCGTGTCTTCCAACTGTTACACCTTTCAATTCAAATCGGCCATCAACGTCTGTTGTTGCACCGACAATTGGGTCGGTCTCAAGAACAAACACTGTGGCACCGATAAGCGGAACATGAGAGTCCTGATCGTAGACAAATCCTCGAACAGTTTGCGTGAGATCCTGAGCAAACGTTGAAGTAACGGATGCTAAGAACAGAAAGAAAAACGCAAGGGTTGTACGGAACATTTAAAGCTAAACGAGCCTGCAAAGCTACTGCAGTTTAAGAAACATGCGTCTACCGACTGAATTAGCAAGCGATGGCGTCAATCACTTGATAAACAATGTCCTGCTAAAGGTGTTGTGTTACGAGTGCCAAATCTTAAAATGTTATTAATTGACAATTTGACACATGTTTTATAATTGATGAGACAAGATTTGAATCAAATGAATTTTTGTAACGTCAAATTTGGTTGGATGTAATAGAAATGACAAAACAGTTGGAGAAGGACGCGTTTGAGAAGGTTTATGTGCTTAAAGATCTTCCTGCAGATCAGCAGGAATTTCTTGGTCGTTATGTTCAAATCAAAACCTTTCCTCGCAATACTTTCATTTACAGCCCAGGAGAACCTGCTGATTGGGTCTACTTCGTGACCGAAGGAGTTGTAAAAACCGGAACCATAAGCGAAGAAGGCAAAGAGGTTATCAAGAATATCCTCTACCAAGGTGAGATGTTCGGTGAATTAGGTCTATCTGGACTTGAAGAACGGCCAGATTTCGCATCTTCTCTGAAGGGCGAAGTTGAGATCATGCGTATTCCTGTTAAAATACTACGCGAGTTGATCAATAGAAACCCCGAAGTTGGGCTACGGATGATTGAGAAACTCGGAGATCGTATTAAGCGTTCGGAGAAGCGGTTGGAGCGACTTGTTTTCGATGATGCACGAACACGTATCATCGATTTCCTACATGAGCAAGCAAACAAGGTTGGGAAGAAATTTGCAGACGAAACCCTGATAAGGCACGGTTTTACGCATCAGGATATGGCCAACATCACTGGAACTTCCAGGCAGTTAGTAACCATCGTCCTAAATCAGCTTAAGAAGGAAAACCTGATCAACTTTGATCGTTCCAGTATCCTAATTAGAGATCTGAATCGACTCAAGTAAACCACAATAGGTTTATGTTTGGCGCATGAAGCGCAGTTCACTTTTCATTTCAGTCATCGTATTATCAATAGCTCTGCTGGGCTATGGATTTTGGCCTTTGAGCTCGAAAAAATTCGAAGTAACATTCGATAAGGCCAAGATCGAAGAAAAACAACAATACCTGAGTTCCATTCAACAGGCAGATTCAGCTCTACCCAATATCGTCATCATCATAGCAGACGACCTTGGAAAGACAGATATATCGCTGTACGGCAATCCACCGATAAAAACACCGAATATTGATGCTATAGGTTTGAAAGGAATGACCTTTAGAGAGGGTTACATTACCTCTCCTATCTGCGCACCATCTAGGGCTGGTATGTTAACAGGTCGATATCAGCAACGCTTCGGCTTCGAATATCAACCACACGATCGCTATCCGAAGAACCGTATAGAGATGTTCGTCTACAAGAATTTCATAGCAACAGGAGATTGGTTAGTTGCCGATCAAGTAGAGTTCCCGCTTTTTCAAGACATGGTTAAAAACGGCATGCCTCCTTCCGAGATCTTGCTTTCTGAAATTCTTAAGCAACGCGGTTACCGAACAGGGATTTTAGGCAAGTGGCACCTTGGTGCAGGAGAACATGCTATTCCAAGCAATCGCGGTTTCGATTACCAATACGGATTCTACGAAGCTTACTCCTTGTACATGGCCGACACCAGCAATGCTGATGTGGTCAATCAGCGGCACAAGGATTTTTCGGACCCTTTTATCTGGGGTAAAGGAAGAAGCGGAAATTGCGCCATTCGCAGAAATCACGATGTGATCGAAGAGGAATTCTACCTCACAGACCGTATTGCAGAGGAAGCAAATGCCTTTGTGGATAGGAATAAGCACCAACCATTCTTCATGTATGTGCCGTTTTTAGCTCCACACACACCATTTCAGGCAACAAAAGCGTATTACGACAAACTCGACTTTATCGAGGATCGGAACAAGCGGGTCTATAATGCCATGATCTGGCAATTGGATGATGCCGTTGGGAGTATCATCAAGCATTTGGAAGAGAACGGTCTGATGGAAAATACGATCGTCTTCTTCTTAAGTGACAATGGTGGTGCTACGTATACAGAGGCTACAGACAATGCTCCGCTCAAAGGAGGCAAATTCACCAATTTCGAAGGCGGACTGAATGTGCCATTCATGGTTAGATGGGATGGTCATGTGAAAGAAAAAAGCAGCTATTCGGAGCCAGTGATATCCATGGATATTTTCTCTACAGCACTGGAACTGGCCGGAGTAAAGTATACTGGGAAGCGGAAAACGGATGGCGCATCGCTCCTACCTGTTCTTACAGATTCTTTTCAAAAACCGATGCATGATGTGCTATGCTGGCGTTCTGGCTACAACAGAGCTATACGATATGGCGACTGGAAACTGATAACGGATGGATTGAGCGGCAATCACGCCTTGTACAACGTGCGGACTGACAAAGAGGAACAGAAGAACCTTTACGATGAGAAGCCGGACATCGTTGAGCAGCTATTGAAAAAACATGCTGCTTGGGAATCTGAAATGATAGATCCACAATGGCCCCGTGTAATGGACTATAGATGGTGGGATGGCGATGAGCCGTATTATTTCCCTTTGTAACCGTGCGTTTCGAAATGTTCTTTGGCCAGCTTCAAATTCTTACGGTTGGCCTTGTTGAAGAAATCCCAGATATCTCCAAGCACAGGAACAGAACCGATTCCTAGATCGAGAATAATATTCCATATCATTTTTATGATGAGTGGTCGAGGTAGGCCAGCACTTACCAAGCTTTTAATGATCAATGCCGAAATAAGAAACGAGACCACGTCTCCAACCCAAGGCACAAGGCCAATGAGTGGATCGATACCGAATCTGAAATTGATAAAAGGAATTTTGAACTTGGAATCCATGAGTTTGACCAATTTCTCGGCCAAACGAATGTCTTTTAGTACCGTTGAATCTTCTATTCTGTACATCCTTGTTTAAACGTACAAAACAGTACTGCTATTGTTCCCATTAAGACATTAGTCCTCACGCATTTTAGGATTGTACTTGCTTGGGTCGGCTGCAGTTACACCCGCGTAGAATTCCTCGATGTATTTAAAATCGGCATCCTCATCGTCAGTTGGATGGAAAACTTCGCCAAGTCCAACCTCATGCTTTGCGAAATCCATGTACGCGAGAATAATCGGGACTCCCGCTTTCTTAGCAATGTAGTAGAAGCCGGTTTTCCATCTCGGGCGCCACGCACGTGTACCTTCTGGAGCTATGACAAGGAACAACTCCTCTCGCTCTTTGAAGAAATCGGCAGCTTGATCAACCATGTTCTTGCTCGTTGCCCTGTCGATCGGAATTCCACCTGTTGCACGGAAAATGAAGCCCATTGGGCCATCAAAGAGTTCTTTCTTGGCAATGAAACTCGCGGGTTTGTTCTCGGTGTACCAAGCTCCAATACCTACCGGAAAATCCTGATTGGCGGTATGTGGCGCTGCAGCAATTACGGCCTTTTTCAGGCCCTTCGGAACCTGAGAGACCACTTTCCAAGGGCCAAGTCTGTACCACAATAGATTAGCCAACCAGTAGAAGAAACGTCCCATTTTAAACGAATTGATGTTTCCCAAAAGTAACGACCTCTTTTAAAAGGGAATTGAAAAGAATCAAGCTGCCGATATCCGTTATTTTTGCTGCATGCAAGGAGTCATCGGAATAGCTTACCCACGTGCCGCACTTATCGGCAATCCGTCTGATGGTTTCGGAGGTATGACCATTGCTTTCGTATTCAGCGATTTCCGTGCTGAAGTGCGGCTTATTGAGAGTGATCATATTGAAGTGATACCTGGCAAGGTTGACCATCTCAAATGGGCAAACCTAGATGAGTTTAGCAGAACAGTCAGCACAATGGGCTACTATGGTGGCCTTCGGTTGCTCAAGGCCACATTACTTGTATTCACTCGACATTGCAAAGAGAACAACATCAAATTGCATGACCGGGGTTTTCAGCTAAGCTACCAGACCAACATTCCTGTACTGTTAGGATTGTCTGGGTCAAGCGCCATTATTTCTGCTTGCCTACGCGCATTGGGAACGTGGTATGGCGTTAAAATGCAACCGTGGCTATTGGCCAATTTGGCCTGGCAGGTGGAAACCGAAGAGCTTGGAATACCGGCCGGATTGCAAGATCGTGTGGCCCAAGCATACAATTACCCTGTATTTATGGATTTTGATGCTGGACATTTCAACACCAACCCGTATGGCAAGTACGAGAAACTGAAGCGTCCGCTGAAAAACGTGTACATCGCCTACTCCGACACCCTTGCAGAAGGTTCTGAAAAAACGCATAGCAACTTGCGCGAACGTTTCAATAGTGGCGATACGAAAATGCTAGAGGCCATAGAGAAGTGGAGAGATCTTACATTGACTTTCAGGGATGCCTTAGAACGTGATGACCTGAAGACAATGAACGAGAGCATCGACATCAACTTCGATATTCGGAACGACCTTACCGTATTGCACCCGAAACAAATTGAACTTGTGAAGCTAGCCCGTAAAAGTGGAGCCAGCGCCAAGTTCTGCGGCTCAGGTGGCGCCATTATCGGAATGTATAAGGATGAAGCAACATTGGCCCGCCTCAAAAACGACCTTAGAGAAAATGGCGTGAACATACTACTGCCTAATATCGTTTACGAGGAATGAGAATAAGAAAAGCGGTGATACCAGCAGCTGGTTTTGGTACCCGTATGCTGCCCATTACCTCTGCAGTGGCAAAGGAATTGCTACCCGTAAACGGACGTCCGGTAATAGAGCATGTAGTAAAGGAGGCGGTACAGGCGGGAATAAAAGAAGTTATTCTCGTGCTGAGTGAAGGAAAAGAGGCTGTTGCTGATTATTTCCGTCCTAACAAGCGCTTGGCCGATCAATTACTGAAAAACGGTAGACATGCCGAATTGGAAGAACTGGAGCGGATCTGGGATCTAGCAAAGATCACAGTTGTGTATCAGAACGAGCAGAAAGGCCTTGGGCATGCTGTGCTTTGCGCCAAAGATGCGGTAGGTAACGAACCATTTGCAGTATTACTTGGCGACAGCATTATCCAAACAGACAATTGTCATTCCTTTACGCAACAGTTGATTGATGCTTTCAACAAGTACGAACGCTCTGTAGTAGGCGTGCAAGAGGTAGAAGAATGCCTTATCCATCGTTACGGAATATTTGAGGGTGCTGAATTTGAAGATGGTATACTTCATGGCAAACGGTTGATTGAAAAGCCCGATCAAAGCGCTACCGATTCTAACCTTGCTTTCTGTGCTAGGTACGTCTTCACTCCTACGATTTTCTCGCTATTGGAGAACACGGGCCAAGGTGTAAACAACGAAATACAACTGACAGATGGTATGCAGAAACTTCTTGAAAAAGAAGGAGTTAATGGAGTTACCTTAGAAGGAGAACGATTTGATATTGGCGACCCGAAAGGCCTACTCTATGCCAACCTAAGCATCATGGATTTCAATTGTGGGGACGAACTGGGTTAATGCCCACCGACCAATTAACCACCGGTGGTAAACGGTTGAACCATTACTGAGCCTACTCTACCCGAATGCCGTGCTGGTTGGCAACGCACTCGTTACAATAGAAGTTACCATCGCAACCCGTAACGCCCGGGCAATCTGCGATACAATCAATAACCTGATACTGATCGTAAAGTGCTTGATCGAAGCAATCTTTTTTGCACGAAGTAGCAGAAGTGATCATGATAAGCGTTGCAAACGCTATGGAGTGTTGTTTCAATTTCATTGTGAAAAACAAAAATGCAGATAAGCAACGAATCTTAGGGCGGCTTATTGTCAAAATCAAGTAATAACCCGAGCCATGGGCTTAACGGTGTTCGTTCAGCAACTTCACAATCTCCCTGTGCCCGTTCTGTTTGGCCATTTTCAATGCCGTATCGGCACTGAAACCTGCCTTGATGCTGGGGTCGGCCCCATTTGCTAAAAGAAACTCCACTATCTCCTTATGGCCAAAGGTGGCGGCCTCTATCAAAGGTGTGGTAAGGAATTCGGGGTGTTGGTAATTGGGGTTCTCGCCCATTCTGATGTGATACCGCACCAGCGCCAGATCTCCGTTCTGTGCGGCAATCAGCATTTCTTTTCAATCTCCTGCAGCCACTTTACAACTTCAATAAGCGGTTCTGTACTCTTTTCGGAAACTCCCGTCATTGTATTTAATGACCTGCAATCCGTTGTAGGAGCTTTCAATTGGCTGGCCAAGCACATTGAACCGACCAACTTCTTCTTTATCAGTACCCGCATTCAACTCTCCCACACCCACATTGCACGCTAGCAGACCAACTCTTTCCCAAATATCATTGATCAATGTAATGGCGGCCAGATCATTATCATTCGAACCTCCTTGACGTATGACCATCAGACCGCTGCTCGGAGAAAAACTGATGTACTGTCCTTGACTACCTGCTGCGGTAACCACGTCATCGGGTGCATCTGGTGCAAGGGCACCAGGCAAGGAAATGGCTATACCTGGCGGAATGTAACTCGACTTGCCGTTGAGCCACCAGAGGTAGCCGTACGATGGGTTCATGCTTTGAGAAGTGTTGAGCATATCGTTAATGTAGTCGGTATCGCCAAGCACGGTTTGCCCATCCCAAACACCATTGCTCTGCACCAGAATACCGAATCGGGCCATGTCTCTTGCCGTACTGAGGTAGAAGGTGTTGTAAAGCACCGATAGCCAGAATCCTGACATGCCTATGGTGTTTTCAATACTGTTGTTCGTGTACTGATTCAAGGTCTGACCTGTAGCGCTTTCCAGCACATCTTTCAGCAAGCTATAGGGTGCATTATGGTAATACCAACGGGTTCCTGCAGGTGCAGCATATGTGAGGCATGAAGGGTCTGTACATTCAAAATCAGATTCATCCAACCCGGTGCTCATGGTCAATTGATGCCAAATGGTAATGCTGTCTTCCTGCGACTGTGGCATGCTGGTCCATCCTGTACCAAGATGGTCAGACGTCTTATCGTTGATACTCAGTAGCCCATCTTCCTGCGCAATGCCCACCAACATGGCACGCAGGCTCTTACCAGCCGAGAACCAGAACCACAGGCTATCCTGCGTATAGGTGCCGAAGTACTTTTCCAGTACGATTTTCCCGTCTTTCAGTACCATGAACGACTTGGTCTGTTCCGTCTCCAGAAAATCATAGAGTTCATTTATGGGTTGTTCGCACCAGTTCAGTTCAGCGGGTGCTATGGTATCCCACAACCCGTTTTCGGGTGGGAAGTAGCTGGTTTGGGCATGGGCAAGACCCACAAAAAGAACCAATAGAAGAGTTAAGATCCGCGTCATGATGCTAAGACACGAATTTCGGCAAAAGTTTAATTGATCGGTAGGCTTTCCAATTTGCTGCGGCATGTAACGAACTTAAACGGCTATCGGGAGAGCAATCTGGGAATCAGCGAATTAGAGCAATATGCGAATTCGGGTTATAACTAGTGAACCGCCAACTGCGCGGGTCAGTTTGAGTGTCCGCCAGAGGCGGATGTATCGAGAAAACAGTGAGTGGACAGTGGACAGTTAACAGTTAACAGTGAAGTATGCTACGGGAGCTATTGGACCGCCAACTGCGCGGGTCAGTTCGAGTATCCGCCAC
>JAGYJL010000037.1 GCA_018402015.1 Flavobacteriales bacterium | reverse complement strand
TGGAAAAGGGCAGTCTTCCATTAAAAGTGAGGATGAGATTCTGAAAGCATGGGAATATGCAGTTTCTGGTTCGCGAGGTGATCTTGTGGAAGTAATTGTAGAGGAATTCATTCCGTTTGAATCTGAGATCACGCTTTTGACCGTTACTCAAAAAAATGGAAAGACGCTTTTTTGTCCAGCCATTGGGCACAGACAAGAGCGAGGAGATTACCAAGAAAGTTGGCAACCTGCAGCATTGAGTGATGCCGCCTTGAAAACAGCTCAAGACATGGCTGATAAAGTAACGGCAGCACTTACAGGTGCTGGATTGTGGGGCGTGGAGTTCTTCATTTCGGGCGATACGGTTTGGTTCTCCGAACTTTCGCCTCGTCCGCACGATACAGGAATGGTAACACTTGCAGGTTCGCAGAATTTCACGGAGTTTGAATTGCATGCTCGCGCTATTCTAGGCTTACCAATTGCTGAGATCACCTTAGAAAGAATAGCCGCCAGTGCCGTTGTGTTAGCAAGTGATTCGAATACCGATCAGCCTAATATTACAGGGTTGGAAGAAGCATCGCGTATTCCACAGACGGATTTCCGAGTATTCGGAAAACCAAATACCAGACCGTACCGAAGAATGGCGGTTGGATTGGCCTACGAAGGTTTAGATGGCAGGACGGATAGCGTTCGAAAAACAGCCAAGAAAGTGGCCGATTGTATTAAGGTCAATCAAGTGTAGGTGGAAATGAGATGTCAGATGTGAGACAAGAAACGGATGCTCTGCACAAATGCCAACTTCACCTTTCACTCAGAGGCACGAAGAGTCTTGTTTACAATAGCACCATACAGGACGAAAAGAGATGCTTCGTGCCTCAGCATGACAGACGAGATAGGAAGGGTACTGCTGCCTTAACACTCACTACTTACACCTAGCTCCTAATCAAAAAACATCCCAGTCGCCTAAAGTCAGAAGCCAATTTTGCTCTTGCAGCAAGGGCTTTTCTTCCAACGAACCAGAAGTTCTTGCAAGCAGATTCAAAACTCTTGGATTTGCTTTTTCAGGTATTCGGTAAAAACCAATTTTCGTGAAAGACGATAGGGCAGGAGCGATGCCTGAAACGAACAGTAAGTTGAATTTCGTTTTGGTCACTTCTGGGTTCTTTCGAACCTGGTTGATCAAGTAAAGCAATGCGTTTTCGCAGCCATTTAAGAACGCGAAATCCATGATGAGCAACGCGGGATTTCCCAGCATCTCGTCTTCCTTGAGAACCAGCACGGCAGTCAGCTTTCCTGATTCGCGTACGCCAAAAAGCTGATGTTTGCCACGAGCCGATTTCAAGTATCGCCAGTCTAACCACGCTTTATCTCTAACAAGATGATTTACGAATGAACTCGAATACGCACTGAAAACGGCTTCAACCTCATCTGTAATTTCGGTGATGGGTTCAATTTTAGCATTACCCAGTTTGATGGTTTTTGAGAACAGATCAACAGCAGCATCTGCAAACCAACCGGCTATTTTCTGTAAGCCAAGCAATTTTATTTTGCTGCTCAGAATTCCACCAGAATTTACGGGGCGTAAGTACGTAGGAACCGCAGACACAACACTGAATTTGTTGTACTTGAGAAACGTCCGAATACTCTTGTCGTTTGGAAAAGTGTAAATCAGATCGACCTCCGAATCATCCAAATCTTTATTGGCGAATTCAGCCAATTGCCGAAAGAGTCCAACACCACGGTAGTTGGGGTTTACCGCTACATCCTGAATGTTTCCAATCAGTTTTTCTTCGCCATTTATTGAGCAACTGTAAACAGGAACGTGGTAATAGCCAATGATCTTGTCGGCATCCCATGCGGCATACACATAGCTTTTGCCTGTTGGTAAATGTTTATACTGCCAATCCCAGTAAGTTTGGTTGTAAATATCAACGGTGTGCGCTCCTACCTCGGTAAGAATGTTTCGGATTTCCAATAGCAGCTGTGCTTGCTGCTCGGGCTCAATCCTTGAGAATCTCAATGCTGTATTCATTGACTTCTCTTTCTGCTTTATACTGCTTTACTACGTTACTCACCGTATCGAATTTGAACTGACCAAGCAGCTTATCTGTAAACGGGATAGTTTTACTCAATCGGGTGTAATGCGTGATCTTTGCTTTGCGCTCCATATCTACCACAGGATGGTGCGGGTCGTACTCCCATGGGTGGATGTAGAACATGTTCACTTTACCATCTTTGGTCCGCTGCTTAAGTCCGTTGCTGGTTAGCATGTAAGGAAAGAGGCGGAAGTAAGCACCGCCAATCCCGAGGTTTTTGGTCAATAGTTTGAACGTAGACACGGGAAATTCCGTCAGACCATTTTCCTTGATAGTGAAAATCTCGTCAGGCGTGGTAGAAATGCCGTAGCGCCATGTTTTTACAGGAGAAATGGAGCAGTCAATGGAGTAACCTTCTTCTTTCAGAATATCTAACGCCCAAAGCGATTTGTTGGTGACAGAGAAAAAAGGCGCTCGAAATGCAGCTACTTCTGTTCCCGAAATATCTTCCAATATCTTCTTTGTCTTGCTTATTTCTTCTCGGAATGCTTGCGGAGATAGATCGTAAACCTTCTCGTGCGAATAACCGTGCGAGGCCATTTCGTGCCCGGCATCAGTTATTTGTTTAATGAGTTCGGGATATTTCTCCCCGATCCATCCAAGTGTGAAGAACGTTGCTTTCGTGTTGTGCTTGCTCAATAACTCGATCAATGGATCAACCCCTTTTCTGATTCTTTCTGTATGCTGATTCCATGAACTGAACGGAAGTTCAATTCCTTGATACCAATCTTCCAGATCTACGCTGAATGCATTCATGCTTGCAAGGTAATTAGCTAATTGGCTAATTAGCAAACCAGCTAATTGATCTTTAAACGAAACCCAACTCCATGCACATTCTCAATCTGAATGGCATCATCTGATTTCAGGTACTTTCTAAGCTTTGATATGAATACATCTAAACTTCTGCCTGTAAAGTAATCTGTTGCTCCCCAAACCGAGCTAAGAATGAGTTCTCGTTTCACTGTTTCGCCTTGTTTCTGGCAAAGGAGTTTCAATACATCCGATTCTTTCTGAGTAAGTTGTCGTTCTTCCGTGTCATGCTTCAGCAACAGATTTACATAATCGAAGGTGAAAGAACCTAAGCTGTAAACGTTCTTAACTGCGGTTAAAGCATTCGGATAACATCTGTTGAGCACGGCCTTAACCCTAAGTGTAAATTCTTTATTGCTGAATGGCTTCGTGATGTAATCGTCAGCACCTACCTGAAATCCGCGTACCCGGTCTGTTTCCATGGCGCGGGCCGTTAGGAATATAATGGGAGATTGTGGGTTCAAAGATTTTAGCTCTTCACCCAACATATAACCATCTTTTTTCGGAAGCATGATATCCAAAATGCTTAGGTGAGGTTCGAAATCTCGAAATGTTTTTTCTCCCGCATCGCCATCCTTTTCCCATCTCACCAAGTAACCTTCCATTTCCAAAAGGTCGTTCACCACAAAACCGAGGTTCGCATCGTCCTCTACCAATAGAATGCGGAATGTTTCAGTCATAATTATTAAGAATTCGGAAGGTAAATGGTAAACGTACTTCCATTGGAATCGCTGCTTACAGTAACGGTTCCTTTGTGTACTTCTACCAGCGATCTAACGTAGTACAGCCCCAACCCAAAGCCTTTTACGTTGTGCACGTCTCCTGTTGGAACCCGATAGAATTTCTCGAAGATCTGTTTTTTCTGCGCGGCATTGATTCCAATACCATTGTCTGAAACCGATATCGAGATTCCGTTACTGGCATCTTTGCTTGAGATAACGATAGCAGGACTTTCTACGCAGTACTTTATGGCATTATCCAACAGGTTGCGGATAATGTTGGTAAAATGCAGTTCATCAACCTTTAAAATGTGGTCGGTGGCATTCAATTCAAATTTTAGTTTGCCTTGTCGTTCTTCAAGAAGTATCTGAACACTACCAGCTGCCTGTTTTATCAATTCATGAAGGTCGCATGATTGGAGGTTGAGATCGATCTCGTTTGTATCGAACTGTGCCATTTGTAGCACCTTTTCCACTTGCAGTTTCAGACGGTTGCTTTCGTCCGCTATCATCTGGTAGTAACGGGCACGTTTTTCTTCGTTGTTGTCGAGATTACCTGTTCTCAGCAGTTCTGCACTTGCCGAAATAGTGGAGATAGGTGTTTTGAACTCATGCGTCATATTATTGATGAAATCGTTCTTGATCTCCGATAGTCGTTTTTGTTTTAATATCACCCATAATGTGTACGCAAAGAAGATGATCACTACCAAAAGAATGCTGGAGCTGAAGACCCATATGGTCATCTGACTTATCAGATAGTTGTCTTTGTCGGGAAAATAAACTCCGAAGTAATGGCTGTCGCGTTCCCATTTTGGAATGACGCGTGGCTCGGCAGATGTTGTTGGTTCTTCGGAAAGGGTAACAGCGCCTCCAAATACAAGACTATCCGTGAAGCAGTCGTAAATACTGTATTCGAAATTGGTTTTCAGATTCCTGCTTCTGAATTCGGCATCCAGTAGGCTTTCAAGCAGATACGGGTGTAAGGTATCGTTGGTGCTTACAATGAAATAGTTGGAAGAGAGTTGTCGCACGGGCGGAACATCCGAACTGTCTTTATTCAGTTCCATGATTTCTTTAGCAACAGAACGTAGAGCAATATTTACCCGGTCGTTGAATTCACGCTCGCGCAGATCGAATGCTTTGTCCATCCAAAACAATTGCGTAGCAAACAGTCCGATAATGGAAACTGTAGCCAGTGCAATAACTATTCTGATGGTTCTGCGTGTCACGGCAGCGAATGTACTTAGAGTTCAACACTCCCTGTTTGTTGCCCGTGTACAATGCTGCAAAAAATCGATCTTTTACTATGATAAACAAACTTTGGCACGGCTGTTGGAAATGACATCACCGAACCTTAAAAACTTGAAGAAATGAAAAAGTCAGTTTTAATAGTAGCAGTAGCGTTTGCTGGAACCAGCGTGTTTGCGCAGCAGGCTCCGCAGAACGAAACCTTTAAGGCAAGCAAATCGCCACAAACAATGGTCAAGAAATCGGGTACAAAGCTCAATGTAAGCGTAGCTTCTGTGCTAGTGGCCGATGCTAAAGACGAGAAATCCTTGTGGGTGCCAATTGGCCCGGCAATGAAATCCGACCAGAAGGGGCAATAACCAAAGCTGAAATAAGATCTAATTAACAAGAACGGCCGTGCATGATGCACGGCCGTTCTTGTTTTTAATCCAAAAGTGCCGATCGATCAGTCGGACGATAGGAACCTATCAGCAAACCTCCTTTGCTAGTTGCTTCCATTAGTTCAGGGCTGTATTGTTTTTCCAATATGATGCTTACCATGCCAGAGTCAATCTGCGATAATCGTACAGAGTCGATGGTTATAGTTGTTGCTCCCACAGTATCAATTAAGAATACCCGTGTGTCTGAAGCGCCAACGCCATCAATTGTAAGTCGCACAGATTCAGAAGAGTCCAAAGCAGTTCCCGCCCACATGAAGTAATTCACAGAATCGTCATGAGATAAGGTTGGAAGCGTTGCTGGATAATCAATATCACGTATCTCTGCCGTATTCGTAAAAACGTTTCCATCCAGATCGGTCCATTTGAATTCTGCGCTTGATGTTAGCCCAGAAAACTCTTTTGTATAAAATCCATCCTCATCAGACCAATCCATTTCAGTGCCGTTCACCAAAATAACGCTTGGTTCAGATAGCATAAGTCTGGTTCCGAGTAAGCTGGCAAATCGAAATGTGGCAGTTGCCGTGGTGGTATTCGTGTTTTCATTGTAAGCAAGAACGTAATGCGTAAAGATCTTGTCTTGATCTACCACATTCGTTACTTCCTTCTTACAAGAGGCAAGAGCAATAACTGCTGCAAAGATGATCAGTGTTTTTCTCAATTTATTATGTCCAAGTTTTGTTTGTCACCGACAATCAGTGAGCAGTGGCAAAGTTCTGATTTTTTAATTGTTGAAGCGAGTTTGCTGTTTGAAGTTCTTAATTGAACTGTAACTGTTCAGTTTACGGCAGATTACAATTATGTATTCAGCAGTACAAACTATCAAAATAGCGACAATTGTCACTTAAAGAGTTCGATGTAAATGCTACATTGACCACCGTTTTCAACAAACTTGAACTTAACACTCACAAATAGATAAATGAAAAACTTTACCAAGTCATTTCTAGCACTAGGTGGTTTGATTACCGCTGTTGGCACCGCCAGTGCGCAGATATCGTTTACCAATCAGACCTCTAATCTCAGTGATCCAACGCATTACAGTGGTGTAGCGGTAACTGTGAATGATGTGAACAACGATGGTCTTGATGACATCGTTATTCTTGATGATGCACGTAACCTGAAGATCGAATTCCAGAAAATGGACGGTGTTTGGGTTGGAATGGATGCAGGCGTGGCAATGGACAATGGCGATGCGTGGGGCATGGCAGTTGGAGATGCCTCTAACAATGGTCAAAGTGATGTTTTTTCTGGTCTTTTCGGAGGTAGACCAGATTACGCAAAGGCTAATGCCAACGGCACGGTTTACACGGTAACTGAACTTCCTGATTACAGTTTGGCCACCCAGTGCGTAAACTTGGCTGATATGGATGCCGATGGTGACCTCGATTTTTTCTCTTGTGGAGACACTGGGCCAAGTGGAATTTGGGAGAATGACGGATCAGGTAACTTCACATATTCTGGCGATAATATTATCCCGATGACTCCTACCGGAAATTGGGACGGTTCTGGAAATTATGGTTCAACTTTTACAGATTACGATCTTGACGGAGACCTGGATCTTTACATTACACATTGCCGTCAGAATGTTAACAGTCCAACGGACCTGCGAAGAATCAATCAGATGTTCATCAATGATGGTAATGGTAATTACACGGAGGATTTTACTAATGTCAATCAATTGAGAATCGGAGCACAATCATGGTCTACAGATTTTCAGGATTTTGATAATGATGGCGATTTTGATGCATTCATCACGAACCACGATGTGAACAACATGCTGCTTGAAAACCAGAATGGTGTATTTGTAGACATCTATGATGGTAGTGGTTTGGATATGAGTGTAGGAACACCTATTCAAGGTCTAATGCGCGATTTTGACAACGATATGTATGTTGACATCATCGTAACAGGATCAGACAATCAGACAACCTATGCGCTGTATAAGAACAATGGCGACAATACCTTTACCCGTATTGATGGTGCTTTGGGTAATTCAGGGCTTTACAGTTTGGCCATTGGAGATTTGAACCATGATGGATTCTTAGATGTATATGGATCTTACGCAACTATTTACACAAACCCATCCAATACCCCAGATGCCGTTTGGATCAATGATGGAAACGACAACAATTGGTTGGCGGTTGATCTAGAAGGAACGATCTCTAACCGAAGTGCCGTTGGAGCAGTAGTAAGAATGTATGGCCCATGGGGACAGCAAGTGAGAGAGGTAAGATCAGGAGAAAGCTATGGAATATGTAATTCGCTTATTTCGTACTTCGGTCTAGGGCAGAATACTGAGATAGATTCTGTGGTTATCGATTGGCCTTCATCTGGTATTCATCAAGTGGTGGAAAACCCATCTCCTAACCAATATCTTACCGTTATTGAGAACCAATGTGTTGCTCCAGAAGCATTTATTACAACCAACGGACCGACAGTTTTGTGTCAAGGTCAGTCACTGGAATTACAGGCTCCAATTGGCGCAGGATACGTGTACGAGTGGTCTGATGGATCTAACGGTCAGAGTTTAAGCATTACAACCGCAGGAACATACATGGTTAGAGTTACTGATGTGAATGCAGGTTCTGCTTGTTCTTCAGTTTCTGCTGCGGTTCAAGTACAAGTATCTCCCGATGAAACTCCTGAAGTATCTGTTTCTGGTGAACTTACTTTCTGCGAAGGAGGAAGCGTAACACTTACTTCAACTGCTGCTGCTGCTTATGCGTGGTCCAATGATTTAGGAAGTACACAAAGCGTAGATGTTACAGAAGCGGGTAATTATTTTGTCACAATTACAGGCGTTTGCGATGATTTTACCTCTTCAACTGTTGAGGTTGAGGTTCTTTCGGCACCTGCACCAACTGCTGCCGATGTGCAGATTCCTGGAGCAGGAACAGCAGAACTTACTGCAACTGGTGTTGGTTCAGACATCTTCTGGTACGACCAATCTACGGGAGGTACTTCTATTGGAAGTGGCGTCAACTTTACAACTCCACCTGTTACGAATACACCAACTTCATTTTGGGTAGAAGAAGTTCATACTTACGGTGGAAGCGTTGGTTACGGTGCTAAAACAGATAACTCAACAGGTGGTGTTTACCATACTTCGAATGGCTTCTATCTGATTTTCGATGTTTTGGAGAACATGACGCTTAAATCATTCAAAGTTTACGCAGATGGTGCAGGAGAGAGAACAATTTACATCGAAGACGACAATGGAAATGTTGTTCAGACCGGAACTTACAACGTTCCGGATGGAGAATCGAGAGTTACTGTTGATTGGGCATTGACTCCAGGAACTGGTTATAGAACGCGTGTTGTAGAGGCAAACAATGGCTTTTGGAGAGATAACAATTCTGCCGAAGTCAATTACCCATACGATGTAAACGGATTGGCTACCATTACTGGCACAAATGCAAATCCACCACAGTACTACTACTATTTCTACGATTGGGAAGTAGAGGCAGAATCTGTTGAGTGCATAAGCGCAAGAGAAGAGGTAGTAGTAACCATAGGAACTGTTGGAATTGAAGAAGGCGAATTGGCAGCGGTTTCTGTTTATCCTAATCCAACTTCAACGGTGCTTAACGTTGCAATTCCTAGTTCGATAGAAGGTACTCTTGAACTTCGTTTGATAGATGTTGCTGGTAACTTGGTAAGCACGCAAGTAGTAGTTGCTGGAAACAACACGTTAGATGTTTCTACGCTCGCGAAAGGTGTTTACATGGTACAGATGAATACAAGCAATGGCAATTTTACAAGAAGAGTCATTGTAGAGTAATCCGAGTCTTGATAAAAGGAAAACCCCGCTTGATGTAAGATCAAGCGGGGTTTTTTATTGGGCAACTTGGCCTAAGCTATTGCTCTTCTTAGTTGATCAGTTCCCAGATTTCTTTACTAGGAACAATTCCTTCTCCTTTTTCAGAGTATTCTGGCTTTATGTCGTTCACGAAGTACATGTCAACCAGACCTTTGCCTTTGGCTTCTTTCTTCCCTCTGAATTCAGTGTTGAAATACTTCTTGATCAACTCATGAGTGGTTCCGGATACATTGATCTTACCTGGCTGAGATGACGATTCCATACGGCTGGCCGTGTTTACCGTATCGCCCCATATATCGTAAGCAAACTTTTTCATGCCTACTACACCTGCAGTAAGCGGACCAGTATGTATGCCAATACGAATCTCGAGAACCAATTCATTCTTGGCGCGCTTTTCTGCTGCTATCTGGGTCATGAAATCCCTTATCTCCAACGCGGCCAAGGTAATGGCAATAGCGTTGCTGTTATTGCGAATAGGAACACCACCTGCGCACATGTAAGCATCGCCAATGGTTTTTATCTTCTCTAGATGATATTTCCCAATGATCTCATCGAACTTTACGAAGTATCGATGCAGTTCATCTACCAGGTCTTGAGGTTTGGTGCTTTCTGCAAACTGTGTAAATCCTTTAAAATCGGTGAATAGAACCGAAACCTGGTTGTAATGGCGTGCAGTTGCTCTACCGCTCGATTGTAACTCATCTGCCGTTTCCTTTGGTAGAATATTCAACAGAAGTTCCTCCGTTTTTTCTTTCGCCTCGGCAAGGTCGGAGGTACGTTGAGCTACTTTTTCTTCCAGAATACGCTGCGTTTCCTTCAGACTGCGCTCTCTGTACTTTATAATGAAGAGAATGAATACTGTAAGTAATGCAAAGTAGAGTACCAGGAAGTACCAGCGCAAGAAGAGCAACTGAGGTACGGAAAAAGCCATGGTCTTTATCTCGCTTACCTCACCTAAAATGTTCCGTGCACGAACTTGAAGAACATAATCTCCAGGCGGAATATTACCCGGATCGATCTCTGGATTATCTGACCATCGGCTCCAATTATCTCTTAATCCTTCAATACGATACTGATATTCGGTTCCGTTACTCTTTAAATAGAACGGAGCAGAAACACTGAATATCAAACCACTGCCATCTGCGGTTATCTTCATTTCATCCATAGAGAATGGCGTACCCATGGCATCTACCACCTGTTTGATGTACACATTGAATTTGTAGCCAGAATTGACTCCGCGTTGCTGTATAGAGTAAATGTTAAGCCCTTTATCTGTTACGTAAACGTTTCCTTGTTCATCGGTGCTTAGATGTCGTATATCTTCAAAGAGATCGAGATACGGAAGCATTGGAACAAATTTTTCACCGTTAAGCACGTGCCATCCGTAAACAGATTTTATCCAAACAATCCCGTTGTCGCCAAGCATGTAGTCAATCCTTTCGGAAGTTGGTACTTCTGGTAGCGATGCTGGAACAATGGTATCCGATTCTGGAATGTAGCTATAGAGAGAAGAGGGTAGCAGGAAGTGAATTTTACCATAAGCGCTCGCAACCAGTACGCGCTCGTTAACAACATCGGTTATCGGGTAGAATTTAATGTCAGTTTTTGAGTATCGATAAGCTCCATTGTCGGTACCGGCCCAAATATTGTTTTCGGCATCTTGCGCTACGTTGTATGCAGTAAACTGGGCCGAATCGTTAAGCGATTTGTCCATCCAATTTCCATTGCTGCCTTTACTTAACTGATGAATTCCTTCGAGCGTAGCTAGCAAAAGTTTGTCGTTATCTGATGTTGTAGCTACAAAATTGATGTACAGACCAGGCGTTAGGTTGGTGGCTGTTTCTCCATTAATGATGTACAATCCATTGTTGGTTGCAGCAAATACTTGACCCTTTATATTGATCAATTGGCGACATTTTACATCAATGCCCTTCACTTTCTTAAATAGAAAGGAGTTGCGGAAAGTGCTTCTTTCCTGCGCTTCTGCTTTAAGTGGCTTTTTAGGTCTTTCGGGTTGTACTGTTCGAGATTCAGTTACTTCGTTTCCAGCTGCATTTGCTTGCGTGTTTGTCGATTTATTTGTCGATTCAGGTGAGGGTTTCGGATCTTCCGTTTCTTTCTCTGCATCATCGCCACCGGTAAATAGGTCGTCAAGTACTTCGAGGGCCGTTTTATTTTCTCGTTCTTGCTTTCGCTGTTTGCGCATTTCGCGCTTCAGTTCCCGGATCTCTTGTTTGCTGAGTTCTTGCTTTACTTCCTTCGGGTTTTCTTTAAAACGCTCGATAAGATCGGCAGACTCAGTTGTTTCAGCCTTAGGTTCTTGAACAGGAGGAACGTTACGAACGGTCTGCTCAATTTTAGAAGCTTCTTTCTTTCGGATCATTTCATCCATCATTCGGATGATCTCGGCCTGATTGGTTGATTTCTTTAGCACAAACACACCGTTTCCGGTGCCCACATGCAGCATTCCGTTAGCCATTAGACTAGTGGTAACGTTTCCTTCAAGACCTGGATATCCACTGAAACTTCGAACAGGCTGTAGTAGGTCCACTCGCGTCAATCCATCTTCGTATGCCAACCAGAGGCCGTTATCAACATCGCGGCCAAGACAGAATATTTCGTTGTCCTTTGCTCCCGTTGAATAATCAAATCTGTATTCGATATCGTGGGTTTTTACGTTGGCCACTATCGCGCCTCCAGCCAAAGTGGATAGGGCTATCAAAGAATCGTTGAGCACCAAACCATCGGAAAGCAGGTTTTCTGTTAAGAAACGCTGCAAATGACTCTTAACAGGATTGATTGAATTATTCTTGAACTGATAGAGCACATCGCTTTCAAAACCAATAAAGGTTCCTTCACTTGTTTCGAATGAGAACAACATTTGGTCATCAGCAAGTGATCGGTAATCGCCTATGTTCTTGAGTTCAGAATCAGTCCATGCAAAGAGTCCTTCCTGATAGAATAGGAGGTGCAACTGTTGTTTATGAACGAACGACCCACTTATAAGCTTTTCTGGAAAAGCAAATTGATTGGCGGATTTCCTGTCCGTTGGATTCAATTGGAATATCTCACTTTCTCCAACGAAGAATACATCCTTATCTGTGCTAAGAATTTGAGTAAAGGGTTGTTTAGATTCAATTCCAGGAATCGGCTTTACCTCGTATGTCCCCGAATCTGATCGGTGTACTTCTACAACTCCTTGCTTCAGCCCAACAAAAATCCGTTTAGAACCACTGTGGTACAACACATGCAGTGCTGGAGAAGGCGTGTTGATCCTTTGCCATGTTGAACCATCAAATTTCAGTAAGCCGCGAGACGTTGAGAATAGCATGCTTTCCTCGCCATCCTGCACAATACTGGTTATACGCGAGTCGTTGAACTGCCTGTTCAACTCTATGTCAGTCATAAAAGGCAGACCGTTCTGAGCCTTAAGTCCGTATGAACTTATCAGGAGCAGAATTGTCATTATTACCTGTAATTGTCTCACTAGGCCAAAAATAGGTATTGAACTGAGACGTGAACTGAAGTAGCAGGTAACATCGCTGAGGTTATATTTGAAAACATTATGAGCAATTCTATTCGTCTCGAATTCTTAGGAACCGGCACCTCTCAGGGAATTCCGGTGTTAGGTTGCGGGTGCCCTGTCTGTTTATCAGACGACCCAAGAGACAACAGGTTACGTTCTTCCGTTATCGTTTCGGTAAACGACAAAAAGATTGTGATCGATACGGGACCAGATTTTAGGCAGCAGATGCTCCGTTCCAATAACGTTGATTGTGACGCTGTGCTATTTACACATGAGCACATGGATCACATTTCGGGTTTGGATGACATACGGGCAATAAACTTCATTCAGCGCAAGGACATGCCGCTTTATGGTTCCGTAGGGGTGGAAGAAGCACTGCATCGTATTTACCATTATGCGTTTGCTACCATCCCGTATCCAGGGGCGCCCATCATACATTTTAACCTAATTCCTGAAAATGCTTTTGATGTTCTAGGAACAACTGTTGTTCCGATTAAAGTAAAGCATGGTCGAATGCCGGTTTTGGGTTTTCGTTTTGGCGATCTGACCTACATTACTGATGCTAAGCACATCGATCAGGATGAAAGAGAGAAAATAAGAGGAACAAAAGTGTTGATCGTGAATGCTTTGAGATTGAAGGAACATCATTCGCACATGAATTTGGAGCAGGCCTTGGAAATGGTGGAAGATCTGAACCCAGAACGCGCTTATTTCACGCATATCAGTCATTTGTTGGGGAATCATGCTACGGTTGAGCAAGAGTTGCCAAACCATGTGCGATTGGCATACGATGGCCTGATCATTGAGGCATGAGAATCATTGCTTTCGCCCTTTTCATTGCGGTTCTGAGTTCCTGCTCAGCGGTTAAGGATACTTCACATTCGCCTCAAAATAAATCGCTTACTGTTAAAGAAACTACCGAAGGGTTAGTGGAGGCGTTGCTGGTCGGTGCCGAAAATTCTTCTCGGCAAGCAGCCCAGAAAGATGGTTTTTTCAAGAATGCGGCCATCAAGATTCTTTTTCCACCCGAAGCCCAAAAAGTGCGTAATGCCGCGCTGAGTGTTGGCCTAAGGCCTTTGGTAGATAGGTTTGAGTTGAGTTTGAACCGAGCAGCCGAAGACGCGGCTAAAGAAGCAAAACCAGTGTTGGTTTCTGCCATTAAGCAGATCAGGTTCAAGGATGTTTGGAATATCCTTTTCGGAGGAAAAACAGCCGCAACCGATTATTTGCGAGCAAAAACGGAGCAGGATCTACTGGCTAAGTTTCGGCCAATTGTAAAGCTGAGTATCGGTAAAGAAGAAGTAACCAAGCATTGGAAACCACTTGCAGATGCCTACAATAGCATTCCGTTTACGAAGAAGGTAAATCCTGATCTGGAAGAATACGTTACACGCAAAACGGTAAATGGTCTTTTTAAACTCATAGCAGAAGAGGAAAGGAAAATCCGTGAGAATCCGATAGCTAGGGTTTCTGAAATACTCAGAAAAGTGTTCGGCAGAGAGGGGTGAAGCAGTCCTACAATACCACATAGTTTCATCACTTCATCACCCAAAACGTTCTCCTATCTTCGCGGCCTCGATATGACACATAAGCAAGAAGTTGAAAGAAGGCGAACCTTCGCCATCATTAGTCACCCAGATGCGGGCAAAACCACCCTTACAGAGAAGCTGCTTTTTGGTGGCGCTATTCAAATTGCAGGAGCAGTAAAAAGCAACAAGATCAAGAAAACCGCTACTTCCGATTTCTGGAGATAGAGAAGCAACTGGTATTTCGGGTGGCTACATCGGTAATGGGTTTTGAGTACAAGGCAGAAGGTGAACATTTTGGATACGCCTGGTCACCAAGATTTTGCTGAAGATACTTACCGTACACTCACAGCTGTTGATAGTGTGATCGTTGTCATTGATGTGGCAAAAGGGGTAGAGGCACAGACCGAAAAGTTGGCAGAGGTTTGCCGTATGCGGAATACCCCAGTGATTGTCTTCATCAACAAGCTCGATCGCGAAGGAAAAGATGCTTTCGAGTTGCTTGATGAAGTTGAGGATAAGTTACAGATCAAGGTTAGACCTATGAGCTGGCCCATTGGAATGGGCAATCGGTTTAAGGGCGTTTACAACCTATATGAGAACAACTTGAGCCTGTTTAGCGGCTCTGATAAGCAGCGGAAGGAAGACACGGTTGACATAAAAGACCTCGATGACCCATTGGTTGATAAGATGGTTGGCGAACAGGCCGCCAACATTCTTAGAGATGAAGTTGAACTGGTTGAAGGCGTTTATGAACCGCTCAATTTGAAAGATTATTTGGACGCGAAAGTTGCTCCAGTGTTCTTTGGAAGTGCGCTGAACATGTTTGGAGTTCGAGAGATGCTCGACTGCTTCATCGATATTGCTCCATCGCCTCGTGCAATGGAAACAGAAGAACGGCACATAGAACCAATGGACGATAAATTCACTGGTTTTGTGTTCAAGATTCATGCTAACATCGACCCGAATCACAGAAACCGAATAGCTTTCTTACGCATCACATCTGGTACGTTTGAGCGGAATAAGGCCTACACACATGTGCGTCTTGGAAAGAGTCTCAGGTTCAGTAATCCTACTTCTTTCATGGCTCAGAAGAAAGAAGTTATTGACGAGGCTTTTCCGGGAGATATTGTCGGTTTGCATGATCCAGGGAATTTCAAAATAGGCGATGCCCTTTCTGAAGGAGAACCGCTTCATTATTTAGGTATTCCTAGCTTCTCGCCAGAGATGTTCCGATATGTAGAAAATGCCGACCCGATGAAAACCAAACAGTTCAGCAAGGGTGTTGATATGCTAATGGACGAGGGCGTTGCACAGTTATTCACCAGAAGGGTAAATGGTAGGAAAATAATCGGTTGTGTCGGTGCGCTTCAGTTCGAAGTTATTGAACACCGCTTGGAGCACGAGTATGGCGCTAAGTGCCGTTACGAGGCTGTGAGTTTGCACAAAGCCTGCTGGATAAGTTCTGAAGATGAAAAAGAACTTGACAAGTTCATTGATATGAAAATGAACTTCTTAGCAGATGATAAGGATGGTAAACTTGTTTTTTTAGCAGATAGCGCTTGGGCATTGCAGATGGCGCAGGAACAGTATCCGAACATCCAATTTCATTTTAAGAGCGAGTTCTGATCATTTTACCAGTTCCCGTCTTTGCATCACCTTCATTCCTAGTAATCCATCGCAGAAAGTGAACTGAAGCCGACCATAACGGTTATTCACTTCATCGTAGCTCAAGTTGCGTATATGCCAATATGCATCATAGGCATCATCGTTAAGCGTATAAGTAAAGCCGCTGCCTTCATTTTTCCGCTCTTTCACATCGTGTATCTCTATGTAGGTATTGCTGCATTGGGCGTTGATAAATAGTGTTAGCGCCAGTCCCAGCGGAGCAATTCCAAACCCAGAATAGAAAAAACCGTCTAGCAGACTGAGCCGAAGTTTAGTCCTCATAAAATATGCCATGGTAAATCCTAACAGCCCAAATATTGCAAAGAGTTTACTGGCCTGCAGTACAGTAATCAACGTTCTGTTGAAATAGGTTACGATAACAAATGCCAAAGCGATGAATGCAACGGCCATTGTTTGCGCATGAACTTCATTAAGGACACTAAGTCTGAACTGCTCAATCAATGCTGTTGTCGTTGAAGTAATCGGGGCCTTGGTGGATGTTTGTTTACGCTGTTTTGACGGTTGCAGGCTCATTGAGTCGCTAATTTAATGTGATAAAAGTCTAAGCCATATGCCTTAGATCTATCATTTTTGCTGCATGAAGAGATACAAGTGGATTCTTTTGGCTTTTGCTTCCATCTGGATAGCCGGAATGGTAGTGGTTTACCCAATGCTTAAGAAACAACAACGCTTGCAGGTATACCAGCCTTCAGATATAAATCCGCAATTGGTTGATACCGACATGCAGCGTACAGCAAAGGCACATCGAATTGCCGAATTCAAGTTGATTGATCAAACGGGAGATACGGTTACCAACGATGATTTTAAGGACAGGATCTATGTTTCAGATTTCTTCTTTACCACATGTCCAAGTATTTGCCCTAAAATGACCGCCAATCTGAGCGAATTGGCAGAACTCTACAAGGCCGATAACGACATTATGTTCCTATCTCATTCCGTTACACCCGAAAAGGACAGTGTACCCGTGTTAGCAGCGTACGGAGAAAAGTATGGAGCAGACCCAAGTAAATGGAAACTTGTTACAGGTCCCAAAAAGCACATTTACGAGTTGGCTCGTAGAAGTTATTTTGCCGTAACCACAGAGGGCGATGGAGGAGAGCGCGACTTCATCCACACAGAGAACTTCATTCTGGTAGATAAGGAACGGAAGATCCGCGGTTTCTATGATGGAACCTCTAAAGAAGATATGGATCGATTGAAGGACGATATCACCATTCTTCGTTACGAGTACGAAGATTGATCAGCCTACTTTTTGGTTGTTCTTAAATGTGGCTGTTTCTTTCAAAGTGCCATCCGATCCAATCAGTTTCACTCGGCCGTTAAGTACATCATTTGTCCAAACGCCTTCCATTTTACTACCATCGGGCAGAGTAAGGGTTCCTGGTCCGGAACGCTTGTCTTCAAGCCATTCGCCATCAAACACCTGATTATTGGGCCACATGAATTTACCCTTTCCTGTTCGTCTGTTGTCACGCCATTCTCCTTCGTAACTCATACCGTTATCCCACCTGAAAACGCCATATCCGTTCTTCATATCATTCTTCCACTCGCCAGTATAGCCCATTTCTGGTTGGAATTTCATGATGTACGTATCTGGGTTCTTCAATTGATGAATGACCTTGAATTTGCCAGGGTACTTCTTGATTGCAGGATAGAGATAACGCGAAGTGGAAGAGTAGCCAAGCTGCTCTAGAACAACATGCGTTACTTCCTTTTCTTTCAGATTCTCAATCAATTCTTCCTGATCAAGCGTGTTCTTAAACCCGGTTACCCAACGATTTGCGTACAGATAGAACAACTGTCCTTTTCTGCACGAAACCACAGCATCATTCGGCAAATTCTACCGACCAAGTGGCTGATCGAAGTAGTTCTGAACTTGTTGATGTAAATGCCCTTCGCTCTGTTTTCCAACTCCACAACTCGTTTTTCAAAATCTCCTTTGAAATAGAAGAACACCGCAAATGGTATGATTACGGAAAGTAACCAAGTATTGAGGTTTTATCAAATCGAAGAGCAATCAATTCGGGTATTTGAACTAGACCAATGCCAAGCAGATAAGAATAGGCACTACGGGCAGCATGAATCGTATGCCGAACCATGCTTCGGGCCAAAGACATAGTAGCGAGAATGTTCCTGCCAGATACAATCCTACAAGAATCCAATGCTCTTCATTCTGCCAGCCCAATTGCCATGAGAATGAGAAGAATAAGCGTACAATATAGTCGGTAGTCGTTATTTCAACCTAGCACCCGGCATGCCGCGCTCTTTGGCCGATGCCACCTTTGCTCAAGCGTTAAGGGGTCCTTCTTCGGTCTCCGCTTTTTTACCGCGGCAGAATCGGCTGCGGTAACAGCAATGGTTTCTGTACCGAGTTCTTTTTTTCAGCTGCTGCACGCATTGCTTGTAATCGATGGTTTCGAACGGTAAAACACCGTTGGTATCTCCAGTTAAAGTAGCGCTTGGCATTCATGGCAACACGTTCGGGCCAATCTTTCAGTTCCATGGCGCCTAATTCAGGTCGGTACGGGATTCTTTGAAGTAATTGGTTCACGTAATGAGTTTCCCCAAGGTATGACTGCGGTACTGCCATGGAGCCACCAATAACACGAAACTGGCGCAACCAGTAAGGCAGCGTATTTCCATCGCTTCTGTAATAGAAGAATAAGCGTGAAGGAAATAACCAACGAAACGCCTAGTGTTCTGATATAGAAAGCAAAACAAGTACAAGAATGAACAGGATGAATTTCCAGTTCTTATAAAATGTCTTGTCGAAACTGTTAACACAAAAAGTAGCAGACTTAAGGCGGAGAAGAGCACGAAGGGAAATCTCTGCTCATCATAATGGTACTGTACTCCAACATGTGAAAATTGTACATGGTAAGTAAGCAGGCAACAACGATAGGTGAATGCCTTTGGTCAAGGCTTGGAACAAGAAGAAAGTGCAATTAGGGCTGCAAACAGAAAGAAACTCGTTAGCAGTTTTAATGGTGGTTATCTTAGACGAAAAGAGCTTCATGAGCCACCGGCCAAGAGCAGGATAACCAGGAGGGAAGTGGTTACTTACCTTGTCTTTAGTGTGGGATTGCTCGGTAGCCTTCCCTTTGCAATGGATTTTACTAGATATAATACCCTGCGTTGTCGCCTCCTAGGTGAACTTTCTTGTCGAAGATCCGATCATAGGTCTGCGAGAATAACACACCAAGCACAAATAGGTAAAGAAACCACCGCGCGGTGGTTCAGGTATTTCTTCAGTGTTTCCATGAGAGCGCTAATATACGCGGTCGATTTAACACCTAGGTAGGAAGCTGAATTACCAAAGAGAAATGAATAGTTAATTCAAGACCGAAACGAGAAAGTAGCAATACCAAAACCATTGCTGCTAAACCTATAGTAGGAACTGGTCTAAGACCACCTTAACGATACTGATGTGTTTGGCTTTACAGATTCATTCCTTAAAAAGGTCACTATCCCCAGCAACGGAATGGTACCAAATCTATCAGTTGGTATTTGTAATCCATGGGGGAAAGTGGCCGTTGTCACCAGTAACATTCCACACTCACTGGTAAAAGAAATGTTTGTAGAAAATCACCTTGCTTTCCATTACGTTTAGCGGCAAGTTGTCTAGAATGGTTCAGTTGGAGCACAATCCTTTTGAGAATAGAAGTCCAATTGGTAATGAGATTATCATTTGTACCACAAGAAGACCTACGATCTTTGGATTTGACCACTCAAGCCAAGCACAAAATCCTGCAAAACCAGAGAAAAACTTGTAAGAAAAGTTTACGCCTGATAGTAAGGCGGTAGCAACGTATGAAAGATAACAGGTAACCGTTAAATCCGCTGACCCAGTAAAATATGGTTCGCAGGTGTGACCGCGAACCTCAAAGAAATTGAAACAAGACATGCCAATGACAGCAACCGCCATTCCCACAATGGTGGAGCAAGGTAAACCCAAGCGACTCTAGTAACAGTCCATCCACCGGTACCTTGAGGTTTTGCATACCATCGTAACTGAAAGTAGGGCGATATCCAAATCCCATGCGTTGGATGTGTTCCATGCATGACTCATGTGGCGATCAATATGAAAGTGAAGGCAAAGTAAACTCCAGAATACCCTATACGAACCCAATGTCTACGTTTATTTTCAACTCCAGTATAGAATTCAGGAAAGTTCGACCCAAGTAGATTCAAACCTTTGAAACTGGCTACTTATCCTTGAAGCCTGACAGTATTATCCAGAACCTGCAATTAGCAATAAACCAACGAAACCATCAATTGGGGCACCAACGCCGCTGCCACCACCTGGTACAGGAGTTTGTGCAGATACTCAGCAAACACCATTAAAACCAGTATCGTGGACGCAAATATGAAATACAGTTTTCGGTTCAATAAGGAATATAAACTTGTTTGGTAATACTTGATTCAGTTGAAAGTAATCTCACTACATAGATTCCAGAACTCACGCTCCGCAAAGGTAGAACGGAATGACCATCAGTCAAAATTACTCTCAGCTTCTGCTTGAATCAACTTTCCTTGAAGGTCATAGGACCTCAACATCTACAGACCTGTTCCGTTTATTTGAGGATTGAATATGAAGTAAGTTTCCGTTTGTCCAGGTATTGAGCGAATTTCTCATCAACTTCATCAATTCCAATCCATGCTTGTTGGCACGAAATTCAAGAAGAATCGGCCTTCGTAATCTCCTTCATCAATGGTTAAATTCATTTTCCGCCTCTTCAGAAACCAGTGCTGAGGTTCCGTCATCAAATCAACAAAATACACGCCCATACCTTCAAAACCTTCCATGCGGTCGGCTCTGGAAAAATAATTAGCCGTAGCCTGCACCTTTCAAATGCAAAGGAATTGGCCTGAGTACTGAGGTGGAGGAAATGCCATTATAGCATAATCGCTTTCTTCTGAAACGGCAGATAACGATGTACCAGTTGCTCCAACCAATTTAACGGCATCGTATAATCTATCCTCAAAAATGGTTGCATCTTCTAATACAGCACCATATCTGGTTAAAATAACTCTGCGTCTGACCATTAATACTGAACCAAAGTCGAGAGTCGTTTCCATTTTGTCTAAAAAATCCGTTGGACGCTGTATTCGCGACCCTTTGAGAATTATTGAACTGCAATGTTCCTGCATTCTGATTACGCAACATGAACGCCTGTCCGGTCTTTACGATACCATTGGGTGTAATGGAACCATTTGCGGGTGCATTTGTGTATGGAAGTCCTCCTGCCAAGTTCCAAACAGCATAATCAGCTGAAGTGTAATCGGTTCCTCCCGATCCATCATCAACCCAGAAATACAGCGATCCGAAAATATTCGGATTATCATTTATCAGTTCAGCAGCGTCCAAACCGGAAGGATAAGGATTACCCACCAAGTTGAAAGGCGTTCCACCAGTAGTTGAAGTAAAGGTCGGGTCGTATGTTGCTTGCCAGAGTGAAATGGACTCGTTGCCATTGTTAACCTCATTGTCGGAAAAAGAAGCCAGACCTGCACCTCTTCCTGCATAACCTTCGCCAATGTTCATGGTTCCGTTGTAGCTATTCCAACCTGGATCTTGTGGTTGATCATCGCCATTCCATTGGGTGCTATTCGCTTCTGTGTAAGACCAGCTAGGATTACCTGGTACTGAGCCGTTTGCAGCAACTGGAGAACTCCAAAGATTGTAGAGATTACCCGTTGAGCCTTGACGTCTAACAAGGTAAGTTCCACTTCCGCCATCTACACCGGTACTTCCTCGAAGCAAACTCGCGTCATTGTTGAAGGTCATGGTTCCATTGTTTGTCAACGTGCCTCCAACATACAGCAAGCCTGTCTCAGCAACAGTAAAGCTCCCCGTATTCGTATTGGTCATGTTCTGCACAACATGGACCTCTGTCCCTGGCCGTACATAGACAGACACCTCATTGGTTACTTGTGCGTAGGAATTGACCCAGAATGTCAAGAACGCGGAACTAAAAATCCAATTTGTTGCTCTGATCATGATTTTACGATTGCGTGACCCAAATTTCTCGGTTATAAAAGTGGATTCGATTAACCTTAGATAATTAATTCAGGTCATTTTTTAGAACGCTGTTCGAAGTTGGTCCACTGTTTCAGCTTCTCAATATCTTCTGCCATTACTTTGAAGTCTTGTACATCAGCCCTCAACGCGGCATTCTCATCTTCCAGTTTCTTAATCATTCTAAACAGCTCTTGTGTAGCTGACAAATTCAACATCGATAATGACTCATAATCAACTGTTCTAAAATCATGGACCTCACGACCATATACGAATACCTTACCAGAAAGGGTGGAGGATGTTTGCACACCATGTTCAGAACTTGCCTCAACCGTAACCATTTCCTCAGAACCATTTTCCAAAATGAGTTTAAGTCTCTCGCCAGCATTTACTTGAACCGTTGGCAATGATAGAATTCCATCGTTAATCGTTGCCACTTGATAAATATCAGGAACAAAGTTTGTCGTTTTACTGACCGCAATCGGGTAAACTTCTTCAATCTGCTGTGCAACAACTTTTTTGAATACTGAAGGCCCTCTTCCAATTTTGTCCTTGTAGGTATAATCGGTTACCTCCAATGCCAAAAGTGTATTCAGATCTTCATTACCATCCGATACACCGATTACATCTTTTATCCGTGCATCTGAAAACACATTAAGTTCCGATGTGGCAACTCTGTGCTGTGCCCAAATGGAAATAGGAGCGGTACAACCACCACACCACCCTGTTCCTGCACCAGAATTGAAGTACTGATAACCGAAGTTAACATCCCGAAATCCTTCTACATGTAGCAATCCATTGGTTGGATTTGCGATGCCAATGCCAACTCTGTTGTTCCTTAAAAACACACCGCTAGCATCACCATTGGCCCCTGTCTTTATAGCAACTGTGCTTAATCCTTGAAGTAAAGGACCGTCAAATGACCCTCCCAAGTGACTCAGGAAATGGTTTCCATCATTCCCTGCCCTCAGTCTCAGTTGACCATCATTCAATGCAATATTCCCACCAGTTACGTCTAATTTTGAAATCGGACCAGCTGTTCCGATGCCAACATTTCCGTTGGATTGAATGGTCATCCGCGCATCAGCAAGCGTAGCTCCAGATACATCGCTCGTATTATTCAACGCAAAGTGCAACTTTCCTAAACCAAAATCGCTGATACGTTCGTTATATATGATCGTCTTTGGATCCGAACTTCCATTGTGATTGTTAAAGCCAATTCCAGAACCTGAATTGGTGTTGTTGGTTGCGGAAGCGTTACGTATCAACAATGGAATGTTCAGTCCTGAGGCTAAGTTGGATTCAATATGCAATTTCCGTTGTGCCGCGGCAGTACCGATACCAACATTTCCGGCATTATCTATTCTTATGCCTTCATTACCACCATCATTGCTCAGGTAGAAATCATTGAGTTGAACGTTTTCTGTGGCAATGTGATTTCCAAGATTGTCAATATCCAATGCAGAGGCATTTGTCCAACTGGCCAGTCCGGAAGCATCCGAGGTCAGTACTTTATTCAGACCAGGTGTTCCGCCCGTGATTTTAACTTGACCAGCCACCTCTAATTTTGCAGTTGGCATTGCTGTCCCAATCCCAACATTGTCAGCAGAACCATCAACAAAAAGCAGATTAGGATCAGTGTCTCCTTCGGCACGAAAATCCCATTGCAGGCCAGCTTCATTGACAGCAACCTCTGAGTCACTTGCTTGAATGTCAATTCGTGAACTACTTACGGAACCTGCAAACAACTGAATTCGGTCCGGCGTAAATGACAGAAAAGTGTTGTCATCATCATTATGAACAAGGCTGTTATCAATACTAATATCACCAGACACATCAAGTTCATAGTCAGGAGCAGCGTTGAGAATACCTACCCGACTTACTCCACCATCTAGGAAAAGGAGGTCCGTTTGAACACCGCCATCGTTGATGTTGAAGAAAATGTCTTTATCCGCAATGTTGTTTTGAACTACAAAATGTTCTGCGCTGTTAAGTGTAAGTGTCGTCCCTTGAGATCCGTTGTTGCCGTTTAGGAAATAAAGCTCTCCAGATTGAGTACCATCCTTGGTTATTTTCATTGAGGTTGTGCCTCCAGCATTGTATAGTTCAAGCTTTGCATCTGCGGTAGTTGTTCCTATACCAACGTTACCAGAAACGGCAGAATATTGATTGTTTCCTGAAACAGTCCAATCTCCATCATCAGAGATCAGCGTATTCGGATCTACCCAAGTGGCAAAACCGCTACCGTCAGAACGTAGGACTTTATTAACGCCCTGGGTTCCATTCGTATACCTAAAAGTTCCAACCAGATCCAATTTTGCATCAGGATTCGCTGGTCCAATTCCGACATTTCCATTTTCATCCACCCTGAAACCTTCAACTCCCCCCGTAACAAATCCAAGATTGTCGGCACTGGGGGCGTAAATTCCCGTATTGGAATCACTGCTAAAACTGATGCTGGGGCTTGAAGCGAGACCGTTATTCACAAAAGAGCCGTTATTGAACCTTGCTGAGCCATTAACGTCCAGTTTGAAATTAGGTGTTGTTGTTCCGATTCCAATATTACCTGTTACACCAGAATATTGGTTCACACCACTAACTGTCCAGTCAGTATCTGCTCCACCGCCACTTAGCGTAACCCACGCAGAGCCATCCCAACCTTCGAACTGTCCCGCTCTAAATCGAACAGTACCGGCACCACCCGCAGGAGCGTTAGTGTTGTTGTTAATGTCTGTGCCGATTTTAATGGCTCCTGAGACATCAAGCATTTCTTGCGGGTTGTTGTTTCCAACACCCATTCCTTGTTGTGCATATAAGAATGTTGTGCATGACAGCGTAGCTATGCTAATGAGAAACAGTTTTTTCATGTTGTTTATTGATGGTTCTGTGACTTCTGCCTAAGTTCTTTACTCAACCTCGAAAATATTTAAAAATGTGATAAGTACGTGTTTCACTTACATTTTTTAGACTAAAGGTGATCTATAAGTTCTTCAATTCTAATTTCATGCACACTTCACGCAAAACAGGCTCTCTGGCATCAGGAGTAATCTACCCATCGGAATGGCCAGACCGCAGCGTTTACAGCTACCGAAGTCAGGTTCATTGCATTTATCTAAGGCGAATTTCAGTTTATCCAATTTGGTTCTTGCCTGAACCAATGCAGCATCGTTGATGCTCTTATTGTTAATAGCATCCATTCTACTTATTCTGCCAATTGCGTTTTCTGGAGAGATAGGTTTGGTCAGCTCTTCCAGGTCCGAAATGTCTCTTTGAGTGTCAGATATGGACGAAAGTATCTTCGTTTTCAGTTCGTTTCGCTGGGTCTCATTCATATTCTTGACAGGTTGTAGACAACATCGGATGCTTAATATGCATATTATTGTTTTCCAAATTAAACCCTATGAAACCATTCCACTTACTATTTCTGGTGCTTTTAGCGTTCAGTTCGCAGGCATCCAACGATGTACACGGTCATAAAGATGCGAACGAAGTGCGTCTTATCACCAACAACAAGCGCATACTTGATGTGCAGTACCAATCATATCTGCGCAGCCAACCCAATTGGCAGAATTTCCTGCTTACCAATGGCACATGGTACGTGCACTTCAATGAAGCTAACGCTAAACCCCACAAGGCATTTGGAAAACCTATTGATGTGCCTGGCGCCAATGCAGTAGAAAAGGCCGAGTACTTCGTACAGCATCATTTGGTAGGTTTCAGTATTCCTGCGGAGGAACTTGTATTTGTGAGTTCTACTGCTAATAACCATGCGCAGCACGTGTTCTTTGAGCAACAGCATAATGGCAAACGGATACTCAATTCTCGACTTTCGGTACGATTGACCACCGAGGGACAAGTAGTAGGCTTCAGTGCAGATGTTTACAGTCATATTGCTTTCGATGCACCTGTACTTTCGCCTGCGGAGGCTTCCGCAGCGGGCATGGCCGGACTGACAAATACCGTCTCTACGGTTGATACTGATTCTGATTGGAAACTATTGGCCATTCCTAAGTTCGAGACAAAAGAAATGGCGTTCAGTGCGGTGTACGAAATGACCGTATACACCAAGGATGAGGATGGCGTACCTGCCAATTACCTCACCTACGTTGATGCAGCAACTGGCGATGTGTTGATGCGTAGCAACTTGGTGGCGCATTGCAGTAGCGAACCTCCAGGTTCGGTATCAGTAAACGTTACGGACGATGTGAGCCTTACACAGCCATTCAACCCAGAAACAAACTCATTATTGGCCAATCTGGAAGTAACGCAGGGCGGAAATACCTTTCATACGGATGGTTCAGGAAATGTTGCTGGGCTGAATCCAGGCAATGCCACTTTCAGAATGCGTGGCCTATGGTCGGAGGTGTTCAATAACGGAACAACGCCATCGTTCACAGCTTCTTTGGTAAATGGAGTAAATGATGTTGATTGGGGAAGCAATGCCGATTCCAAGGAGTCATCTGCCTTCTACCATGTAAACATTGTTCACGATTACATGAAGTCCAAATTTCCTGCGTTTACGGGTCTGGATAACCCATTGGAGACCAATGTAGATGTAGCTGGTTCATGCAACGCGTTTTACGATGGTTCTTCCATTAACTTCTACCAGCAAGGTGCCGGTTGCAATTCATATGCCTTAGTGGCGGATGTGGTGTACCACGAGTATGGGCATGGCATAAACGATAGGTACTACCAGTCGCAGACTGCTTTTTTTCAGAACGGTGCCATGAACGAAGGTTATGCTGATATCTGGGCCATGGGTATTACCAACAATCCTATCCTCGGCCAAGGCAATAGTCAAAGTCTACCAGAAGATTACATCAGACGCTATGATATGAATCCAAAGGTCTATCCACAGGATATTGTAGGCCAGGTGCATGCAGATGGTGAGATCATTGCTGGAGCATGGTGGCAACTTGGAGAGAACTTCGGAGATCTTCAACAAATGATGGACCTTTTTGCTGCCACTTTCGATGCAACGATAACCGGGCCGAATGGAAATGAGGGAGAAGTTTATGTGGATGTGCTTGTAGAGGCACTTTTGGTAGACGATTCACCACTGAATGGTGGTGATAATGACATCACCAATGGTACACCGAACGATCTTGATATCATCAATGCATTCGACCTTCATGGTATCACTTTACTGTCAAATGCGACCTTGGATCATGACGCAATAGAAGCGCACGACAACACGGCTATTGAGATTGATCTGACTGTTGAGAATGATTACCCATGGGCCTTGAACGATGCTGTGCTGGCATACAGATTGAATGATGTGGCTGCTTGGACCAGCCAGAGCCTCACCAACATTGGGGGCGATGTCTATTCCGGAGTTATTCCAGCTCAACCGAACGGAACCGTAGTGGCGTATTATGTAGCATTGGAGAACCTCAATGGCACCTTGGCTAACGTTCAGCCCGTAGCCGCACATCTCGAAGAACCAAATGTTCCTAACTACATCCTTATTGGATACGAACAGAACAGAATTGAGGACTTCGATAACTTCCAAGATAGCGGATGGGAGGAAGGATTGCCTTCTGATAATAACACGACAGGTACGTGGACAATTGATGCACCAATCCCATCGTTCTCTGATGATGGGGTAATGGTACAGGTAGATCAAGATCATACGCCTGGTTCTGGTAACATTGCCTGCGCCATTACCGGTAATGCCAGCAGCAGTTCAGATGGTATTGGAGATAGCGATGTGGATGGAGGACACACTACTTTGCTAACCCCTGTATTCGATCTTCGTTCGTACGAGAATCCGGCATTTTCTTACTGGAGATACTACACTAACAGTCCCCCATCTGGAGCGAATCCGGGTGCTGATTGGTGGCAGGTAATGATTACTGATAACGGAGATGATTGGGTGTTTGTGGAGAACACTAAAGTGTCTGACATGAGTTGGAGAAGAGTGGCTTTCCGAGTAGCCGATTACGTAGAACTCACCGAGAACGTGCGTATCAAGTTCATTGCATCAGACAGTACTCGCGCAGGGCAGGAACTGGACGGTGGAAGCTTGGTAGAAGGAGCCATGGACGACTTGGAGCTTTGGCAATTGGAAGGTACTAATCCAGAAGGAATAGACGAGGCTAATTTGGCTGATCTTACCTTGTTCCCGAACCCGTCAACAGGCGAGTTCACCTTGTCGATGTTTGTGAAGGATCCTACTGCACTACAGGTTGAGGCGCTGAACACCTTGGGTCAGGTGGTGTGGTCGGAAGCTTATAATACGGTAGCGGTAGGTAAACAGACCATCGGCATTGACCTGAGTAGGGTAGTTGATGGCATATATCAGCTACGTATCGTTACCGAAACCGGTCAGCTTTCCAAGCGATTGGAAGTATTCCATTAATGATTGAACCGCTTAAAAAAGGGCCGCATGATGCGGCCTTTTTTATTTATGGACAATTTAGCGGCCTCAAATTCGATTGATTAAACGATTGCAACAGATGCGAGTCGGAGTTTACGTGAGAAAATGGATGCTATCAATGCTTTTGGCGGTAGTTGGTATGACTGCCGTGGCGCAATCGCGTTCCAACTACACCAGTCAGGGTAGGTACGAGCTTAGTAAGGGCAGATATGTAGCTGCTATCGAGCTTTTTAACCGCTCTATCGAACTCAATCGTTTCAACTCCGAGGCCTACTTTTTGCGGGGCATTGCCAAGTATGAATTAGAGGATTTTATTGGCGCGGCCAAGGATTTCGGCCTTTCCATTGAATTGAATCCCAAGAATCACGAAGCCTTTCTATACCGTGGCGTATGTCAGAGCCAATTGCTGGATTACCGTTCGGCATTTGCCGATTTCAATAAGGCGCTTTCGCTTAACGAGGACGATTGGCGCATCTATTCCAACCGTGCGCTGGCCAGTTTGCAGTTAGACCGTTATGTAGATGTGATCTCTGACTGCAACCGCATCATCGACCTGAAAAAGGCCACCAGTTACACCTACCTTCTAAGAGGTGAGGCCAAAGTGGGCTTGGAAATGTTCAATGTGGCCATATCTGATTTTGATAAGGCCATAGCGCTCGACTCTACCGACATGCAGCCTGTGTTGCACCGAGGTATGACTCGCGCCAAATTGGATCAGTACGACAAGGCGATTGTCGATTATGAACGGGCCATGGAAATGGAACCGGAAAATGCCTTACCGCTTTTCCATCGCGGAGCGGTATTATCAGAAATGGGTAAGTATAAAGAGGCCTTGCGCGATTTCAATCGGGTGCTGGAACGCTACCCAGATAATGCCATTGTGCTTTTTCATAGGGCAATGACCCTTAGCGAACTGGGCCGCAACAAAGAAGCCATGGACGATTACAATGCCGTTGTAGTACTGAATCCTAAGGTGGTGCTTGGTTACTACAACCGAGCAATTCTAAAGAGCAATAACAAGGATAACCGCGGTGCATTGGCAGATTACGAAAAGGTGATAGAACTCTTTCCGGAGTTTTTAGAAGCGCACGAGAACCGTGCTCGCGTATTGCAGATCATGGGTAATAGAACGGCTTACGACCGGGCAGTGGCTGATCTTGAACAGGTTCGATTGAGTTTGGCCATATCTGATGACGAGGCTCATTTTCAGCAGCGTGTTAAACTGATGAAGGCCACCCAATTGGATGGAGATTTTGAAGCAGCACCGCAAGAACTCGGTAAGATTCAACATCAGAAGGTAGACGTTCAACTGCTGCCTTTCTACCGCATATCACCATTCCCAGAAACGGAGAAAGACATTTCGGTATATGATGGCTACCAGAAACCATATTACAACATTGGTGTGTTGGCACTTACGGCCAGTGCCAAGATGGATACGGAGAAATTGACAAAGGAGTTGATAGACCTTTCGACAATTTCAGCAGCGCTGGCACCTATACAGAATGTGAAGAAGGCCGTTGTGCTGGCCAATATGAATGATTTTGAACGTGCTAAAGCGTTATTGCGTTCAGAAATGGTGGATGAGAAATCTACCGTGGCCTATCGGTTTACAGAGGCTGTTATAACCCAGATGCAATATGTAGAGGTTCGCGAAAAATACCAGCAAATGATCGGAGGTTTGGATGTAATAGATACTGCCCAACAGAAGTTGGAAGACCGTCTGTTGTTGGAAGCCGAACTTGCTTACCGCGAGGTGGTGAAACTGGATCCCAACATGATCTTTGCTCATTTCAATCTGGGTATGATACTGGTGGCTTCCGAACGTTTGGATGAAGCCGAGAACCAGTTCGGGTTGGCCGCCTCCGTTCGCGGCAATTTTATTGAGGCCAATTTCAACCGTGGACTTATCCGCCTTATTCTGGGTAAGACCAACCAAGGTTGTGAAGACCTGAGTTTAGCAGGAGAACTTGGTCTTACAGCATCCTACAACATTATAAAGCGTTATTGCGAATAGGAATGAGGGTTGAGAAATCGGCTATTCTTTCCTCATAAACCATAGTAGACGGGGAGAAGTGCTAAACAATCGATCGGTGAACAACCCGTTAAAGCGTTTGAGCTACATTTGAGGCTTAGACATTATCACATATGAAACTGCTAAAGGCATTCCGTTACATCGCTATTCTTGAAGGAATCAGTTACTTGCTGTTCGGGTTAACTATGCCGCTTAAGTATGTGTACGAAATACTCACTCCGAATTATTTTGTTGGTATGGCGCACGGTATCCTGTTCATGCTTTACTGTGGTGTTGGTCTATCATGTGCCATTCTTTACAAGTGGAAGTTCGGTTTCAGTGTCATGGTGTTCTTGGCATCGTTGGTTCCCTTTGGTACGTTTTATCTCGAAGCTAAGTACCTGAAGGATAAGGAAGCGTAGCGGCCAGTTGCTTCCTTCGGCTGCGCTCAGGGTACGGTGGTTCACGGTTTAAAGTAGACAGTAAACGGTTTACGGGTATGTGACTCGTTCTTGGTATGTCGTTATTACTTAATCCTTAATCCCTTCCGATTTCATCCCACTTCAATCAGTTTGAAAAAGACTTTGGCACACCATTTGGTTTTACTCCAGCGAACACCAAAATACCAATGCCATGAAAAGCTTATTCAAAACCCTCAGTGTTGCTCTCGGAGTATCAATGTTGCTTACAAGCTGTGTGT
>JAGYJL010000036.1 GCA_018402015.1 Flavobacteriales bacterium | reverse complement strand
CCGCATTTCTCGCCACGTGCGATGTGAGGGCGTCCGTCTGGAAAGCTCGTATTCTCCCAATCCGCCCAGTTGTTGCTGGTGTGCCCGCCCTCAACCTGATGGGCCGCAGAGGCCACGCCCCAAATGAAGTTATCGGGAAAAGAGATGTCATTCAGATCAATCTCATCCCAATCCCAATGCTCCACAGGTTCGATGTAGTTGAGGTAGGCGGTTGGGATGAGGTAAACGATTGCCACAAAGGCGAGGATGCGTAGGAGTTTCTTGTACATGTTTCGAATTTATCCAATTATCTTCGACCAAAACAACCCCTTTTATGAAACGTCTTCTTACGCTCCTTTTTGTGCTGAATTCATTGACTACACTGGCGCAGCAAACGGGCGATTACACCATTACGATTGCTACTACCGATCCATCATTGAATGGAGATAGTCTGGATATCTATTTTCATATCCCGACTACCTACGATGCTGGCGTTGCGAGTAAGATGATCCTTGGTTTTCATGGATTGGGAAACCCAGATAATAGCAACGACATCCGTAATTATCTCTCGCCATTGGGCGACAGTTTGAATGCCGTGGTGGTCTGCCCAGACCCGTATCTACAAGACCAACCACGCAGCGAGATTGTGCTCAATCTGGCCTATGATAGCGTGATGGCGTGGTTCAATATCGACACCAATCAGATTTACATTACGGGATATTCTGCCGGAAGCGATGTTGCGGCACAGTACGTTTTTGGAGAACCGACCCACAGAATGAAAGGCTTCATCTGGCATTCGCCCGGGTTCTTTTCATCGCCCGATCTGAGTAACCCGCAGGAAATTCCACCTGTGTGTCTTTGCAGCGGCACAGTCGACTTCGTTTCTATTGTTCAGACCAATCTTCTGAACAGTAACAATGGGTTGATCGGTGCGGGATTTCCGTATCTCTTCAATCCAATACCGGGTGTTGCTCACACGATGGAGTATTCCACTTTCACACAGGAAATGTTGGAATGCATCAACTTTATTGACGCCAACTCATCAAACGTTGGCATTCAAGAATGGACCGGAAATCCCGTTTCAATCTATCCAAACCCGCTTAACGAAGGAGCGAACTTGATGCTTACCGGGCTGGATGGCGATGTGAGCGTTTCGGTATTTGACGCGAGTGGTCGTGTGGTTTGGACCAGACAATTGCAAAGCGTTTCTTCTCAGACCTCTTTGCCCGATTTCAGAGATGGATTGTCAGCGGGAATTTATTCCATTCTGATACAATCGGATAAAGGACGGTTGACGAAGAAATTGGTGGTCAGATAGGGCTATTGCACAGACTCCAGCATCGCCAAAAACTCCCGTTCGCCACTTTCCAACGCGCCTTGCACGGTCTGAAAATGGCCGTTGGTTGCGGTTGCTTCTCCGGCAAAATGGACGCGGTTGTTCACGCTTTCCGCTAGAACGGAACGTTGGTTTCCTATACCAAGCGAGCTGTACGAATAGGCGCCTCGGATGTAAGGTTCCTGCGACCAATCTTGGATAAGTCCATCAACGAAGGAACTAGTAGCCTGACCGTTGTAAATGGCGTCTAGCTCCGAAAGCAACTGAGTGATGGCGCCTTGGTCCAAAGCACTTAATGTTTCTGCCTTTTCTCCCATCACGAAGGCAGAAAGCACTAGATCTGAACCGTTTTTCCCATAGCTCGCATTCCAATAAACGGGCGAATTTTCGGCACCGATCAAACTCGTACCGTTCCAGAAATTCTGATTGAATTTGAGCAAGATCTTCATTCCTGCATCCATTCCAATGCTTTGAATGGCCTGCAGTTTGGCTTGCGGAAGGGCAGGAGTGAAACTTATACCGCCAGTTTTTAATACAGCCACCGAAGCGGTTATGAGAATACGGTCGGCTTCGAATGTATCGCCATTGGCAATCGTGGCAATCACTTTTTCGCCTGAGTAATTGATCTGAGTGACGGGCGAATTGAGCATCACATCATCAATCACCGAAGCTGCGACCACTTCATGGATCAGGTCGAAATAGCTGCGTTTGAACTTGAAATCCTTGTTGCCAGATGACCAGGCTTCTTCTTCTCGTTGCGTGTAAAAACAAACTTAGCCGATCGGCCGAAGTGCCGAATTCACCCGCAATATATTCGAAATTCAAGGTCGGAATTAAATGCCTTGCTGTTGGGCGTATTGAAGAATGCTGATGTCGGGGCCGTTGTAAGCCACATCGCCATCAAGAATTCCAACGATATTTTCGAGGATGGATGAGCTGTAATTGGCGTTGATGCGGCCATTGACCCAAAAGCTTCTTCTCCTTCATCTTCGAAAAATCAAATCCTGCATCCGTAGCCAATTGATGGCTCAAGGATTTTCTTGCATGGATCCCATTCAGCACCAAGGTCGATGGGAAATCAGCAAAATCATCGTTCTTTCGAATGCGGCCTCCAATGCGGTTAGAGGCCTCCAAAATGACCACTTCGGCACCGTGTTGCTTCATCTTTTTGGCCGCGTAAAGACCAGCACAGCTCGGCACCAACCACGATGATTTTAAACGCCTGAAGTCCCCAATTCATCCTTTTTTGCACCCGGAAAGGAGATGAGGGAATATCCAGTCCAGCTGACGCGCTAAGCGCGGATTGTTAATGAAGGAACGATCTTTTCATTCTTTCGAAACTAACTTATTCGCCACCTTTCTGTCGTTCGCTAAGCGCGGCAGTTTGAATTGCCCACCCTAATTTCCCCTGAGAACGGGCATAGTTGATGAGCATCTTCCACGCCGCCAGTAGTACTGCGGGCCGCCAGAATATTTCCTGTATTAGGTCCAGCTTGTAATAGATGTTTTGCTCTTGCATTTCGCGGTCGATGGTTGCCGCGAATACTTGTAGGTTTTCGGTCGCTTCGCGAAGCTGATGAACCATTCGTGGTAGGGCCAAACCATTCTGTGGATTGACCTGTGGCGCTACGTGAAGAAATCGATGACCTCGCCACCATGTTCTTTGAGGCTGTATTCAATGCGGTCTCTACTTCTTTGGCAATCTGCGTGTTCGCCAAAGGCGAGAGGTGCTAATGCTTGACGCGGCCGAGACGATGACGCGATACGGAGCTTTACTCACGAACTGCACCATGTCGCCAATATTGTAGCCCCACAGACCAACATTGTTGCTGACAATGAGCGCGTAATTCTTGCCCAACTCCACTTGGCCAATGGTCAGCCGGGTTGGATTTTCATTGTGGATTTCATCAGCAGGAACGAACTCGTAGAAAATGCCCGCATTCAGAATGAGAGCAACATGCCTTTTTCGGTCTGCCGAATCTTGATACGCAAAGAAGCCTTCGGAAGCGGGAAACAACTCAATGCTGTCAATCTTCTTCCCGATGGTGGCTTCCATTTTTGCTCGATAGGGCTCAAGTTCACGCCTCCGTAAACGAAAAGGAGAAGTCAGGAAACACGTCTTTTATCGGCTTGCCGCAATACGCTCATGGATCTTATCGAAATACATCTGCACCCAACTCGGAATACCTGAAATGAGGGTCATTCGTTCGTTCAGGGTTTCATCAACTACTGTTTCGACTTTGGTTTCCAGTCGTCAATGCAATTAGTTTGGTAACTCAGCATCTGGTTCGTGCGCAAATAGCCGGGCACAAAATGGTTGCTGATGCCGGATAACCGACCCACGTGGATGCCGTTCTTCTTGTCCAATTCAGGCGAACCCGAAAGGAAAATGAGTTTGCCATCGACAAACGAAGCATTGCCTGTTTCGTGGATGTAACTCAGCAGGGCGTTCTTTGCCCCGATTGATGTGGTTCGGAATACTATCGCGGGTGATGGGAATGTACTTGGCTCCTGTAGAGGTGGTTCCACTGGTTTTGGCCAGATAAAGCGGTTTGCCCGGCCAAAGCGTTTTTCTTCTCCGCTGGCCGTTCGGTCGAAATAGGATTTCAATTCCTCATAATCGCGAATGGGAACGCGCGCCACAAAATCGGCATGCGTGCGAATTCTCAGGGAAGTCGTGTTTTTTGTGTGCGAAGCCGTGTCTTTCGCTTTGGAATCGAATCGGAGAAAACCTTGCGCTGCGTTTCCTCAGGTCGACTGCTCACGCTTTGGTTTGGCGGTCAGTCCACCACGCAGTGGTTTGGCGAAGAAGGGCGGATTCCCATGGCTGTAAAGGGAAAAAGAAAAGTTTTAGTCTTTCTTTATCTGTGGTAATCTGTAACCAGGAAAAATCCTCCGTAAGAGAGAAATTCCAATGGTTCTTGTAGTACATGGGGTCGTGAATAGGTGGCCATACCGGTTAGTCCGTAGGCAAAATGAAATTCGACATTGCATTGTGTTCCGAGGGAAATAAACGGCTCGAATGTTCCGTTATTCCAATTGTATTGCGGTTCAATACCGAGAAATACCCCCGTTCCGCGATAGTTTTCATGGCTTTAATTCCGACATGGACAGGAAGTTGGAATGCTGTTGGTCTGTGCCCAAACCGCCTCGATATTCCATCATGAAGATGTTTGATCGGGCAATAGGATGGGTGTAGCTGTAGTTAAGCAGTGAGATGCCTGAAGCACCGAAAAACTCGGCAAATACGAGGCTTCGTCCGTTCAACCGCGCTTCTTCTTTCAAGTATCGATCAGTACCGTTTTTAAGTTTGGCGATTGTGCTTCAATCTCCAGCATTTCGGTGGAATCGACTTCGAGGTTGGTCGTTGTAGAAGATGTCGTCAATTTCATCGTCCGTTTTTCTTTTCTCCTTCCGGTTCTTCCAAACGAAGTACACGCTTTGAACCCTCGCTCGCCATTCTCGATGTAATTGCTTGCACTAGGTAAACGATAGCCAAAACTGATACCAGCAAATGGAAGAAATTGAATTCTGCGGTATTTTCTGCTTAGCGGTTGCGGCTTCTGGCAACATCATGATACCAGATGCATTGATAGCAGTGAAAACCATGTTGATGCTGGTATACATAACCAGTTGAAAGAAAAGTCGTGACGCGGTGAAGTCGGACATATTCCAGCACAATTGGGATAAGGATTATCTTCATCCATTATACCAACTCGGATAAATCAAAGGAACATATCAACACGAACGCGTTGAACCTGCTGGCTCTTCGACCCAAAGAAGATAGACCTACTGGGATTCGGTACGTGTCGAGATAAGTGTCGTTCGGTTCTCTTAGACGAAAAGAATTCGATTCGCTCCCAGTGTTAAATCCAAGATTGTGAAATCCTTCCAGTTTTGACTAGGCTGTATGAAGTGTTTAAAGAATATATTAAACCCAGCTCCGAAAAACTCGTTAAACACGAAACCTCCCAAGGAACTGATTGAACGGCACTTTCTTGCCACATTCTCAACGTGTCTGGATGTGGCAATTGTGCGTAGGCATTCAGACATACCAACGCGAGAAGCACAGACATTCCAATTCTGCGGAGCATGGTTAAATATACGCTAATAGGGCTGTTATATTATGATTGGAGTTCAGTTACCATCTTTGCAGCATGTACGGTTTTCTGAAATTCTTCTTGGGTGGAATTGCTAGCCTGCCTTGGTGGGCGCTGTACGTCCCTGTCAGATTTTCTTCTTCCTGCTTTATCATGTGGTCTGGTATCGGAGGAAAATGGTTTGCGAAACTTGGAAGCGGCTTTCCCAGACAAATCGGTGGAGAAATCAACGAGATCGATATTCAGTTTTACAAGAGTTTCTGCGATCGAAGTGGAAACAATCAAGTTGTTCAAGGCTACGCCCGAAAGTCTCAGAACGATTTGAAGTCGATACAAGTGTTTACGATAAACTGTTTTCTGAAGGAAGGCGTGCTTCAAGCCACTTCGCACCAATTCAATTGGGAATGGGAAATTGGTTGAACCAGCACACACAGTTTCACATCCGCATTATTTACATGATGGTTAACAACAAGGCGATGGAACGTTTGGTGAATGATTACCGACTGAAATTCGGAACCGAATTGATTCCTGCGAACGACCTGAAAAGAAATGATGACGGATTCTGAAAAACCAAGCATGACGGTTTTCTGGCGGATCAAAACCCGTCTGATAGAAGACGCGCGTTGTGGACCAAGTTCTTCGGTCGCGAAGTGCCATTTCACAAAGGCTTGGAAATCCTTGCCAGAAGGAAAGGTCATGCGGTGGTTTTTGATGAAATGATCCGTGTAAAGCGCGGTCATTACAAAAGCGTTTCTAAACTGGCATTTGAATATGGAAGTGAGACTTCCGAAGGCGAGATCACGGAAGCTTACGTCCGTTTTTTGGAGGAAAGCATCTCGCGCCAGCCAGAGAATTGGCTGTGGAGCCACAATAGGTGGAAGCACGCGCGTAAATCCTAAATCTATCTTTGCCGCATGCTCGTCTATTTCTTGTTCGCTGTTGGATTCGTGCTGCTGATAAAAGGGGCCGATTGGCTTATTGAGGGCGCAGCAGATATTGCCCGCAAATTCAGGATACCTGAGATTGTCATCGGTCTCACAGTTGTGGCATTCGGAACTTCTGCGCCAGAATTGGCAGTCAACATCATTGCATCGGTCAACGGCAACAATGGCTTGGCCATAGGCAACATCGTTGGTAGTAACATTGCCAATATCCTATTGATATTAGGCGTTTCTGGGTTGATAGTTGAACTGCGCGTACAAACGGCCACTGTTTGGAGGGAGATTCCCTTTAGCTTGGTGGCAGCGTTGATGCTCGGTTTTCTGGTGAACGACCATATTTCTGGAGGAGCCCCGTTCAATCAAGTAAGTAGGGCAGATGGGCTGGTCTTGATTGCCATGTTTGCATTGTTTCTATTCTATACATTCAGATTAGGTAAGAACAACCTTACAGAAGAATTGCCTGAAGCGGATGATTCTCGTCCCATGTGGAAATCGATAGGGATGCTTTTGATCGGACTGGCCGGTTTGGTAATTGGCGGCCAGTGGATTGTTGATGGCGCGGTTTCCTTGGCCAGATTGTTCGGCTATTCCGAGTCGTTTGTCGGTTTCACCATCGTTGCTGTAGGCACTTCATTACCTGAGCTTGCCACGGCCGTGGTTGCGGTTCGAAAAGGTAACACCGACCTCGCCATTGGTAACGTGATCGGCTCCAACATCTTCAACATTTTCTGGGTATTGGGACTTTCTGCCACCATCAGTCCCATGGATTTCAATCCAGAAGACAACTTCAGCATCTTTGTCAATATTGGCTGCAGCGCAGTGCTTTTCGCGCTGCTATTCGTTGGCAAGCGGCAAACGCTTGAAAAATGGCAGGGAGGCCTACTGCTATTGGCCTATATGGCGTATATCATCTACCTTGTTATGTTAGGCTAGATTTCTATCTATGCGCCCAATCGAACGTGTCCAATTCCTCCAAGCATTTCTGAAGTAGTAGAATACTCTTCTCGATATCGCCCTTATCCGCCATTTCAATTACTTGGTGGATGTGGCGCGTTGGGATGGAAATCGCGCCTGAAATCGCTCCGCCAGCACTGTATCGTTGTATGGCTGCGGTGTCAGTTCCACCAGCGGTCAGCACTTCTGGTTGCCACTGGATTTTGTGCTTGTCGGCTGTTTTTTTCATGAATTCAACCATGCGGTAATCGCAAACGGTTGAGGCATCCATGATCTTGATGGCCGTGCCTTTTCCAAGCTCGGTGATCTTCTCATGTGCCTGTGCTCCGGGAACGTCATAAGCGATGGTTGTGTCCAATCCAAAGCCAAAATCAGGTTGATGTTGAATGGACGAAACCTGTGCTCCGCGAATGCCAATTTCCTCCTGAACAGTAAATACACCATATACATCGTAGGGCACATCGCCCAAGGTTCTTAGGGCTTCTATCAGAATGAAAACGGAAATGCGATTATCGATGCTTTTGCAATTGACACAATTACCCATTTCAATCAGCTTTCGCTCGCGTGTAACCACGTCTCCAACCGAAATGTATTTCTCCACTTCTTCCTTAGACATTCCCATGTCTATGAAATAATCGGTGGTCTTTGGGAGTTTGGCCCGCTCCTCTTGCGTCATAACATGTATCGGCTTGGAACCCATTACACCAACAAGATCTTTCTTGCCATGAACAATAACGCGTTGCGCGGTCAAGGTTTTGGGGTCGAAGCCTCCGAGTGTATGAAAACGAAGAAATCCACCTTCTTCGATATGCGTTACCATGAAACTGATCTCGTCCATGTGCGCACCGATCATTACTTTTTTGCGATCTTTCCCGCGTTTGATGGCGGTTACGTTTCCGAGATTATCAACGGAAACTTCGTCAACCAATGGAGTTACTTCTCTTATGACGATATCGCGAATTCGTTTTTCGTAACCTGGCGCACCTGCTACTTCGCAGATTTCGGCCATCAATTTTATATCTAAAGGCATGTAGTGTTTTTTAGGAGGATCAAATCTATAAAAAGCGTTTTCGTCAATTCACCATACTCAGTTTCATCATATTCGATTGACCACGTTCTGTAATGGGCATACTGGCGATATTGATGACGAGATCGCCCTCTTTCACCATTCCTTCGCGTTTTAACCGCAGCTTGAGGTCGGCAATGGTATGATCGGTGCTCACGTACTTGTCGTAGAAGAAGCCGCGGACGCCCCATACTAAACTGAGCATGTTGAGAATAGAGCGATTGTCGGTAAACACAAAAATGTTAGCCTTTGGGCGATAGCTGGCAATCTTGAAAGCGGTATAACCTGAGTTGGTCATGGTGATGATTCCCTTGGCATCTGCCTGTTCGGCAAGCGTAACCGAGGTCTGACAGATAGAGTCGGTGATGGTCCGGTCAATGCTCGAAATGGGTTTTACGGTACGGTAGTAGATATCGCCTTTGATCTCTAGATGCCGGATGATGCTGTACATGGATTTTACCACCAAAGCAGGATGGTCTCCCACACTGGTTTCGCCACTTAACATCAGCGCGTCAGCACCATCCAGAACAGCATTGGCCACATCGTTCACTTCCGCACGTGTTGGTGCCGGATTGGTGATCATGCTTTCCATCATCTGCGTGGCGATGATGACTGGTTTCGATTCGTTGATGCATTTTTTCACAATCGTTTTCTGAACAACTGGAACTTCCTGCATAGGAATTTCAACACCGAGGTCTCCACGGGCAACCATTACCGCATCTGTTTCTCGGATGATGTTGTTCAGGTCTCGTACAGCTTCGGGCTTTTCAATTTTGGCAACCACTTTACTGTTTCCGCCTTGTGCTTTAATGATGTTTTTGAGCTCGATCACGTCTTCTGCTCGTCTCACAAACGACAACCCTATCCATTCAACATTATTTTTAATCGCAAAATCCAGATCGGCCAGGTCTTTTTCTGTTAGGCAGGGCATGGAAATTTTAGTATTCGGAAGGTTTACGCCTTTTCGCGACTCCATTAATCCGCCATGTTCAACCGTGGCAGTTACTTCGGTCTTGCGGTCTGTTCCTGTTACTTGCAGAACGAGTTTCCCATCGTTTATGAGAATAGTATCGCCTTCTGCAACGTCTTTCGGGAATTCTGGGTAGCTCAAATAGACCTTCTTATCATCTCCCACACATTTTTTGGTGGTGATGGTCAATTGATGGCCGCTTTTGATCGGAACCCCACCATCTTTTACTTCTCCCAGACGAATCTTCGGCCCTTGCAGATCAGCTAGTAACCCTACATGAAGCCCCAATTCATCGTTGAGTTCGCGGATGTTCTTGATTATTTCGAACACCTCAGCGTGTCCTCCGTGAGAAAAGTTGAGTCGGGCAATGTTCATTCCACTATCGATTAAACTTTTTAGGTTTTCCTTCGATGAGGAGGCAGGTCCAATGGTGGCAATGATCTTTGTTTTATTGAAATTCATTTCAGTGCATGAGGTTTAGGTACGCTTTGTGCGAATTGGGATCTACACGCTGTGCCGCTGTGATCAACGGAATGATGTTGAGGTCGTCTTCAATTTCGTTCAACTCAAACTCTTCAAACTGTCCATAAAGCTGGAAGAAGAAATCAACCCGTGGCATTTCCGGCAAGAGCAGTTCTGGCTGCTCCGTTGCAAATAGGTCGCCTTCCTTTGTAACAAGAGTTTTCACAGAAGGTTGATTGGCAATAACGAAATAGGTCTTGTGGGTTATAATATCTGTGTATTCAAACTGTGCATAAGTAGGCAGATGCGGATTTTTTTCCTCCTCCAGAAAGTCGTTGATACGTTTAAAATCGCATTTGAAATGCAGATTCAATGCATGGCACAATCTGTAATCTTTCTGGTGACAATAAATATGAAACAGTTCAAAGTCTGGTTTCGGAGCGGGCCAATCGTTCAGTTGAAGTCGTGCAGACATGCACCAAAGTTATGATGGAATGTTTTCCGCCATCATTCGTTTGTTAGAAATGATGATTTATTAATTGGAAAGCCCGAGGTTCTCGCAAGCAACCTGCGCAGCAATTTGTTCTGCCCGTTTTTTGGTGCGGTCGGTGCCCTCGCCAACCACGCGTCCATCTACCAGCAAGCGAATAGTGAATGATGGTCGGTGGCCGTCCATTACCTCATTGACCACTGTAAATGAGAATGGACGTTTTTCCTTTTGGCACCATTCAATAATGCGACTTTTAAAGTTGGCGTCTTCCTTCAGTAAGGTTTCCAGATCCACAAAGTTGTCGATCATTCGGTCCAGAATGAACTTCTCTGCTGCCTGATATCCCCTATCGAGAAAAATAGCACCTACCAGTGCTTCCAAGGCATCACCCCCGAGAGACGAACCCGTTCTTCTGTTCTCATCACTTTTGGTAACCATTTCTGGCAGTCCGAGTTTGCGTGCAAGTCCGTTCAGGTTCTTGCGGCTTACCACTTTAGACCTTGTCTCTGTAAGGAAACCCTCATTTTCAAACGGATAGCGTTGAAAAAGGTACTTGGCAACCACTGCACTCAACACGGCATCTCCTAAAAACTCTAGACGCTCGTTGCTTATAAGTGTTCCATCTGCAAGGCGTTCTCCGGCCGAGCGATGAATCAGTGCCAGACGGTAAACCGAAATGTTTTTTGGTGTGAATCCTATAAGATTCCGCAAAGCATTTGTCAGTTCCTTATCTCGACCGAAAAAGCTGCGAAAGGTGCTGAGCAACGTTGAGGATTTACTGAACGAACTTCTTAACGATGACCGATGCGTTATGCCCACCGAACCCAAAGGTGTTGCTGATGGCAGCATTTACGGTTCGCTGCTGGGCTTTATTGAACGTGAAATTCAACTTTGGGTCAAATTCAGGGTCGTTCGTAAAATGGTTGATGGTTGGTGGAACAATATCGTTCTTAACCGCCATTACACAAGCTATGGCTTCAATGGCGCCAGCCGCTCCCAACAAGTGGCCCGTCATTGATTTTGTTGAACTGATATTCAAGCCATAAGCGTCTGCTCCAAAAACCTCTTTAATGGCTTTCGATTCGGCAATATCGCCTAATGGAGTGCTTGTTCCGTGCACATTGATGTAATCGATATCTCTTGGCTTCATACCAGCATCGCGCAGTGCATTACGCATTACGTTGATGGCTCCAAGACCTTCTGGATGTGGAGCGGTGATGTGGTGAGCATCAGCACTCATTCCACCTCCAACAATTTCGGCATAGATCTTTGCGCCACGCGCTAAGGCATGTTCTAATTCTTCTACGATCAGGCAGCCAGAACCTTCACCAAGAACGAAACCGTCCCTGTCGAGGTCAAACGGGCGCGATGCCGTTTCGGGAGAATCGTTTCGTTGAGAAAGGGCTTTCATAGCGTTGAAACCGCCAACGCCAGCTTGGGTAACTGCTGCTTCAGAACCTCCAGAAACGATGATGTCCGCCATTCCCAATCTGATATAATTGAAAGAATCTATCAGCGAATTGGTAGAAGATGCGCAAGCAGAAACGGTGGTAAAATTTGGTCCGCGTAAGTTCCATTTCATGGAAATGTGACCGGCAGCGATATCTGCTATCATTTTTGGGATGAAGAACGGATTGAAGCGTGGTGTGCCATCGCCAGAAGCGAACTCTACACACTCATCATAGAACGTTTTCAATCCACCAATGCCAGATCCCCAAATAACTCCTGCACGATCGTTGTCAATTGCCTTTTCGCTTAGGCCAGAATCGTTCCAGGCCTCCGTTGCGGTAACTAAAGCATACTGCGCGTACGGGTCGAGTTTTCGTGCTTCCTTTCGGTCGAAATGGGCTTCGGGGTCAAAGTTTTTCACCTCGCAGGCAAACTGCGTTTTAAACTTCGATGCATCGAAATGGGTGATAGGAGCAGCGCCACTTTTACCAGCTAGCAGGCTGTCCCAGTACTCATCAAGCGTATTGCCGATGGGCGTAAGGGCTCCGATACCTGTTATGACTGCTCGTTTCAGCTCCATTATTAACTTAAATACCCGCTACCCAGCGTTGGCTAACGTTAGGAAGCGGGTAATTTTTTCCCTTTTAATAGAAAGGGAGGAATTACTTGGCGTTCTCCTCGATGTATTTGATCGCTTCGCCAACCGTGCCGATGTTCTCTGCTTGGTCGTCTGGAATAGCAATGTTGAATTCCTTCTCAAATTCCATAATAAGCTCAACCGTATCCAAAGAATCTGCTCCCAGATCGTTGGTGAAACTTGCCTCAGGTGTTACTTCGTTCTCGTCAACACCCAATTTATCTACGATTATAGCTTTTACTCTTGATGCAATATCAGACATGATTATCTGCGTTTGGTAGGTTTTTTTTATCGCTGCAAACATAAACAAATTTCAATTCTGCAAGCTTTTGTTATGCTTGCAGATGAGTTCAAGACCCGCGCCTCTCTCGACTTAACAATAATTAAGAGCAACCGCATCTGCTCTGAACAACACCCCCGTTCAATTGGTTAATTTTGGCGCTCGAAAACAGGGACCATGCTAAAAACCAAGATGTTTGCGTTAGCGTTTGCAGTTGTTTCGGTTCTTTCTCTTACACCGGTCATGGCGCAAGATGAATGGACATTGGAACGATGCATAAGCTATGCTCTAGACAATAACATACAGATCAAACAGTCTGCGTTGCAGGCAGAATCAGCCAAGTTGGACAAGACCCAATCGTTGGCCCAGATGTTTCCAAACCTGAACGCAAGTACTGGGTTCAATGTGAATTTTGGTCGTAATATCGATCCGGGTACTAACCAATTCGTAAACGAACAGGTCAATTCCAACAATTTCAGAGTTGGGTCCAACGTCACATTGTTCAATGGTCTTCGATTGCTCAACACCTTCAAACAATCTCAACTGGACCTTCTTGCTGCCGAATACAATCTTGAGGGATTAGGCAATGACATAAGCATGAGCATAGCTACCGCATTCATGCAGATCATGTTCAGCGAAGAACTGCTATCTGTTGCACAAGAACAGCTCGATATTGCCGCAGAACAACTTCAACGAACTCAGAAATTGGTTGATGCAGGATCACTTCCGACAGGCAATCTGTTCGATGTAGAAGCTCAAGTAGCTGCTAATGAGCTTCAAGTGATCAACGCAGAGAATGCACTAAGTGCAGCACTGCTTACCTTGAAGCAGATGCTTAATCTATCAGCGTCAGAGTCGTTCCGAATCAAACGGCCTGAGGTTGATTTCCCCATCGAAACGCTTGGAAGCAAGACCATTGGAACTGTTTATGACCACGCGCTGAACAATTGGCCACAGATCAAGGCGCGAGAGACGAACTTGGAAAGTGCACGAAAAAGTGAGCAGATCGCTTTTGCTACATACACACCAACGCTAAGTGCCAATGGGTCAGTAGGTACGTTCTACTCCAGTTCTTACGAAGACATTGATTTCACCACATTTGAAAGAACCCCGATTCCTTACGGAGAGCAGCTTGACAGGAACTTGAGCGAAAGCGTAGGATTGTCTCTAAGTATTCCAATTTTCAATGGCTTACAGAGCAGAACATCGGTGCAAAAGGCGCGTTTGGGAAGAATGAATGCAGAATTGCAGCTTCAGGATCAGAAGAATCAACTTTACTCCTCTGTGCAACAAGCTTATAACGATGCAACCGCTGCCAAAAGGCAATTTGATGCCAGCGATAAAAGCGTTAAGGCTACTGAGAAAGCATTTGAATATGCTGAAAAGCGCTATGAGGTTGGCATGATGAATTCGCTTGAGTTCAACACGGCCGCCAATAACCTTACCAGAGCGCGTTCTGAACTTCTTCGTGCCAAATACGATTACATTTTCAAAATGAAGGTGTTGGATTTCTACCAAGGCAAACCAATTACCTTTGACCAGACCAAATGAAAAACAACAGAATTCTCTTGCTGCTAGTGGCCGTGGTTATCGTGCTACTTGTGGCGGCAGTTATTGCTAAGAAAAAAGGACTTGTTGGTGGCGCTCCTGCTCTTAAAGTGGCCGTTGAGGAAGTTGCCAAACGAGATATCATTGAAACGGTTTCTGCCAGCGGAAAGATCCAGTCAGAATCTGAAGTGATCATTAGTCCAGATGTTTCTGGCGAGATAATGGAACTACCCGTTAAGGAAGGTGATCGGGTAGAAGAAGGACAGCTGCTGGTTAAGATCGATCCAGACATTCAACAATCAAATGTGGAGCGATTGGAAGCGGCAATGAATACAAGCAAGGCCAATTTGGCCAATGCTCAATCACGATTGGCACAATCTCAAGCGCGACTTACAAACTCCAAGGCCAATTTTGATAGAGTTAAGAAGCTTTATGATGAGAAAGTAGTGTCTCAATCGGAATATGATGCTACTACCAGCGAGTACGAAGTGGCGAAAAGTGATGTAGAGGCAGCAAGACAAAGCGTGGAAGCAAGCCGATTCAGCGTAAAAAGTGCCCAAGCTGCATTGAAAGAAGCGGAAAAGAGTTTGACCCGTACAGAGATCTATTCTCCGGTAACCGGCACCATTTCCAAACTGAATTTCGAGAAAGGGGAAAGAGTTGTTGGAACTACACAGATGCAAGGTTCTGAGATCATGAAAATTGCAGACCTCAATGAAATGGAAGTAACGGTGGAGGTGAATGAGAACGACATTATCCGTGTTGGTTACAACGACACGTGCGATATTGAGGTTGATGCTTATTTGGGTAAATCTTTTAAAGGCATTGTGACCAATATTGCGAACTCGGCCATGTCCTCTGGTCTAGGTACCGATCAGATCACCAACTTCGAGGTCAAGGTTCGTATTCTTCGCACATCTTACGCCACGTTGGTCAACGAAAAACAACCCGATCAGTCGCCATTCCGACCTGGAATGAGTGCAACAGTAGACATCCGCACGAGACAGGCAAAAAGTGTACTGAGCGTTCCTATTCAATCCGTCACAACTCGAACAAAGTCTGAATTGATGGAACAATCAGAGACAAAACGAGAGCGCATTAAAGAGGAAGATGCCGAAGAAGAATCGGAAGAAGGAGAAGACAAAGTGGCTCGACCAGAAAAAACAGATGATGCCATTGAATTGGTGTTTGTGGTAAGCGAAGGGAAAGCTGTTGTTAAGCAGGTGAAAACAGGGATTCAAGACAACGAGTTCATTCAGATTCTGTCTGGTGTTGAGGAGGGCGATAAAGTGATAACGGCTCCTTACAGGGCCATTTCCAAGAAACTTGCGCCAGGCGATGATGTGGAAATGGTTTCCGAAGACGACCTGTACAAATCAGCTGAAGAAGGCGGATCAGCAGAGTGAATCGAGTAGCATTTTGCCTACCATTCTTCATATAGAAAGTTCCACACTTACGTGTTCCATATGCATTTCGCGAGATGGCGAGACCTTGGCACTTCGCGAAAGTCACGACCAATCTTACGCACACTCCGAAAAATTGGTGGTTTACATTGATGAGGCCATCAAACAAGCAGCTCTAAAACCAACCGATCTAGATGCCGTTTGCGTATCCAAAGGCCCAGGATCCTACACAGGGTTGCGCATTGGCGTTTCTGCTGCAAAAGGTTTGTGCTACGGTTTGGGAATTCCGTTGCTTTCGGTTGGTTCGTTGGAGTCTATGGCGAATTGGTCAAAGGCCAATTTTTATAATGAATTGGAAAACGTTGCCTTGCTCTGCCCAATGATCGATGCTCGGAGAATGGAGGTTTATTGTCAACTATTTGATGCTTCTCTTCAGGAAATGACTTCGGTCTCCGCAGAGATCATAGATGAAGGAAGTTTTGCTCCCGAACGGGAAAAAGGCACGGTTGCTTTTTTTGGCGATGGAGCAGCGAAATGCAAAGAGTTCATTAGCCATCCGAATGCCGTTTTTCTGGATAATTTCCAGCCAAGTGCAAGTGGAATGATCGCTTTAGCCGAAGCCAAATTTGCATCAAGGCAATTTGAAGATGTAGCTTACTTCGAGCCCTACTACCTGAAAGATTTCGTTGCAGGAAAACCAAAGAGGGTTTTCGAATGAAGTGGAAATTCATACTTCTTGCCATACTCGGAGTATCCGCTTGCAGTATCGATCAGTTTCCGTTTGAATTAGAAGAATTTGAGGTTCCGGAAAGCGGACTGAAATGCATGATTATCGGTGATTGGGGCCGGAAGGCAAATGTGAATCTGAAAGCCAACGCACTCATGATGAATGAAGTGGCCTGCAGCATGCCTATTGATGCTGTTCTTACCACAGGCGATAACTTTTACGAGAACGGAGTGGATAATATCGATGATGCTCTTTGGAACGTTTCATTTGAGAACATTTTCACAGGCGATTGCCTGAAACCAATTCCTTGGTATCCATCTTTAGGTAATCATGATGCGCGTGGAAATACACAAGCTCAGGTAGACTATTCATTGCAAAGCAATAGATGGAATTTGCCTGCCACTTACCACGATTACTGGTTGGTAAAGGATTCAGTCTCTGTTCACTTCATTGTGGTTGATACTACACCGTTTGTCGGGTCAGATGTCGATGAGCCGAATTCGTACACAGGCCTTCAATTGCTGTGGCTCGATTCGGTGCTAGGTTCAGGAAATGCAGATTGGACCGTTGTTTACGGGCATCATCCTGTTTACGCAGCAGACGGACGACACGGTGAAACCTCGAAAGAATTGGTCCAGAAATTCGTTCCCATTTTTGACGAGCATGACCTTGATATCTACTTCTGCGGCCACAATCATTCGTTGGAGTTGATCGAAACGGAAACAAAAACGCTCTACGTTACATCTGGCGGAGTTCCATTCAAAGCAGGATAGAAAATAAGCCCTACAACCTTTGTTTGGTGTGGCCGAGGCTGGTTTCGTGTCTGCAAGTTTTTCAAAGACATGCAGCTCGACTTTATCGGCAAGAGGCGAAGACTTTTCAGCCATACTACTTCTCAAACTCCCTGAAATGCGGATGGTCGGCAATAGCTAGAAGCTGGTTGTCGCCATGGTCGTTTCCGTAGGCGTATACCTCTGAGTAATCATCCAAGTTCAAAGTGTTGCCTAACGCGATTCACTTTCTCTTTGCCCCGACAATTAGGCTTGGAAAGTTCTCCCGTGTAAACACCATTTTTGAGTTCCATTTCTGTGCACAGAATTTCAAGATTCATTAGTCCCGTCCAGTCGCCTAGCCACGCATCGCAACTGGCTGTTACTACACAATTCGTCCTTGTTCCCTTGTGCCAATTGATTTTTCTAGTGCTTTTGGGAATAGAATATTTGGAATAACCTCAGCCGTAAACCGCTTTCAGCATCCGTCATTTGTTTTTCTGTCCAACCTTTGTAGAACAACGAAGCGCTTTCACTTTGGTGAAATGGCTCTTCACTAACCCCAATTTCCAACCTGACGTGAAATCCCATTTGCCATTCTCATCACAAACAGGGCTTCGTGTGTGAATTTCATAAAAACCACAAAGCTGTCCTTGTTGGAAATGGTTCCGTCAAAGTCGATAAAGCTAAAGCTGATTTATCACTCAATTTATTCCTGTTTAGTTGATTTACTATATCGCAAAGAGGCGTGAATGTTTCGGCCTCTTCTAAAATTGATTTTAAAAACTTAGAGTGTCCCTCTGCTTCTTGCTCTCGCTCGATGCTTTCAAACAATGCTTTGAAGTTTCCTGCGCCAAATCCTCTAGCCCCCATTCTCTGAATAATCTCGAAAGGGTAGGTCGGTCTTCTACAGGCTTGGTAAAGGTCTGGCAGGTATCCTTCTTCGTCCGCATCGTCGTGATACCGAGTTTGGAATTCGCCAATATCTTCCTTCATCATTTTCATGTGCACTCCAAGGCGTTCCGGGATAGCATCGTAATAAGATTGCGGAGGAGTGGAAGAATTCAATTCCGCGACTTCTCAGGTCGGCAACGTTTTTCAGAATATCATCTGTAGCCACCGCGATGTGTTGCGCCCTGGGCCTTCGTAAAAATCAAATATTCCTCGATGCGATTTCTTCTTGCCTTTGGCGGGTTCGTTTATTAGAATTTGATGCGGCCATTTCCATTGCTCATCACTTTACTCATGAGCGCTGGAATATTCGGTAGATCTGCTTATCGTCAAACGATAAAATTCACAAACCCATCAGTCTTCATACCATTTCACCCAAGTGTTCATCTCGCCCCAACCAACGTTGCCGACCATGTGGTCAATGAATTTCAATCCTGTTGGCTGGATTGTAATCCGATTTCCACTCGCGATAACCTGGAAGAAAAGTTCCCTTGTAGTTCTTACGCTCAATGAACATGTGAACCGTTTCGCCATAGGTGTAGATTCCGGCACACGATTTCACCTTGCTCGTCTTTTTCAACCGTTGGTTCAAGAATGACTTCGCTCCCATTTGGTAGTTTCTTTCAACTTGCGCGGCATCTTCCACCCAAAAAGAGCGACAACTTTTTACGCCATCGCCATGCTTTTTCACATGTTCACCAATGGGCGATCACTGTTTAAAGCGGTAGTCAAAACCAAACGGATCTTGTCCTGCTTCAAAACATAAGATGCACGGTCTTTCCCCCGTTTCAATCCCGCATAGGCCAGCTTTGAAAACCAAAAGGCTGTTTTGTAAAAGTGAGCTCTTGCTTGGCATTTCCACATAAAAACTCCACGTAATCTGTTCCAAGAAGTGGCAGGAAATCCTGCGCTCCCTCAAAGATCTTTTCTAGTCCGTACTCTACGTTTTTATTTCAGACATTTTCGTTCAATTAGCTGCATTATGGATGAGTGTATTCACGGATACGCTTTCGCTGTTTGCTCTGTTTCGCTTCAATAATCTTGTTCTAGAGTTTTATTGATTGGATGTAGCTCTTCGTCTAACTTAACCGACTGGTATCTGGATAGCTTTTTTCAGATGCGTGACTTAACAAAGCTGCATATTCTGTTTCGTTTTCTGCTTCTTTAGTGCAATTTTCAATCTTATGAATGAAATCTGCGACTTTCAGCATTCTGTGCTTCTCTCACATTTGCTCCAATTGAAGTTCCCATTTTAGATGGTTTCCCAAAGACAAACTTCGATTTTCTTGAAGTGTTTCATGCAAACAATGACTTTCAGAGAGAACTCAAATGTCGTTCAATGACAATCGGGTTTTGGTATCCCTCTGTGAATATCGAGGTTTGACTTTCCTCAGCCGTCAATTATCATGCATATTCATCAAAATTCATCACTTTTCATTCCATATTACCCACATTACTTAATCTTATTCCACCAGCTATTCCAATACTTTCCATCGTCAGTTTTCAAGGCCTCCTCTGTCACCATTAATGGCTTAAATGTATCGACCATCACAGCCAACTCATCCGTTTCTTTTTGCCTATGTGCGCTCCATTGGCCTCGGATGCGGGCCATGCGGAATTCCTGCTGGATGCGGAAATGTGACCTGGTCAATATCGTTTCGGCTCATGAAATCGCCATCCACGAATACAAAACCTCATCGCTATCGATGTTGCTGTGGTTGTAAGCAAGGAATGGCCTCCGGATGATAATCGTACAATCTTGGAAGCGAGCACACGACAAAGCATCTGTCTCAAATGTTTCTGATGTACTGGTGGTGGTTGATGACACGTCCAGTTATCGGTTCAAAATCGTGGATGCTGAACGCATAAGGATAATTGTAGCCATCCCAGCCAACCACATCGAAAGGATGCGTGGCATACACAACTCGTGCATCATTCCTTGCTTTTTCACCTTCATCAGAAAATCGCCCTTTTTCATCCGTGTGTTTTCAAGGTCAGATGGTCTACGGATGTCTCGTTCACAGAACGGAGAATGTTCTAGCAGTTGCCCAAACCAATTCTGTATCGTTTTGGCGTGTACATGGGGCGGTGGCTTTCTACAATAAATAGCCGATTGTCTTCGTGTCGAATCCAACTCAATCTGATAAATCATCCCGCGTGGAACAGCAAAGGTAATCTCCGTATGCAAACTTTAAGTTACCGACCAATGTTCTCAGCGTTCCGGAGCCTTTGTGAATGAAGATCATCTCATCCGCATCGGCATTTTTGTAGAAATACTCCGTCATGCTTTTTCGCGGAGCAGCCAGTACAATGGTGCAATCGGAATTGGTGAGAATAGCCTTCCGACTGTCCAGATAATCATCCTCTGGAGTGGTCTTAAAACCATGCAATCGCAACGAGCGCATGTTGTGCTCTTCGGCAATTTTCGGCTTTACCGAATACGGTTTCTTAATGCTTTTTACCTGCGTTGGTCTATGAACGTGGTAAAGCAAACTCGACATGCCATCAAAACCAACAGTTCCGAACAATTGCTCGTATTGATGTTCGCCTTGCTCGTTCTTAAAAACGGTATGTCGCTTGTGGGGTATCTTACCTAAAGTATGATAGATCGGCATCGATTTTCTTTTAAGACCTCGAAGTTACGGAATAGCTTGTGGCATGAGAAATGATGATGATCAGCGCGGTTGCCGTGAACTTCACGCTCACGAATTCCAGTAAATTAGCGCCTCAAATGAGAATACTTCTTCTTTTAGGGTTTCTGTTGGTATCTGGCCTTGTGCGTGCGCAAGACATGGATTATGCCCGCGAGGTGATGAAGGAACTATGCTCAGATGAATTTGCTGGTAGAGGTTATGTAGATGATGGCGATAATGCAGCCGCTTATTTCATCGAACAGGAGTTCAAGGCCAACGACCTTTTTGCTTGGGATTTCAATTATTATCAAACATTCAACGTGCCGGTAAATAGGTTTCCCGGTAAGGTTGAATTGGCCGTTGATGGCAGCCCGCTTTTAGTTGGAAAAGACTTTCATATCGAGTCTGATGCGCCTAGCGTTCGCGGCAAGTATGAATTGACGTATGTAGATCAGTTGCCAAAGATCGCCCCGTCTGGAAGAGTGGTGGATAGCACTGCTTCTTACAAAGGTTTTGTGGTGCTTGAGGACAGTTTGATCAGCAAATTGCCGCCTTCTATTCGAATGGCTTTGCTTAAAGGGTTTAAGAAAGCGGGCGCAAAAGGAATCATCCGACTTTCTGACACAAAGCTTACTTGGTCGGTTTCCAAGCAACAGGCTCCAATTGCACAATTTGTGGTTAAAAGAGATGCGTGGAAGAAAGATGCCACCTTCGTTGAGGTTGATGTTAAAGCAGATTTCGAAAAAAAGCACCGAACTCAGAATGTGCTCGCTTTTGTGGAGGGTAGTCAAGAACCAGATAAGTTCATTGTAATTACAGCTCATTACGATCACTTAGGCAAAATGGGCAGCGATGTCATTTTTCGCGGAGCCAACGATAATGCAAGTGGCGTGGCCATGTTGCTCTCCTTGGCCAAACATTATTCCATTCCGGAAAATCAACCGCGCACATCCATTGTATTCATTGCTTTTGCTGGCGAGGAAATTGGACTGGAGGGCTCTTATCACTACGTTCAGAACCCCATCTTTCCACTGAAAGACATCGAGTTTCTCATCAATCTCGATATTGTTGGAACAGGTGATGAAGGTATTACCGTGGTCAACGGAGCTGTTCATTCGCGCGAGTTCGAAGCGTTGGTTGGCATCAACGAGCAAAAAGGATACTTGAAAGAAGTGAAGAAGCGGGGTAAGGCCGCTATTTCAGACCATTATCCATTCTCCGAAGTGGGCGTTCCGTGTTTTTACATTTATGTGGGCGGAATTCAGGCGTATCACGATGTGTGATGGGCCTGAAACGCTGCCGCTACAGGATTTGTTTGTTCAGACCTGGGGCGTTGACTTCTCGATACAATCCTCGTTCGATTTCTGACAACTGTTCGTGTCGATTTTATCGATAAATCGGGAAAACACATGTGATGGGAAGCTGTTTATCGTTCCCTACGCCTATCGGAAACCTGGAGGATATGACCTTTCGTGCTATTCAGGTTTCTGAAAGATGCCGACCATATTCTTGCCGAAGACACGTACTTCTGGCAAGTTGATGAAGCATTTCGATATCGGACGCGATGAGCGCGTTTCACCTCAATAACGAACACAAAGTTGTTGGCCGTTGGGTTGATGCGCTGGATGGCTGACGGACCATTGTATCATCACGATGCAGGAACACCGGCCATTTCCGGGTTTTCTCTCGTTCGCGAAGCCATAAAACAAGGAAATGAGGTGATCACCTTGCCCGGAGCAACGGCTTTTGTGCTTGCTTTGGTCAACAGGTTTGCCTTGCGAGAAGTTCTATTGAAGGATTTCTGCCCCATAAAAAGGTCGTCAAACGCGCATTGCAGACATCGTTGAACGTAAGGAAACCTGCGTGATGTATGAAAGTCCGCACCGTATTCTAAAAACATTACTCAATTGCTTGAAGCTGCTGGTCCAGAACGAATTGTTTCCATTTCACGAGAGATAAGTAGCTGCATGAAGAGACAGTAAGGTACCATTCCGGAGGTGATTGAATATTACGAGAACAATCCGATTAAAGGCGAGTTTGTTTATGCTGCAGGGCAGGTCCTGAACCGTACCTTTGCGCGCTACCATCATCTCTTGGAACTCAGCGAGTATAAAGACGGCTCAATTTTTATGCGGAAGGTCACCCTTCGCAGAGCTTGGAACGCTGAAGGTGCTATTCAGTTTCTACTATACCAAATACACAGGTAAAGCCAACGCAGTGGGGCGTTCCAGATTAGTGTTTTCTGAACCTACACAAGTTGCAATTTGCGCTGTCCTGAATGTCCGGAGTGGTTTGCGGCAGTTTACGCGTCCAACGGAATGTTGGATAATGGCTTCTTCAGAGACACCGTGGAGCAGTTGAAGAATGACCTACTTTATCTCATCTTTACTTACGCGAGAGCCGTACCTGAACTCCAGATTTCTTGGATATGGTTAGCATCGACCGAGGAATTTACACCTACAAGTACGAATGCGCATTATCTGAAGGATGAAACGCCAAGCGAACCGTGAAAGTGGCTTGGATAGAATGATTTATTTCCATTGATGGCACCACGCAAGAGACATACGAGAATTACCGTATTGGTGGCAACCTGAAAAAGGTGATTGAAGGAGCGAAGAATGTGGTAAAATGGAAGAAGGAGTTGAACTCCAAAACACCTCATCATTTTCAATTCTTGGTAGTAAAACCGAATGAGCATCAGTTGGAAGACGTGAAAAAGCTCGGCGAAAGAAGTCGGTGTTGATGAAGTGCGTTTTAAGACCGATCTACGATTACGAAAACGACCCGAACAATCTTATTCCCGATAACCAGAAATACAGTCGGTATAAGAAGACAAAGACGGCCACACACTATCAAAAATCCACTACTGAACCATTGCTGGAAACTGTGGCATTCGAAATAACTGATGTTTAGTGTTCCGTGCTGTTTTGATAAAGACGCAACGCACCAACTAGGCGACCTCAAAAGAACTCCTTTGACGAGATCTGGCAAGGTGAGAAACCAAGAGTTCCGCTCTATTCTCCGCAGAAGCGAGATTGACATCTGTTCCAACTGCATGGAGGGTACCAAGGTTTGGGCGTGAATTAGGTTTGAGGAATGAGCAGTGAGGTTTGAGTGAAATTCTTCTTACGACTTATTCCTTATGACTTCAAAAATGCCTGCACCATTCGAATCTGTCCGTAGCTGAATTTGCCTTGTAGTTTGCCGTAAACAAAGCCTGAGTTTTCTTTTGGATTGTCTTTGATGATCATTTCAATCGTTTCGCGGTCGTCCTCTTCCATGAATTTGTTGATGTCCACTTCGCCCGCTTCAATTCCTTTGGCAATGTGGCCTTCAATGGTGCTTTGCGCCATGCCGCGCTTCTCGGCAATTTCCGTAACGCTTAAGCCATCTTTTACCAATGCATAGGTTACTTCATAAGTAGCACCTTTCTGTGGTGACGAACCTTTTTCTTTTTTTCCTTTTCTCGTTTTTCCCGACTTGGTTTTGGTGTTCTTCGGGTTTTTCTCTGCTTCTTTTTCAGCATCCGATGAAAGCTTTCTTCGAAGCAGGTTGCGTTCCGTATCGCGCTCTAGGTTTTTCTTGATCTCTTTTCCATGGATAATGGCTTCGGCAACATCGCGTGCTTTGTCCATTTGTTCCCAATTCTTCATCAGAATAAGGTCAATTTCTGCCAAGGCATCGCTGTATGTTTTGGTGCGCGAAAACTGCTTTACTTCCTCAATGTGTTTGAGCAACAACTTTAGATTGCTTTCTACGAATTCGATGTAGTATTTACTGCCTTTCTCAATACGACTCAATAAACGCTCGTGTTCATTTTCCTGCAAACAGAAACGCAGTTGTTGCACAAATTTCTGCGTATTGGCCATTTCAGACTTGATGTTTGAAGCAATTACATCCAAAGCAGAACGCATTTCTGCATCTTCGAATTGACCTACGGTCTCGTTCTTTTTAAGAATAGCTTCAATCGCTTTTACCACGTCCGAAAAGTCGAATGTTGTAGAAAGCATTCGGTTTAGAAAGTCGGCCTGATCTTGTTTCAGAATGACATCAAGCGGCTGTTGATGCTCTTTGGTTTTGGCAAATTCCACCACTTGTTGGTCTGTACTTACCACGTTGGGATCGATCTTGGTACGAAGAATGAGCCCGCCCAAAGAGGTCAATCGCGATAGCGCAACGTAAACCTGCCCTGGCGCAAATGCCTGTCCCACATCTATCACGGCCTTTTCAAAGGTCAAACCTTGCGATTTGTGTACCGTTATTGCCCATGCTAGCTTGATAGGGTACTGTCTGAATTCGCCTACCACTTCTTCTTCAAGATCCTTGATCTTTTCGTTAACCGTGTATTTTTTGTTTTCCCACTTTTCGCGCTTCAGCGTGTACGGCTCGGAGTCGCCATCCATCAAAACCTCAATATTTTCATCTCTAATGGACGAAACAGTTGCCAGTTTACCGTTGTAATAAGCATCGCCATCGGCATCGTTCTTCACAAACATTACCCGAGCGCCTTCTTTCAATTCCAAACTTTCAGAAACCGGGTAGATGCTTTCTGGAAAATCGTCTTGCACTTCGGCTTGGAAGTAGTGTGTTTTGCCCTTTAGGTTGTCGAGTGCCGTTCGGTTAATGGCGTCTGCCTTGTAGTTATGCGTGGTAAGTGTGATAACATCTTTCGGAACATCTTTCTCTTCGAGAAAATGTTCGTTGAGTTTTTCAATGTCTGACGCAGTTACAACATTGTTTCTGAGGTTGTTCAGAATGGAGATGAAGGCATCATCCTGCTGACGGAAGATCTTGTCCAACTCCACATACACGAAACCGCTTTCTCGCAGCGCAACCGCTTCAAAGAAATGCTGACTGCGATAGTAGTCGCGCATCTTGCTCCACTCGTGGTCCTTTACAATGGGCGGAAGTTGGTACATATCTCCGATCATCAACAACTGCACGCCACCAAAAGGCTCGCTGTAATTCCGTTTTACAAAACGAAGGCGCGCATCAATGGCATCCAGCAGATCGGCTCGCAGCATACTTACTTCGTCAATGATTAATAGGTCGATGTTCCGCAGAACATCTCTTCGTTTTGCGTTAAGCGGATGCCTGCGAACCAACGTTTGCTGCGTATAAAAATTGGCACCACCCGGAAGTTCCATTGGCAGGTTTCTGTCTGGTAGAAACGTGCCGAACGGCAATAGAAACTGCGAGTGAATGGTAACTCCGTTCGCATTCAGCGCAGCAATGCCAGTTGGTGCTAGAATTACATGCCGTTTGTGAGTTGATTCTGAAAGGTGCCGCAGAAAAGTGGTTTTTCCTGTGCCAGCTTTTCCAGTAAGAAAAACATGCCGATTTGTGCTATTCACGAATCTTGCGGCAAGCGCAGCCATTTCTGTTGTTTCCATCTTTGCCATCGAACCCCGAAGATCGTAAATGTCTACGACTACCTGATCAAGGTAACAGTGCCCAATTTCTCAAATGAATTGTTGTTGTAGAACGTGGTTTTGATCTTATAAGGATAAACGCCTTGTTGTGCGGGTTTCCCATTGAACGAACCATCCCAACCGGTGGTTAGAATCTCATTCATATCATTTGAATAGTAAAGAAGCGTTCCCCATCTGTTAAAGACGCTCAACTCGGCCGAGGTCAATCCAATTCCGTACCCTTTGAATACACTGTTTTCTGGCGTGCCATCAGGCATGAATGCGTTTGGTAAGTAGATAACAGGTTGTAGTAAGACTTCAATTGTTTGGGTAACGGTATCCACGCAGCCGTTGGCGTCAATAACAGTTAGGTGAATATCGTAAGGTCCATCAATAGCAAAAAGGTGGTCGGGGCGAACTTCGTTGCTGGTTTCACCATCATCGAAATCCCACAGGAATTGGGTTCCTCCAGAGCCGTTGTAAATAAAACTGACCTCCGTTCTGGTTGTCGGGATCTCCGGGTCGATGAAGAAGCTTGAAACAGGAGGTTCATATACGGAAGCAGTGTCTGAAACCAGATCGGGCAAACAACCACCGGTTAATTGCAGTGTAACCTCAAAATCGCCAAAGCTTTCGTACGTATGAACAGGAGACTGATCGGTTGAAGTGGTTCCATCGCCAAAATCCCACACCCAATTGATGGCACCGGAGTTGGTTGCGAACGAGAAAGTAGATTCCTCGCCTAAGCAAACATTGCTGGAGGTTATTTCAGACCCTGGAGGGAGTTGCTCTAAAAGCACCGTCTCCGTGTCAGTACACCCGATACTGTCTAAAGAATACGCGTTATCAGAGAGCCCAGTTTCGACAGAAGGATTAAGCAAGACGGAACCTGTATTAACGTATATGACTGGTACCACCGGAACGGTAGCTACTGCTTCGCCATCGGAAGCCCTAATAACTTGTTGGTAATCAAGTTCAATGGTTGTGTGGCAATGCCATCGATTCTCGCGATTTATTATTTGTACACATCCATTTGCATCTGTTACTGTCACGAAATAATCGCCTTCCAGAAAGCCCTATTGCCGTTGCCGTATTCTGTGGAGGATTGAAGTTCCACGAATAAGAGTAGGGTGCTGTTCCGGGAAGTGGCTTGCGCTGTGCCTGACTGATGCCTGTCCGCAATCTGGAACTCGATTTTCGATAGCGTTTGGAGCAAAATTATCTGCCAATACCATCGTTTTTACTGGATGGTAATAATTCATTCTGGTCTTGAACCGTTATGGTGCAACACGTTCAGCCAGCGATTGTTGTAAAGTGTTGGTGGTCGTACTGGATCTGTGTTCCAAGAATAGAGCAACATCCACCACCGCTACCCAGGATTTACTGTGGCACTTCCAGCGGCAACCCCGCAATCTGGATTACCAAATACTGATGGTAAATTGACGTTGGCCGGAGGTACGTTGACGATTGCCTCCTTCAGAACAACCTGCGGTATTGTCGGTTACAATTACCGTAAATTGCCACCGCCCATGGTTAGAGGCGTTAATTCATCGGAAATTATGGCTGGCCCGCTATTCAGGTGTAAGGCCTGGTCCGCCAGCAGGTGTTACTTTGGGGCTGTTCCATCCTGTGGCTCCGTAACAAGTTACAGGGGTTATGGGATGTGGTAGCAATGCTTATTGGACTGGCGTTGTTAATGGTCACATTCACTTCGCCTTACAGCCATTTACATTCGTTACACGTACTCTGATATGTTCCAGAGAAAGCCCAACCGCATTAGCTTTGTATTTTGGTTGAGAATCTCAAGTATAAATTAATGGGGCTGTTCCGTTAGTTACTAACGAATTACCTAACCATCGTCATTTGGCATAATCGGTATCACAAGCGTTTAGATATGCCAATGTCAGACCGATATAGTTCTACCTGAAATTGGAAACTTACACTGGTGTCATCGTTGCTGGCGTCAGTAAGGGTGCGCTGCCAGTTCCAGTACTAATAGTTACAGGTAGGTGCCAACTGCCTGAATTTTGTTGGTAACGTGACACGAATTCCAGAAGTGACTCCGCCCGAACACTCCAATCGGTTATAGATGCAATGTTTGATAACGGAGGGTCCAGTAACCGAAAATTCCTCAGAACCAATAGAAGATAAACTGCTGGCACCACAGCTTCAAAAAGGCTGACCTGTAAACGGGGACAGGATATCGTGTCAAAATCTCTACCGACCTGCGTAGCTATCTAATGACGCAGAGCGTTAAAATCTAGCGAATAAACCATCACTCTGAGAAGAGGAAATTACTACAAGTAAGGCATATGTTTCTCCGGCAATAACCGTACCAGAGCAATTCCGGTCAGAATTCACCGCTGGAGCTGTTATCATTCGCCACTCGCCAAGAATTAATACCAGTTGCGCCTCGACACCGTCAGAATAGTTGCCAGAATTAACTGTGTGTTCTGCCCATTCCAATTCCTGAACACAACGCTTTGGTAGATTGTACAGTCGCAAAATCGTAGTCATCATTAGGGTTAATTGGATTAAGTTGAAAATTTAAGTTGCCAGAATTTTGTAGGGGCTAAACGGCTACCAAACAGAATTAACCTTCCGTTTCTAGGCAAGATCGATCCTGTGGCGGAATTTCTATGACTTGCCCAACCCTTATAACTGCTAATTTTTAAACAAACGAATTGGAATGTTCGCACTATAATAAAATAATCCTGCTAGCCCATAAAGCGAACAACTATTCTGTTAGCCAAACAAAGTATGCCAATCAAAAAACACTCTCAAGAACGCGGCATCGATAGATTAGATGTCTTATTAATGATTCGGTTGCTATACTCTGTGAGCGAATCTAACAGTTTAATACATGGCATTATTTGCTTATGTTTATGTATGGCCTCCATTCATTGCGATATTTGGGCATGCGAATAGAAAAGGGCTTTTGGCTTGAGTTTTGGACGTGGTCCAATGTATTTGGAATAGGCGAAGACGAATTTGAAAGGACCGATAGGCCGCAGCCATCGAAACCGGAGTCGAAATCGATTCTGAATGAACTGGAAAAACTCCTGAACGGAGTGGATTCGCGAACAGCTCGACAAGCTTGGCTATCCAAAGTCGTTCAGAATCAGAAACCGTGAAGCACCCGGCACTTACATTGGGATATTCCGAAAAAGCGACGAGCAGGCCAGTTTGGGTTCAGCAATATCGTTATCTGAAAGTTGAATTCGCCACGTATCAAGAACAAACGATTCTTCAGAATAGATTCCTCGTTGGTAACCACAGGCCCCGGCGCAAGAAACCGATTACTTGAAGGCAAGCGCAGCCTGATGGCGGGAGTTGAAGTATGATGGTTTGGTTACGACCGTATTATTTGCGCCTTCTCGGCCGATTTTACTGGAGTCAGAAAGCGCTGAGTGAAAGCTATTCTTACAGCAACATGAGCTCAGAAACTCCGAGCCCAACCGCGAGCGTTGGCCAGAGGCTAATCGTGGGTCTGAAATGCGTACGTGATTGATTTTGTAAAGAACCTGTTTACGTGGTAACGGGCCCTGTATTGAAAGAAGGATTGGAGCAACAGGGCGGAAACAAGGTTTCCATTCCCGCGCAGTTCTACAAGATCATTCTCGATCTCACAGGCGATGAACATAAAGCCATTGCTTTTCTGATGCCCAATGATCATTGCGCGTATCCTGTTTCTGGCTATGTTACAAGCGTTGACGAGATTGAGAAGTTGACGGGCTTGGATTTCTTCTCCACCTTGGATGATGTGGAAGAATCGCAATTGGAAGCCATGAATTCGATAGATAGTTGGATCCATTCGAACAATGATGAGTTTGGTGAGGTTTCGCCTCTGAAACCACCCTTGCCCAAAGGTTATTTCAATACGCTGCAGGCCAAATACAAGGTGGGCGAGAAAACCAACATCTGCGGAACGGTTGTAGCTACCAAGAAGAGCCGAAAAGAGGCCATTTACCTCAACTTCGATCAGAAATACCCACGCAACGTGTTCTATGCTACCATCTGGAGAGACAACCAGAACAATTTCAGTTTCGACCCAGAGAAAGAGTTTCTTGGCAAACAGGTATGCGTCTTTGGTAAAGTAGAATACTATGGTGATCAGGCACGTATAAGCGTTAACCGAGAAGAGCAGGTAACGTATTGGGAAGATGTAATAGAAGAAAAGGATTGAGGTCAATTTCGTTCATAGCCATCCTTGTCGCATTTATCGGTTGTCAGCAAGATAGATTACCTTGTCCTTATGCTTGTGAAGCTATTGAGGCTGAAATGGACAAACGTGTGCTGATTATAGGTTTGGATGGTTGCAGAACAGATGCTTTTTTACAAGCACACACCCCTGTAATGGATTCACTTTCTGCTGCTGGCCACCTCTACACAGATGTGAATCGTGGACCGCATACGGTTAGCGCACCAGGATGGAGTGCGTTGCTTACGGGAGTTTGGAGCGACAAACATGGTGTAACAAGTAATTCGTATTCAAATTCTCATTTTGATGCATATCCAGATCTGTTTACACGGTTGAAGGAACGCTTCCCCTGTAAACGGATGTATTACGTAAACAGTCATCCGATCGTATCGGAAGGTATGTTGTCCTTGGCCGATTTCGGAAAGGTGACGGGCGATGATGCCGAAGCTGCTTCAGATGCAGCAGAGCTCTTACAAATGTGCCAACCCGATGTTCTGTTCATTCATCTCAACGACATTGATCATGAAGGGCACGATACAGATTTCGATACTCAGAATGAGCGTTACATTGCCGAGATAGAAGAAAGCGATCGTCAGATCGGGGCAATTCTTCGCGCCTTCAAAACAGCGTTTCCCACACAGGAACATCTTGTCTTTGTAACTACCGATCACGGAGGAGAGGGAGGCGGTCATGGAGATGGTGACGATAACCCGAACATCACACACGTATTCATGATTGGAAGTTCTAACCTTGGTGCTACCTGGAAAGATACCATTGCCGAGCAGGTGGATCTCTATCCAAGTGTTCTTCGGTTTTTGGAAGTGGACATTGATTCTTCGTGGGCATTGGATGGA
>JAGYJL010000035.1 GCA_018402015.1 Flavobacteriales bacterium | reverse complement strand
TTTCGGTACGGAAGTACCTAAGTTGGTTCGAATCAATCCTAGCGACATGAGTGTAGAGCTTTCGTTGGGTTTTCCTTCAGTGAACAACTACCCAGGAAATTTGGAAATAAGTGGAGATGGAAGTACGCTTTACTATGTTGATGCTCAAGTTTATAAAATGGATATAGCAGCAACCACATTACCTACAACTGCTTTTGCAACGGCCTTTGCGTATAAATGTGGAATTGACCCGATTGATGATGTCGTTTACATTTCTGATGCAGGCGATTTCAATTCGAACGGTAAGGTCTACCGTTTTCAATCTAACGGAACTGCCATTGATACCTTTTCGGTTGGTGTAATTCCTTCTGAGTTTGCGTTCACTAATTAGAAGAAGTGATATAGACCTTTCTGAAATAGAATTGGTCTTTGAGGAGAGCTTTCAGAAGATACACACCTTCTGGAAGATCTTCTATATTAAGGGAGTTAGAATGAGCAGTTGTACATTCTTGCCCAAGTATTGTGTATAACGCTGTGCGTTCAGGAATTCCTCCATCGATTGAAATTATCAATTGATAACCAACGCGTTCAATCGTAAATATGTGATCGGTTGGAGTTTCATTTATTCCTGTTGGGATAGCTACAATCCATATAACGGCATCGCTTATATGCTGAATGAAGTTCGGGTCAGAACTGAAATTGGAAGCTGCATGTCCGAGTGCGGTGTAAAACATTTTACCACCACCAGATAATTCTCTGTACCAGGACATTGGTCGCGAAGCATCGTAACTGTTCACCAAATTATTCGGTCCGATGGTTTCCTCTACTTCCAAAACCGCGTTGTTCTGGGGTCCGAAAAAGCCATTTTCCCAGTAGTAGTATTCCTCATTTTTTACCCACGGATCGGGAAGATTAGCTGTGGACGCATGTGGAATCAAATGATTCATGCTATATTGAGGAGTTCCAGATACATGGTTCGGGCTTTGCTGCACGCTGGCTCCTACCAATTCAGCGTAAAAATCCCATGTTCCGGTATTGCTTCCATTCGCAGTGCTGTGTCGATACGTGTCAGAAGCCGCGTGTATACCCAAAAAGGAACCGCCATTGTTAATGTATGCTTCAAAGTTGGCGCGCTGCGTAGCGTTTAAGATCGCATCTCCCGAAGTATTGCTGAAAACCACCAGATCGTACTGTTCTAAATTGCTTAGCGAGTTGAAAGCGTCTCCAGTTTGGTCATCGTCCACCTGAAAATTGTTGGTTACACCCATGGATTGAAACATGGCCAGCGATGCGCTTCGTGTTTGATGGTCGAAACCTGAGGTCTCTGAGTAATGAAGAACCTTTGCAGTTTGACCTAGGCTTAGTTGTGACAATACCACTAAGAGCATTCTTAGAATCAATCTCATACTCAAGTAACTTTAATCTCTCTGCGATTGTTCGGCAAAAAACCTACGCTCTAGCATTTCTGGCTTTGTTACCACTTTCCGAACCCATTCGTTGTACAGTGCCAGTTTATCTTCAGGGTTCAATTTCCAATTTACTTCCGATTGCCGGAGTTTTTGTGCCAAGTGCTGCAGACAAATAGCTGCGGATACAGAAATATTAAGGCTCTCGGTAAACCCGTACATAGGAATGTACATGTGGTAGTCGGCAAGTTCGAAGGCATTGGCAGAAAGCCCCAATTTTTCGGTACCGAACATGATGGCCAACGGTTCATCAATTGGGAGCTCCTGAAGAGAAATGCTGTTAGCGCTTGGACTCGTGGCCACTATTCTATATCCTTTCTCTTTCAGTTGATTGATACAGAAGGTAGTATTGTCGTGGTCTTCTCGATATTGGTGCAAATGCAGCCATTTAGCAGCGCCTTTTACCACCTTTGGGTTCAATTCGTAAAGGTTGGTGTTCTCTATAATGTGTACGTCCTGTACACCGAAACAATCGGCACTTCTGAGTACTGCACTGGCGTTCTGCGATTCGAAGATGTCTTCAAGAACTACGGTAATATAACGTGTGCGCTCTTCTAAACGCGATGCGATCAGTTGCCGCTTATTTTCAGTGGCAAATGAAAGCAGATATTCAAGGAGTCCATCCAAATCAGTTGGATGACGGGATTCGTCCGTTACTAGCTCCCATTTGATTACATAAATGGTAGAGTAGACGAGCACCCACGTTGGTGTCCCATTCGGTCTCGGATGGACCAACTTCACAAAGATCGAAACCAATGATGGTTCTACCAGAGGCAACTACTTGTTTTACAAGGTATACTGCTTGTTCAAAGGTCAATCCGCCCGGAACTGGGGTTCCAGTGTTCGGGCAGAGGCTGGGCTCTAATCCATCAATATCAAAGCTTATGTAAACTTTTTGTGGCAGGTCTGAAATGATGCTGTTGCACACCGATTTCCACGTTTCTCCTGCAAATGCTTTGTTCTTCAGTTGTTCGTCAAAGTAACCTACAATTCGTTCGTTGGAGTTGAAGATCATATCCATTTCATCCTCGCAAACATCTCGCAGACCAACTGAAACAAGTTTTGATACATTTTTAAGCTGAAGCGCATTGTACATGATTGAAGCGTGCGAATAGGTGAAGCCTTCATAGGCAACGCGTAGGTCTGCATGAGCATCTACCTGAAGAATTCCGAATGAATCGTGCTTTTCTGCCAGTGCGCGAATCAATCCCAAAGGCGAACTATGGTCTCCTCCAAGAACCGCCACCAATTTGCCTTCTTCCAATTGTTTTAGCGAACGAGACTGTACGTATTCAACTAATTCAGCACACTGCTCATTGATCTCCCTAACCAAACCAAGAATCTCCGGGCTGTCTTCGGAAAAACCACTTTCCAACTTGTCAATTACCTCTTGTGCCTTCTTTCGGTAATGCTTGTTCAGATCCATCCATTCCATCGGAACATCGCCCATTGCTATACCCATTTTCCAAGCATCCTTCAATCCTGCGTAATACAGGTCTACTTGTTTGGATGCCCATAAAAGCGCTTCTGGTGCATTGCTGGTTCCATCACTATACGAAACGGTAACGTCCCAAGGTACTGGAATGATCACAACCTCTGATTCCTCCATGGTGAATGGAAGTCCGAAAAGTCCGGCATTCTTAAGAGCCACACCATTTTGGTCGAAACTGTCAATTTTTTCTTGTTTGCTCATGTGTCACAAAATAAGAAAGGCCCCGAACAACGGAGCCTTCCTGAACTGATTTTACTGTGCTTTTAGTTTACAGCATCCGATAATTCGTTTCCAGACTTGAAACGTACCACATTCTTAGCTTCGATCTTGATCTCTTTGCCTGTTTGTGGGTTACGGCCTGTTCTAGCTGCTCTTTTAGAAACGGTGAAAGAACCGAATCCTACAAGCGCAACGCGTCCGTCCTTTTTCTTCAGTTCGTCTGTGGTTGCACTTACAAAAGCATCTAACGCGCGTTTTGCATCAGCTTTGGAAAGCCCTGCTCCAGCTGCAATTTTCTCAATAAGTTCTGCCTTGTTCATGGTAATATTTTAGGAGTTGAAGATGTTTCGATGACCAAATATATGTGGGGATGCAAGCGGTACAAAGTATGTTGGTCAAAACGTAACGATTTGTTGATAAAACCGATGCTTTGTTGAAAACTGAATCGCTGAAATGCCCGTCAACAAAGAGATACAGGCGTTTTAAGAGGAAACGATGGTAAGCGCTGATGCATTAACTCCACGCAGAAAATCTTCCGTTTTCATGCGTTTTTTACCTGCCATCTGTAACTCCAAGATCTGTAACCAACCGTCTGAGCAAGCAATGCTTAACGTGTCTCTTTCAATTTTGATCGAACCTGGTTCGGACGAAGCAAAATCTCTTCGTTTTAATGCTCGGAAGATCTTTAGGCCTAGTTTTTCTTTTCCGTCAAAGACTGTAGTGAAAGCAGTTGGGTAAGGAGATAGACCACGGATAAGATTGAAAACCTCATCAACTGGTTTGTTCCAATCGATCTTACATGTTTCTTTGAACAGTTTTGGAGCTTCTTTCAGTTCGCCTTCAATCGTGTTCTGTGGAATGGAAGGTGCATTTCCCACTTCAATTGCTTCCAGTGTTTTAACCACTAGATCAGCTCCAACAAGCATCAATTTATCGTGCAGTTCGCCAGCGGTTTCGTCATCGCCAATCAACACTTTTTCTTGAAAAATGATGTTGCCGGTGTCTATCTGATGTTGAAGGAAAAAGGTGGTTACACCAGACTCTTTTTCGCCATTGATAACAGCCCAATTAATTGGTGCAGCACCACGATATTGAGGTAGGAGCGAAGCATGTAGATTGAATGTTCCATGTTTTGGCATGTTCCACACCACTTCTGGCAACATGCGAAATGCAACCACCACTTGAAGTGTTGCTTTAAGTGATTTTAGCTCTTCGAGAAAGACTTCAGATTTCAAATTTGTAGGCTGAAGTACTGTCAACCCGTTCTCAACCGCGAATTGTTTTACGGCTGATGGTTGTAGTTTCATTCCTCTGCCTGCAGGTCTATCGGGTGCGGTAATCACACCAACCACATTTGCATTTGCGTCAAGCAACGCTTTCAACGTAGCCACTGCAAAATCGGGCGTACCCATAAAAATGATTCGTTCTTTACTCATGCACCTTGGCGTTTTTCCATTTTCCGCTCCAAAGATAGAGACCTGAGAACAGCGCCATGAACGAGAAATACACAATCTCTGACGTCCAGACCATGTTCAGCGGTTGATGCCATTGATGCACCATTCTGTATGTGAAATTGAGATAAATGACCAACGTACTTACCTCAATCAGCAATGTCATCAACGTGTTTCCTGTTCCCGAAACAACCGAAAGTAGAATCATCGCAACAGCAAATAGAATGATGGAGATTGAAATGACATGAACTACAGGAATAGAATCAGTGATCAGTGTCATGTCGTTGGTAAATACCGATAACAGCAAGCTTGGGTTGATGAGGTTGAGCAGCATCAACACAACAGACGATACCACGCTCACCAATAGTAGTCGCTTAATCAGTATAAAAACCAAGTGCGTTCCGCCTTGCCCTATCAATTTACTTACTAGTGTTTGTGTTCCTTGTCCAATACCGATCAATGGGATCATAAGCACAGAATAGCCGCTTCTTACTACGTTAGAGATGGCGAGTTCGCGTTCACCCATTCCTTCAATGATCAGAAAGAAGGTAAGCCAAGAAGCAATTGAAACCACGCTTTGTACAATTACCGGAGTTGCAATACGAAGAATGGTTTTTATCTGAATCCAATTTGGTTTTGGAAAGTGAAAGCAATTGAATTGAACACCCAATCGCTTTTTTCTTACCCAAAAAATGAGGTAGATCAAACTCAACGATTCGGAAAGAACAGATGCATACCCAGCTCCAGCGATCTCCATTCTTGGAAAACCTAAATTGCCAAACACAAACAAGTAGTTGAATGCAAGATTGAAAGCCGCCATGATACCGGCAGCGTAAGAGATGGCGCGCGTGTCGCTTATACCCGTTAAAAAACAGCGATATCCAACAACAATTGCAGCAGGAAGCAACCCAATAACTCGGATGTTGGTGTAGACGAGCGTGCTTTGAAGGATGGCGGTAGAATTTATGAGTCGGGCCAAAATCTGCTCTCCGGCCGCAAAATGGAACAGGATCATTCCTGCGGTCATCACAAGCAGCAGGTACAGCGCATGGTCGAAAACAGGTCCGATCTTCTCTGGCTTTTCCTCTCCATGATAGCGCGCCATGATGATCTGCGCGCCAATTCCCAGCCCGAACGCGGCCATGAGCATGATCAATACGTAAATTCCACCGAGACCAGAAGCACCAATGGCAACTTCGCTTACACGGCCAAGAAAAGCGGTGTCGGTTACGTTGATGATGGTGACCGCAACAAATCCGAGGATAAGCGGGTAGGAGATACGCCAGATGTTACGATATGAAATCGTTTCGTACATCAGCTCACATGCAACATCAAGCCTTTCAAATATTCGCCTTCTGGATGATAGATGTTTACCGGATGATCTACCGCGTGTCCCAAACGTTTCAGCACACGAACGTTTCTGCCTGAATTGATAGCGGCAGCAAGTACTGCACTTTCAAACATCTGCGGATTGACTACTTGAGAGCACGAAAACGTGAACAACAGACTGTTCGGGGCAATCACTTTCAGAGCTGTTTCATTCAATCGCTTATAGCCTTGTACTGCACGATGGCGAGCTTTGATCGACTTTGCAAAAGCGGGCGGATCGAGAATGATCATATCGTAGCCATCTGCTTTTTCAACAAACTTGAACGCATCTTCGCAAACGGCTTCGTGGTTCTTCTCGAAACCATTGATGATGGCATTTTCGGCAGCCAGATCAACCGCAGGTTGTGAAATATCTACCGAAGTCACTTTTTTGGATCCTTTCGCCAATGCATACACTGAAAATCCGCCAGTGTAGCAGAAGGTATTCAACACCTTTCGGCCTTTGGAGAATTCGCCAACAAGTGCGCGGTTATCCCTTTGATCTATGAAAAATCCCGTTTTCTGTCCATTTACCCAGTTTACTTTGAACTTGACCCCATTCTCCAAAACTTCGGTTTCTTCTTTCTTTCCTTTTAGGAACGAATGCTCTTTAGAAGCGAGGTTCCGATGATAGATTGAGTTCAGTTTCAGACCTTTTATATTGTCTAAGGCTTTGGTGATTTCCTTCGCGCAATTGGCCATTCCATCGGTATGACTTTGTACCACCGCACAATCGTTGTAAATATCTACCACACAACCAGGCAGACCGTCTCCTTCGGCATGAATGAGGCGGAAGCAATTGGTTTGCTTGGTTAGCAATCCTAAACCTTTTCTTACAGCAAAGGCTTCTTGAAAACGAGTGTTCCAGAAGCTTTGGTCGATACGTTCCTTATCAAACGTGAGCATGCGCACGGCAATGGAACCGTTGTGGTAGTGACCCGCGCCAATGTAGTTTCCTTGGTGGTCTTCCACACTTACCAACTCGCCATTTTCTGGTTGAGCGGTGCTTTTGCCAATGGCTCCAGAGAAAACCCAACGATGCTTTCTCAATAACGAACTCTCTTTGCCCTTCTTTAAACTGATTGTTTTCATGGGCGGCAAAGGTATTCTATTGCAGTGGCACTTTTACGGCTGCGGAATACCGATCTTTCCGTTCATGTGATACACCAATTCGTTATTGTCTAACAGTAACTGAATGGTTTTCAGAACCTCTTTTTCAGATCTATCTGAATGAATGGAAATGAGTTCTTCAATTGTGACTTCGGATTCTATCGAAGCAAGGAACTCATTAAGGTCTGTGGCTTTACTTTCAACGTTTAGCAAGCTTCTGCAAACATCGCATTTGCCACAGTGTTTGCTATCCGTTTCGCCAAAATATTTGAGGAGCATTTGTCCTCTACAGACCTTATCTGTGCTCACAAAATGGAGCGCAGCCAGAATCCGCTCTCTGATCAATTCAATTCGTTGCTCGTAAATGGTTTTGGTAATAAGTAGATCTTGTTTCCGCAGTCTACCACCTACGAATGTCAATTTAGGCAGGCCGGTTGATGGTCGGTATTCGACCATTTTGAGCTGATGGAGTTTTTGTAGAATGGCCACTACCTGATCGGTTGAATAGCCCGCACGTTTTGCCAACAGTGCTTCGTTGATCGGAACGAATTCTTCAAACATTCGTCCGTAGGAGCGGAGGAGCACTTTTGTTAATCTTCCAACTTTGGGGTTGCGAAGTTCCAGTTCGTAAAGCGTTTCGTTGTTCACAATGATCTGCAACATGGAACGCGGGTCTGAATTGGCCGCAACAATTAAATGATCTGCCTTCTCTAGGAACGAGATGGCTTCCATAATTTCTTTTGGTTTCCAATTGTATCTGTTGCAAATGGCTTCTAAATCGAAGTCGAACCACACATCTTCGCCACTTCCTTCTGCCAATTGAAAGAGACTTCCCAGGGCATAATATACTTCGCGAATGCGTTCTCTGGATGGAAATTCGTGTTCCAATCGTTTTTGAAGACCGCTTATATCTGCATTGCTCGCCAAGGCCACGGCAAAACTCTGCTTGCCGTCTCTTCCTGCTCGGCCAGCTTCTTGGAAATATGCTTCTAAACTATCGGGGAATCCGATATGAATTACCGTGCGAACATCTGGTTTGTCAATCCCCATTCCAAAGGCATTGGTTGATACAATTACGCGGGTCTTGTCATTGATCCAGTCATTCTGCCGTGTTTGCCTTTCATCAAACGAAAGGCCTGCATGATAGAAAGATGCGCTAACACCTTGGGTTTGCAGGAAATCTGCTATTTCCTTGGTTCGTCTTCTGTTTCTAACGTAAATAATTGCGCTTCCCGCTGTTTTGGCCAGAATACGGAGCATGCGACCTTTGTGATCTTCTTCTCGCAGAATCATATAGGAAAGATTATCTCGAACAAACGATCTGCGGATGACATGCTTCTGTTTGAATTCCAGTTTGCTCTGTATGTCGTCCACAACTTTAGGAGTTGCAGTTGCTGTTAACGCAAGTACCGGCACGTTCGGAAGCAGTTTACGTATCTCAGCAATTTCGAGATAGGGCGGTCGGAAATCATATCCCCATTGCGATATACAGTGCGCCTCATCTACGGCAATGAGGTTCACATTCATTTTCTGCAAGCGCACTTGCACTATTTCAGTCCGCAACCTTTCCGGACTCAGATAAAGGAATTTCACATCGCCATAAACGCAATTGTCTAACGCAGTATCGATTTGCGTAAAGTGCATACCAGCATTGAGAGAAATGGCGTTAATGCCTTTCTTTTTCAGGGTTTCGACCTGATCTTTCATTAATGCAATGAGTGGCGAAACCACTATGCAGATTCCTTCTTGGCAAAGCGCTGGAACCTGGAAACAGATGGATTTGCCGCCTCCGGTTGGGAGCAAAGCAAGCGTATCCTTTCCGTTCAGAGCAGATTCAATAATCTCCAATTGAGATTCTCTGAAGGAATCGTAACCCCAGTATTGTTTAAGGATGGATTGTGGCGTGACCTTCATCTACGCCAAAGATAGTAGGCTATTTACCAGTATCGGTGGTAGACCAAGCATGAGCAGGCACAGAAAAGAGCGTCTTGGTCACTTTCCATGTGTTGCGGAAAAGATCAGATTCGCGGTACGCGTTCAATGCTTCTTCGCTTTCCCATTTGCTGATGGTGAAAAACACATACGGTCGATACATATCCTGAACCAGATCAACTCCGTGGCAACCTGCAAATGCGCGGATTTTCTCACTGTTCACTTCAAACGTTTTGATGAATTCATCAACCAAATGCTCTTGAAATGTGAGTTGTACGATACGTGTTATCATTTGAATACAATACTTATAACGTCTTCTTGCTTGATGCCTAAAAGCTGCGAAGCATTCGACCTATTAATGGCTATTTCCAACAATCCTGTAGCTCCAAATAAAGCCATTTTTTCTCCATCTGGCACATCAGAATAGGAAATGAATATACGATTGATAACGTGCTGTTCACGTCTGAAACGGATCTCAAACTCACGACCTTGTCCAACGGTTTGAAAAAGTGACCGGTCTATGTTGGTTATGATATTTCCATAAACATCAACATGAATGGCCATTCCTCTAATAGTTGAACCGTCTATTATAGGAAGGAAAGTTCCATTCCGATTCAAGATCTCTGCAGGTCTTCCAAGTACTTCCATAATGCCGCCTTTGGCAAGGTGCGTTGCTGCAACCGCAAAAATGTCTCGCGAAGGGAAAATGGCAGAAGTAGCTGTTTGCGCTATGAAGCTTAGATCAACGATCTTACTAGGTTCCTTATCGAAAATGAGTGGGAACATGCCATTGTCAGCACCTACAAAATATTGCCCACGGTACTCAACCGCAAGGTGGTCTACCAAACTCGAACGGTTAGGTGCAACACCGATGAGATGCACGGTTCCTTTTGGGAAATCCATGTAAGAGTTACGAACAGTTAACGCAGCTCCCGGAACGTAGAATGCTTTGATCTCGTGCGAAAGATCAACAATGCTTGCCTGCGGGAAATGCCGAAGAATAGTGCCTTTTAGAACACCAACGTAATGGTCTCGCAAGCCCATATCTGTTGTTAGCGTTATTATCGACATCTGTTGGTTAAATGGCTGATTTAGCGATTAGTTCTGAGGGCAATTTGCGTTACTTTGCAGGCGTTCCAAAACTACGTAATAAGAGCACGCACCAAAAGTTGAAACACCTTAATCTGCAGGGTAATTGAGCGAGAAGACATTAAGTATAGAGCCTATCACACCACTTGAATTGTATGGTGTGAACGAAAGCAAGCTCAAGGTCATTACCAAGTACTTTCCTAAACTGAAGTTGGTTGCCCGCGGACAAGATCTCAAATTGATCGGTGATGAGGATTCTGTGAAGATCTTCGAACATCGTTTGAAGCTGTTGCAAGGTCATTTCAAGAAATTCGGAAGTCTTCCGCTAAAAGAGATTGAACGGATGTTACTGAGCGAATCTGATGAGGAGACCGGAAAGGTTGACGATTCTGTTCTGGTATATGGTCATAATGGCGTGTTGGTACGTGCCCGGACCGAGAATCAGAAGAAGATCGTAAGCGCGGTAGATAAGGACGATATGGTGTTCATTATCGGCCCTGCCGGATCTGGAAAAACCTACACTGCTGTTGCTTTGGCCGTTCGTGCACTTAAGAGGCGAGAGGTAAAACGAATCATCTTAACACGGCCTGCGGTTGAAGCTGGTGAAAGCATTGGTTTCCTTCCAGGAGACATGAAGGAAAAACTCGATCCATACTTACAACCGCTTTACGATGCGCTTATGGACATGCTTCCTCCGTCAAAACTGGCGCAATATTTAGAAACAGGCATCATACAGATTGCCCCGCTTGGATTTATGCGTGGTAGAACGCTAGATCATGCTTTCGTTATCTTGGATGAAGCGCAGAATGCCACCGATCCGCAGACAAGAATGTTCCTAACCCGAATGGGCAACTCCGCCAAATTCATCATTACCGGTGACGTAACTCAGATCGATCTACCAAAAAAGATGCAAAGCGGACTTCGGAACGCTTGGAACATGCTGAAAGGAACCAAGGGAATCTCCTTTATAGAGCTTTCTGGTTCGGATATAGTGCGTCATCCGTTGGTTAAAAGAATTGTAGACATTTACGCTAAGGCAGATAAAGAATGAGTGAAGAAGTACAACTTCCAGCAACGCTGACAAGGTCAGATTTTGAGTTTCCGAACCAAACCAATGTGTATAAAGGAAAAGTAAGAGATGTGTATTCCATTGGAGATGATCTACTGGTAATGGTTGCCAGCGATCGTATTTCGGCATTCGATCACATTCTACCCAAGGGAATTCCATTTAAAGGACAGGTTCTAACGCAGATCGCTGCAAAATTTCTGGAAGCCACCAGAGATATCGTACCCAATTGGTTGGTTGCTTGTCCGGATCCTGTTGTGTCTGCGGGATACCGTTGTCAACCTTACAGGGTTGAAATGGTTATTCGCGGTTATTTGGCAGGACACGCATGGAGAGAATACAAAGCTGGTAAGCGTATCATCTGTGGCGTAGCAATGCCCGAGGGTATGAAGGAGAATGACAGATTTCCTGAGCCGATAATTACACCAGCAACCAAGGCGGAAGAAGGACATGATGAGGATATTTCCAGAGAGGATATTCTTGCCCATGGCATAGTACCAGAGGCTGAATATCTGCAGATGGAAGATTATACAAGAAAATTGTTTCAGCGCGGAACAGAAATAGCTGCTAAACAAGGACTTATACTAGTTGATACAAAGTATGAGTTTGGAACAAGAAACGGTGAGGTCTATCTAATGGATGAGATTCACACGCCCGACAGCAGTCGCTACTTCTATGCAGACGGATACGAAGAAAGACAAGCTAAAGCGGAAGTTCAGAAACAATTGTCTAAAGAGTTTGTGAGAGAATGGTTGATGGCAAACGGATTTCAAGGCTTACATGGCCAGACCATGCCTTTCATGCCAGATGAATTCGTTCAAACAGTCTCGTCTCGTTACATCGAATTGTATGAAATGATCGTTGGGGAGCAGTTCGTTCCAATTGTGTCAGACAACATTACAGCTCGCATCAACTCCAACGTAAAAACGTTCCTACAGGAATTTAAAGGATGAGAAAACGGCAGTCCAATCAGCAACCGCTTAAAGAGGTCATAGATGATTGGCTCGAAGCGCATCCTATGGCCAATAAGGTCAAAGAAACGCGGATAGTGCATCTTTGGGGTGCATTGCTTGGTCCTTCTGTAAAGAATAGAACTCAGAAGGTGTATTTCAATAGAGGAACACTTACCGTACAATTAGATAGTTCCGTGCTTCGAAATGAGCTATCATTTGCAAGAGAGGCCATTCTGCAAAATATTAACAAGGAATTAGGCGAAGACCTAGTTAAAGAATTAATACTTAAGTGATATGAGATATGTGTTAATCATACTATTTGTGCTTCCATTGTTGGTTTTCGCGCAGGAAGATTACCGCGAATTATGGCCCAATGGTGCCGTAAAAGAGGAGGGTAAAATGGTTGATAGCCTGAAGCAAGGTTTATGGAAGAGTTTTTATGATGATGGAAAACCTTTCTGCGAAGGAAAGTACAAAGACAACGATCAGGTTGGACGATGGAAATGTTGGTATCGTGATGGTCAATTACTGAGTGACCAGCAATTTGAGAATGGAAAGAACGTCAGCTATTTCGCAGATGGAAAAGTAGAGTTTGAAGGTCAACTTAAAGACGGAAAGAAGAACGGGTCTTGGGAATATTTCTACAGTTCAGGACAACAGAAACGGGTTGTGAATTTCAAAGATGGTGTTCAAGATGGCAAAGAGGAACAATGGCATACTAATGGTCAATTGAGCATGAGTGGAACCTTCAAGGATGGCAAAAAACAAGGGAAGTTCTCATGGCATTATGATAATGGAAATGTGGAGATGACCGGTCCATTCAAGAACGATCTGCGTGATGGCGAGTGGAGTTTTTACTACGAAAATGGAACACTAGGAAGCAAAGGCCTTTTTAAGGACGATAAGTTGGAAGGTGATTGGACCTATTACTACGAATTGGAAGGAAGCAAGTGGAAAGAAGGATCGTTTACCACCGGCTTAAAGGCAGGAGAATGGACTCGATATTATGAAACAGGCGAGAATTTCAGCAAAGGTGCGTTTCAGAACGATAAGGAAACAGGTGTTTGGACCTCTTATTACAAGAACGGACAGATCAAAGAGACAGGAGAATTCGTTAGCGGAGAAATGAATGGTAAGTGGTTAGGCTACTTTGAAGATGGCGCTCCGAAGTTCGATGTCAATTATAAGAAAGGAAAACGAGATGGCTTAGCATTGCTCTGGTACCCTAACGGCAACAAACAGTATGAGAAATCATACGCTGATGACCTAGAGGATGGCACAAGTACAGAATGGCACGAAACAGGCGAATTACGTGCTCAAGGAGATTACAAAATGGGAGAGAAGCACGGGCTTTGGAAATTATTCTACTCCAACGGTTTCAAATTTCAGGAGCTTACCTACGCCAACGGAAAATTGGAAGGACTTTCGCAAGCTTGGTATGAACACGGAGCAAAATGGTTCAGCATTAGTTACATGAATGGCCGATTGAGTGGAACCAATACTTATTGGGATATGGATGGAAACATCACCTATCGAGCTAAGTATGCTGATGGAAAACTCATCAAGGTGATGCAAAAAGGCACCGGATTGGATAAATTCTGATTATCGATGTAACGTTACATGGCCCTCATATTGATGGTCATGACCCTGCCAATCGATTATGTAAAAGCGGTAGGCGTAGCTTCCTAATTGTACTTGCTTACCCTTGAAAGATCCATCCCAGTGATATTGGTCGTCATTCGATTCGAAGATCAATTCGCCCCAACGATTGTAGATATACATAGAGTAGAGGTCGTAACCTTCTCCGGTACCGAAGAACTCGTCATTGATTCCATCTGCGTTAGGAGTAAACGAATTCGGGATGTAAAAGGTGAAAATAGGTTCAACTTTCACTTCCAACCCAACTGTGTCCAAACATCCGAACTGGGTCTCTACAATTAATCCCACTGGATACGTTCCAACCGCACTGTAATAGTGTACCGGGTTCTGATCATCGGAATAGGTTCCATCTCCGAAACTCCAATCCCAGTTCGTTACGTTTTCAGAGGATAGGTCTGTAAAATCAAATCTTGGCTTGATAATATTCTGAACTTCTGGTTCAACACTGAAATCTGCTTCAGGCTTAGGATAAACACTGACGTAATTCTCCTTCGTAAGCTCCGAGACGCATCCTTTAGTTGAGGTAACAGTAAGTTGAATATCAAACTGAGCAATGTCCATAGGTTCCAACTCTGGATTGAACACCAAGAACGGAGATGGAGATGTAGAAGTAGTGGAGTCGATGCCGAGATCCCACGACCAACTTTGTAGCGTATATGGGCTTGGAATACTGGTCTGATCGACAAATTGAACAGCTAATGGCGCACAGCCTTGTGGTGGATCAGCAATAAAGTTTACTGCGGGCAACGGATAGATCTCAACCACATGGGTTGCTGTATGATTGCAACCGTGATTAGTGGTCACGGTCAAAGCAACATCATACAGGTCGTGTGAACTATAGATATGGTAAGGCGCTATTGCTGAGGACGAATTGCCATCATCAAAATCCCAGTTCCAATCGGTAATTACATCATCTGTAATGGGTGTGATCTGTGATAGATCGGTAAAAAAGATCGTGTCTTCCAAACAAGTTGCCAAACCTTGGGGAAATTCAGCAACCGGTTTAGGATGAACTACGGCATCTCCAGCTGAGAACGTGCTCTTACAACCTGGGCCGTTCGTTACAAGCAGATCAGCAGAATATGTACCTGGCATTCCAAAGTCAATGCTAGGAGAAGCTACGTTACTGGTCTGTCCATCGCTAAAGGCCCAATTCCATCCAGTTATAGGATACGTACCATTTGTATTTGATTGGTCAGTGAATTGTACTTCAAGTGGAAAACAGACACTATCGAAGGTGAATGCAGCAATAGGAACCGGATAAATTTCAATCTCTTGTTCCAAAGTGTCTGAACAACCGTTGCCAGATGCCACAATGAGTTCAACTGTGTACATATTATCCGATGGGTAGCTTTGATAGGTTGGATTCTCATCGAAAGACGTTTCTCCGTTACCGAAATCCCATTGCCAGTCTGAAATGGAGCCGGAAGGGATGGTTGATAGGTCGTTGAAAAGCACCGAATCATCTTCGCATATATTAGTGAAAGAAAAATCTGCCACAGGAAGATCGAATACTTGCGCGGTCTGCTGAATGGTGTCCTTGCATCCATCAGCCGTAGTTGCGATCAGTTCTACATCATACTGGCCGCTGGAAGAATAAGTGTAGACCGGGTTTTGAATGGTTGATGTTCCAGCATTGTCGCCAAAATCCCAATCCCATCCATTAATGACCGAACCTGATATTGTGGAAGCATCTGAGAAACTGTTCTCGTCATTCGAGCAGGCATCATTCCAGGTAAAATCTGCTTCAGGTTTAGGATAAACGGTAACATCAATGCTCACCGAATCTTGGCATCCCAATGCAGTGGTTACTACAAGAGAACTAGTATATGTTCCGCCCGTTGTGAAGTCGTTGGTGCTGTTCTGCGTTTGAGCGGTTCCGCCATCGCCAAAATACCATTGCCAACCAGTGATTGAACCAGCTGTAACGGTAGATTCATCGGTATAGTCCGTAGTTGTCAAGGCACAAACGGTTGTGCTTGAGAAATCTGCAACAGGCAAAGGATGTACGGTAATTGTTTGAGTTTCGGTATCGGAACAATTATGGTCTGTTGTGGCCGTCAATGTCACATCATAAGTTCCGTCTGCAGCGTACTGATTGACTGGATTCTGCGCTGTGGCAGTTGCTCCATCGCCAAAATCCCAGTCCCAAGCTGTGACTGCACCCGTTAAAACAGTTGAAGCATCTGTAAATTGGAAATCCGTATTCAAACAAGCATCGCTAAAGTTGAAATCTGCAACAGGCAGCGGATACATACCTACTTCTTGTGTAAGCGTATTAGTACAGCCATCTAGCGTTGTAGTGGTTAGAGAAACGTTGTAAGTACCAAGATTGGCGAATGAATTCTGAGGGTTCTGAATTGTAGAAGTGTTTCCATCATCAAAATTCCAAGTCCATGATGAAATGTTACCTGTCCCGATGGTCGATTCATCTGTGAAATCAGTAATATCTCCTTCGCAAGCCTCAGTAAAAGTGAAATCAGCTACAGGATTTTCGAACACCGTTACGTCCTGAGTAGAAGTGACTGAGCAGCCATCAGAAGAAGTAATTTCCAGACTTACTGTATAGGTGCCTGATGAAGCGTACAGATTAGATGGGTTTTGCTGGGTTGAATTGTTGCCATCGCCAAAATCCCAGTTCCAAGAACTAATTGTACTTGAACCGAATGGAACCGAAGCATCCGTAAAAGGAATTGCTGTTCCATCGCACTGACTTACAAAGTTGAAGTTGGAAGCAGGCGAATTGATAACCAGATCGACATGTGTCGAGACGCATGTTTCCTGCAGTTGTTGATCGGTGTAGTAGGCAGTGGCAGTGATAGTTTGATTACCAGGGCCATTGAAGGTGATTGGTGCCGACCAATCCAGTCCGTTCAGTGTAGTCGTTAAAGGCGAACCTTGGAAATTACCGGTTAAAATGACCGAATCGATAATTGCGTTGTTGATGTTACCTTCTAAAGTGAAACCGCACGTCTCTGCATCTCCGTCAACATGTGAGGTAATGAAAACATTCGGATTGTTGGCTTGAAGTGGGGTGATGTTATCGAGGAGAATATATCCCAACGGACCACAGTTGCAGATGAAGTAAATGTGTGTCCAGTTTTGCGTTGGTGTAATGCTCACGTTGTAGGTCTGCCAACCATAATGAGTGATCACTGGTGAACTCCACATAAGTTGCGTGCGTTGGCAAATAGCATTTGCTCCCCAAACCTCCATTGAACAGAACGAGTTGGGGTTTATACCTCCGCCAGAAGCTGGAGTTGCTGAAAGATCAATGGTAAAATCGTACTGAACTCCTGCCTGCATGGCACCGCTCAATTGCTGTGATGCTCCTTCTTGCCAACTTGCACTTCCATAAACGAAACCAACATAGCTATTTCCTTCAGATGGTGGTTGATTGACTCCCCATTGTCCAGGTTGAGTATCGGGAGTTATACCGCAAGTGCTCCATGGATTAGGCGTAATGTGTTGTCCCGGAGGTCCTTCAAATCCTGGATTTATAACTTCCAATGGAATCAACTCGTTGCACTGCGACAAAGCATCCAAACCACTAATGGATATCATTAGTGTCGAAACAAGAAGATACAATAGGGGTTGCTTCATTCTGTCGACATATTGAAACGCGAAGGTTACAATTCGAAGTTAATTAACTCTCGCGGGTAACAACAATCATAGTCTCTGAATTATTAACGACCAATGCACACGAGGGTTGTTCTTGATAGGCTTCAAATTTCCAAAAGCTTAAAAACTTCATCCGCCCTAACTCCTTTTTCGGTATGCTGAACAGTGCAGCATTCATTTGTGGCATCGTGCTCAAACATCAGTATGTAGTTGTTATCTGCAGCTTGCTTAAGGAATTTTTCCTTCTCATCCAAAGTTAAGAGCGGTCGTGTATCGTACCCCATCACAAATGGAATAGGAAAGTGTCCAACGGATGGAAGCAGGTCGGCCATGAACGCAAACTTACGATCCTTGTAATTGACGATCGGTATCATCTGTGCATCGGTATGCCCGTGTGCAAAGAAGATTTCAATTTCAGGATGCCATAGCTCTCCTTCATTTATGAATTTCAACTGTCCAGATTCCTGAATAGGAAGGATATTTTCCTTTAGAAAACTGGCTTTTTCTCTACGGTTAGGTTCTGTTGCCCATTTCCAGTGGCGTTCATTGCTCCAATATGTCGCGTTCTTGAAGCTCATTTCAAAACCCGTTCGGTCTCTATTCCAAGCAACGCTTCCACCGCAATGATCGAAATGTAAATGTGTTAGGAACACATCGGTAATGTCATCTTTTCCGAAACCGTGGTTGGCAAGGCTCTTTTCCAAAGTAGCATCGCCATGCAGGTAATAATGTTTAAGGAACTTGTCATCCTGCTTGTCGCCAATTCCGTTGTCAACAAGAATAAGTCGATCTCCATCCTCGATCAACAAGCAGCGCATGGCCCAAGTGCACATGTTATTCTCGTCTGCTGGATTCGTTTTTTGCCAAAGAGATTTAGGTACCACACCGAACATGGCACCGCCATCCAACTTGAAATTTCCGGTTTCTATGCTATAAAGTTTCATCGCTCGATTTTGGACGAATATAACGAATGTAGTTCCCCTCAAAATTTAACATTGTCAGGTGATCTGACTGTTATATTTTGCGCGGGGTAACATTAGCTTAACGCTTACTTTATATGAAGGTCCATTTCATTGCAATCGGAGGAAGCGCCATGCACAATTTAGCATTGGCGTTGCATCATAAGGGCTACCAGGTCACTGGTTCTGACGATGAAGTATTTGAACCATCTAAAAGCCGTTTGGCCAAGCACGGTCTTTTGCCTGCAGAAATGGGATGGAATGAGGCCAACATCACTGAAGATCTAGAAGCAGTTATTTTGGGTATGCATGCTCGTGCAGATAATCCAGAGCTTCTGAAGGCGCAGCAGTTGGGTTTAACGATCTTTTCGTATCCGGAATATATCTACGAACAAACTAAGGATAAGACACGTGTGGTAATTGGTGGAAGCCATGGTAAAACCACCATTACCGCCATGATTCTTCATGTTTTGAATGCTTGTGGTGTTGATGCTGATTATATGGTTGGCGCGCAGTTGGAAGGTTTCGATACGATGGTCAAACTAACTAAAGAGGCTAAGATAGCAGTGCTTGAGGGTGATGAGTACTTGAGTAGCCCAATCGATCGGAGGCCTAAGTTTCACCTTTACAAGCCAAACATTGCACTTTTAAGTGGCATTGCTTGGGACCACGTGAACGTGTTCCCAACATTTGAGAATTATGTGGAGCAGTTCGACATGTTCGTTGACCTCATTAGCAAGAAAGGGAAGTTGATCTATTGTATTGATGACCAGGAAGTGAAAAAGGTTGCCGAGGAATCTGATAATGACATCACACTTTTGCCTTATTCCATTCCTCCACATGTAATTGAGAATGGGGTAACTTATTTGTTGACCGATGGTGGTAAGATTGCACTCAAAGTATTTGGCAATCACAATTTGGTCAATTTGAATGGAGCCAGATTGGTTTGCTCTAGCTTGGGCATTGCCGAGGATGATTTTTACAAGGCAATACAGAGTTTTAAAGGTGCTTCAAAGCGCTTGGAACTTCTGGCTGCCACTAAACATACTGCTGTTTACAAGGATTTTGCTCACTCACCATCTAAAGTGAAGGCAACGGTTGAAGCGGTACGTAAGCAGTTTGATGATAGGAAGTTGATTGCCTGTTTAGAGCTGCACACATTCAGTTCCCTTAGTTTAAAGTTCTTAGAGGAATATCGTAAGAGCATGAAGGCAGCGCATGAGGCAATTGTGTACTTCAATCCGAAGACCATCAAACACAAGAAACTACCGGAATTGACCAAAAAGCAGGTGAAACAAGCGTTTGGAAGGAAAGATCTTATCGTTATCACCGATTCTAAAGAACTTCAGAAACACTTGAAGGCGATAAGTTGGAAACGCAAGAATCTCTTAATGATGAGTTCTGGTAGTTTCGATGGAATGGATCTGATAAAGTTAGCCGAGACGGTAACCAGCTAAATAACGGTTACTTCCGAATAAGCATTGCTGCTAAAATCGAGCTTATAAAGCCCACAAACAGATTTGCAAGCAAAACCATAAGTACTTGAGATGTGGGCGAGTAGATCTGGTTTGCTAGTTCTAGTTGTTGTTTCTGTAGATCTGCGTTGATGGTGCCAGCAGCAACTGCTTCCTGCAATGCTAGGGTAAGTTGATGTATTCTATCTGCAACCAATGGCTCTCCGAACAATTTGAATAAAGTAAACGTGATCAATCCCATTACGAAGGTGTACAGCGTTACTACCTTCATTCCGGATTTGATCCGATCCATGAGTTCGAAAGATTCTTTGCTATCTCGCAAACGGATGGATTCATAGATCGGTACAAGCGTCAATACAAGAAGGGTATCTGCAAACAAGGTTCGAGATACAACAATCGCAAGATCAACTCCAGTAGAGTAGTAGTAGACGTTTACAAAAAGCGCTACAACAATCGAAATGATAGTAGCTGCAATAGGATGCTTGAACAATTACTTAGGCTTTAACGAGCGAAGGAAACCTGAACTCGGCAAGCTTGTAGCTTCCAAAAAGAACAGCGGTGAAAAGAAGATCGCCAGTAAGGGTACCTCTAAAGAATGGAACACCAGCTGCATAGCTGTTCAAGAGACCAGAAAAATCTTTAGTGTATTCTGAGAGTAAGACCCACCACGCTGAAGCATTGGTGACCAAGAAAGTATTGAACCAAACAATGCTCCCTGCCAGAAAGCTCTAAGCATTGTAGGATTTGTTGTTCTAATCAATTGGCCAATAAGTACAATTGCAATAAATGCACAAACATAAACAGCAATCAAACTACTGTGAAATCCAATAAGCAGATCAGGACAGGAACACTTTTATAATGCTCAAAGAAAGGCCATAAACCAACATGCGATTGCTGAACATGGCTCCGCAAATGTGCAATGGCAGCTTAATGAGCGTGAAAGTTGTATGGGAGCGCCCGAGGATTCTAAGCGAAGCAGCCCGGCATCACTTTATCAGTACAGGACGAATATGTTTCTAGCGTTGATAAATAATGGTTTATTTAGGACAGAAGAGTGAGGAAGTTTATGAACTTTTCTTTTTATGATGTCGAATGAGAGTTTTTCAGGTCTTCAGCACCAATTGCGTTTGGCAATGATCTTCCCATGCTATCTAAAGGTGAGATAACGGGAGTAGAGTGATGTCGTACAGATATTTATATGCTGTTTTCTGCTCTGGGTCTTCCACATTTATCCAGTCTAAATCATGTTCATTAATGTATTTGATCCAATCTCCTCGCTCTTTGGCGTTGGTGTTAACTGCATAAACCTCAACATCCAATTCTTGTTTAAAGTTGTCGTAAAACTCTTTCACTTTAGGAGTTACCTTTTTGCAATGTCCGCAATCTGGATCCCAGAAATAAGCAATGGTGTAATCCTTTGGAACGGCATGCAGAATTTGAAACACTCCTGAAGTGTCATTCATAATAAGATTAGGAGCAACGTTTCCGATAAGCGAGTATTCTAACTTTCGAGCGCGATCGCCAATTTTAGCAATGGTGGTTGAATCTGCCCAAAAGGCCTGTCCTGTCATGTAATAGTTCTTGGCCATATGAACAAATACCGCGTCCATTCCCATTTGCTTGGATGTTTCAAAATGACTGGTGATCCAAAAAACGGTGTATTTGAATAATTCCGGGCTTGATTTTGTCTTGTCAACCAAAAGGGTAGCTTCTTTAATGATCGAATCTGGAATCTGATAGATCGTCTTCGTCATAAACCGCTCCAGTTTACTATGAAAAACAGGAGTACGGATGATTCGATCATCATCAAAATCAACATAATCCCAATAGTGATCCTTGAAATAACGCCAAGTGAACGTGCTATCTGTTTTACCATTTTCCAACACAGGTGCTTCGGGTATATCCGGATCTTTCGAAGCAAGAAAAACCTTGGTCAGCAATGCATCTGGATAATCATCAATGAACTTGTTCTTGTAATCTTTTACCTCATCATCAATGGCTGTCATCTTCTTCTGAAGATCTTTGAATTCAGCAGTTTCCCTGTATCCTGTGCTGTCTGCTTTTTGCAATTGAGCCACTTTGTCCGAAATAGGGGAACTCTTCGTCTTTTGATCGTTGAGGAAGTTGAGGTAGCTGTAGAAACGTTTGTTCTCTTCGCTTCCTGTAACCTTCATGCTTTTAACAGGAGTGGCATACTTTGAAGTCATGCTGAATTCCTGGTCTGAATCGATAATTACCTCGAAATATTTATTGTCTGGAGGCATTACTGTGATGTAAATTCCTTCATCCAAGGTCTCGTCTCCTTTAAAAGTGAAGCTTCCGGTAGCATCGATCTTCGTACTATCCTTTATGTATTGTTTGTTGCCGTAGTAGTAGGCAAGAATGGCTGTTCCTTCCTGACAGCCTTCCATTTTAAACTTCAATTCGTAACCCTCCGTTTGAGCAAAGGCACTTGCAGTATAAGTTACCATCAACGCGATAAACAATCTCCTCATAATCGGTCTTCTTTTAAACGTGTTCGAAAAGGCGCTTCGAAATTAGCAATTCAGCAGCTAAATTAGTTTCTTAGGCTACCGTTGCTAAACTTAACGCAGATCATGTTCCGAGTTGCTAAGAGAACGTGGTTTTATGATTTTTTTAACAAATGCCAGCATACCAACTCTTAAATACAACCGATTTTGTAACCACGCTCGAAAAGGAAGCTATCATTAACTTTCTGCTAGAGCACTTGGAAACGTATTCTGATTCCAGAGACAATGTATCGCGAGCGATTGAATATGCGCTTAGCAAGTTCCCGCACCAAGGTGGTTTTGTCATTCTGGCAAGGGATGCAGATACCATTATTGGTGTATGTGTGGTTAACCGGACCAACTTTGAAGGCTATTTTGCCGAGAACATAATCGTGTATCTGGCAGTAGGTCGTGAAGACAGAAAGCAAGGGGTTGCATCCGAATTGCTTGATAAAGCAAAAGTGTACAGCAAAGGCAGTGTGATGGTGCGTTTACAACAGAATTCGTCCGTGAGAACGCTTTTCGAAAAGACCGGGTTCGATCAGGAAACGATTGAGTTTGTTCTGAAGAGATGATCAGTTTTCGCCTTCAGCAAATTTTCTTCTTACTTCCCCGGCAATTGGAATTTTCTCTCCATTCTCATCAATCCTAACAAATACCACTTGCGTTGAACATACAACGTCTTCTTCTGTGGTATAGACGTTGTAACGTCTTGCAATGATGTTCAGTGCAATACTGGTAGTTCCCATACTTACGGCTTCTCCATAGATATTGATGATGTGCCCAACCTTAACGGGTCGCTCAAACAGGATCTCGGTCATTTTCCGAGTTACCATGTTCGGGGTTTTACAGATTCTGTTCGACATAGACACAGCTGCTTCATCAATCCATGAAAGCATAATTCCTCCGAACAGGTTTCCATGCACGCCAATATCCTTGGTCATGCACACTTTTGTCATCAATAGTTCCATATAACAGCTGCGTTTAGCAGTGTGCAAAGGTAGCCATCAGAGTTTTCTGCCTTTGGCTACGTGTGTATTGCGTTTCACCTTGTTCAGAACGGACTTTTCAATCATCAGACGGGCATCTCCACCTCGAACCAATTGATAGTCCTGGCCTTGATAGTCTAAGGTTCCCACCTTACGACCGCGCTCCGTGCTAGTCCATTTTTTTGCTCCGATCTTAAAGTAGCTTCCGGCTACTACCATATCTCCTCTGCGCTCCACCAAGAATGGGATTGTCTTTCCGTCTCCCTTGTCGAAACTCACTTTCAAGGTTTTTTCATCGTATAGTTCGCATACACCAGGCGTGTTTGCCGGAATGATGATCTCTTCGATGTTCTTGCCATTCTCAATTCTCACTTTTCCTTCGGCAACTTTCAGCTCCTCTTTGCTAATCTGTCGGGCAAGAATGATGCTTCTGAATTGGGAATTGAACCTGTGTCAACTCAGCACCAGCTTTCTCTATTTCCATCTTGGTATCGACGGTAAAGTACAATCGGTTCAATGAGCACGAACTAAGCGTAAAAAGTATGGCCGCAATGACAAGTGTATGTCTCATGGTAGTTAGTTTGATACGCGAAGTTCAATAATTATACCAATTGTTGTAATTACATCTTCAGGTATTTCATCTCCATTTTATTTTCTGCGCCAATAGCGTGATACGAAGTTCATTCTGAACTTTTCATTCAATTTTGGATGGGAGTCGTTCTGTGGGTCGATAAAGGGGCGTAGTTTTTTGCTATAAATCCAGTGAAAACGGCCGTTTGAATGGAAGAACAGCTTTGTAGATGCATTACATTAGCACTATTTTCGACAGAAGGGTTTCCCTGAACGTTTCGTTTCCATTTTCAAGAGTCTAGGTATCCAACCAAGGTGGAATCGTCTTGGATTGACCATGATTCGATTGTGGTCCCTTCAGTTCATTATCCAATTGCCTTCAAGCCATTTAAGTTCATCAGTATATTGAGAGAATCTAAAAATGGCATGGGACAAACAGGATAACGGAAACTGCGAAGCTCATCAAGAAGTGATCTTGGCCACGATGTAGAATAGTATAAAGAACAGCACAAGCAGCATAAGACCTATGCCATTCTTTTCAATAAAACTTTTCTCTGGTGGCACATACGCCATGGGCGATTCATCATTTGCTCGTTTATTAGCATCGTATGGCTTCTTTTTGCGAGCACGTTCCACCTTCTTGCTCTCCCTTTCAATTCCCTTTAGGAACTTCGAGTAGCTTTTGAAGGTCCGTAAGAAATCCTGTCCTGTTTCTGTTAGTACATAGCAGGCAAATCCCGCAGAATCCTTTTCTCTTTCGACCACCAGACTTTTAGATAGTAGAAGCGCTTCGATCTCGCTTACCAATTCGTCATCGAAATCGATTTTGTGTTTGATGAATATCCGTCTGACGCTTGTAGACGGCTGGCGCGTGTGCACCAATTCGTTGAGTACGATATCGACTAGTTCTACCTGATTCACCTTGCTAAGGTATAAACCTTGCTCAACGCGAATGGTTTAAACCCATTAAAGCAACATTGGACTGTTATCAATCTTTAAAGTCTGGATTTTGCTTGGACATTGCAGCCATGAAAGCCGCTGTAAGATCATCTGATAGGAGCATGGCTGCATTCCAGACGGCCATGTGGTGCAATCCGTCTTGAACAGAGTGGTCGCGCGTGTGACGCAATACTTCTTTTGTACCTCTGATGGAAAGCGGTGATTTGGAAGCAATGGTCTGAGCGATAGCATTTACTTCCGTAATGAGGTTTTCCTTTCCTTCGAAATAAGCATTCACAAGTCCGATGTCTTTTGCTTCTGCCGCACCGACCTTTCTTCCTGTAAAGGCCATTTCGGCAACAACCGCTGGCTTTACGAATTTCGGTAGGCGTTGCAATGTGCCAAGATCAGCTACCATGCCCATGTCTATCTCTTTAATAGTGAAGTAGGCATCGTCTGTGCAGTAACGCATATCGCATGCGGCAACTATGTCAACTCCGCCACCTATGCAGCCACCATGAATGGCGGCCAGTACAGGTTTCGAACAGTTTTCAATGGCATTGATCGGGGCCTGAAGTTCTTTTACGAACTGCATGATGCGTTCGCTTCTGCGACCAGCACACTCGATATTCTCCACATTCTTTACAGACATGAGCATTTGAAGATCGATTCCCGCACAGAACAATTTTCCTTCTCCAGAAAGAACAGCGACCCTCACTTCAGGGTCGCTGTCTATCTGTTCAAAAATGGTTTTGAGTTCTTTCCAAGCAGGTTCGTGCAAGGCATTGACCTTATCTGGTCGGTTAATGGCAACATGTGCCACCTTATCCGCTACTTCGTACTTGAAATGCTCGTAGTTCATTAGTTCAGGTATTCTGGGTCAAGGTCAAGTGTAAGTCTGTAATCGCTCAATAAGCGCTTTGTAAGACCAATAGACTTTGGTAATTCATACTCAAAAAAGTATTCAAACGCAGCTTGTTTCCCTTTGTAGAACTTCAATTCCTCACCTGATTGTCCTTCTGCCAGTTTCTGCTCTACAACCAAGGCTTGCTTCAACCATTGCCATGCAACAGCCAGAATACCGGCATTCTCTAAGTAGAGTGTAGCATCTGCAAGGAAAACCTCTGGTTTTTCGCTCTGTGCCAAGGTCATCAGTTTCATTGTAACCTCTTGGAATTTGGTAGCCGCAGCTGCCAGTTTCTCAGCACGAGGCTTCAAAGCCTCTACTGCAAACCCTGCTTTGATGGTTTCCTGTAGTTCAGCTCCGAAAGCTATTACAGCAGCGCCCATTTTCATGGTTACTTTTCTTCCCAAAAGGTCCATGGCCTGAATACCTGTTGTTCCTTCATAGATCGGGTTGATACGTGTATCGCGGTAGTACTGCTGTAGTGGGAAATCGCTGCAGAAGCCAGCACCGCCCAATACCTGCATGCCTTGGCTTGTACTCTGAACGCTCATTTCTGCCGGATACGTTTTTGCCATAGGCGTAAGCAGATCAAGCAGTAATTGGTACTTCTCCTTATCTGCGCCTTCGCATACTTTGGCAAGGTCGGCATACAAAGCACACTGCATTACCAACGCCAGACCGCCTTCCATTACCGATTTTTGGAACAACAACATGCGTTTAACATCTGCATAGTTGATGATGAGTTCCATTGGTGATGTAAGATCGCGGTTAGAGTGCGTTCTACCTTGAGGACGTTCGTTGGCATATTCCAACGATGCATAGTAAGCAGCAGAGGAGAGGCCACACGACATTACGCCTACACTGATCCTTGCACCGTTCATCATTTGGAACATGTATTTCAGTCCGTTATTCGGTTCACCTACTAACCATCCGTGGCAGTCGTTATTGTCGCCCATTACCAGGTGCGCAACCGGACAACCTTTCATGCCCATTTTACCTTCAAACCCTGCTGTAGTCACATCATTTGAAACGAGAGTCCCGTTCTCGGGACGTTTCTTCGGAACCACGAACAACGAAATCCCTTTACTTCCAGCTGGCGCACCATCTATCTTGGCCAACATGAGATGAACGATATTCTCAACGCCATCGTGATCGCCAGCAGATATGAAGATCTTCTGACCTTTGATTCGGTACGAACCATCGCCAGCATCGGTTGCAGAGGTGTAGATGTCGCCTAACGAACTACCAGCGTGCGGCTCAGTAAGTGCCATTGTTCCTTGCCATTGGCCAGCAAACATTTTGGTCATGTAGGTTTCCTGCAATTCCTTGCTTCCGAAAGAGGAAATAAGTTCGGCAGCACCCATGGTAAGACCGAAATAAGATGCAGCTGAAGTATTGGCCGCATGGAAAATGAAATTGGCCGCATTGTAAACGGTGTGCGGCATTTGCTGACCACCATGTTCGTAATCTTCTTGCGCAACGATCCAGCCGCTTTCGCCTGTTTCGCGCATGATATCCTTGATGTTCGGGTGCACATGTACCACACCATCGCCCATGGTAGGTTTCTTCTCATCCATCTCCTCGTAGATAGGGAACATGTGCGTATCGGCTATTTGCTTGGCCGTATCCAACATCAGGTCGAACATCTCCTTATTGTGGTCGGTAAACCTTTCGTACTTCGTCAATTGCTCCACATTCATTACATCATGAAGCAAAAAGCGCAGATTGCGCATGCTCATATATTCTTTCGCCATTAGATCTACGTTTTTTTTAGAATGCTGACAAAACTAAACGAATTGATGGACTAGAAAAGTGAGCAACGTGATGGTTTTAAGCATTAGTATGTTCTGAATTTGTAGTGGCTATTAAAAGTCATTCTCTCACAACGTATCAGATATATCGGTCAAAAGTTGTAGCTTGTCCGAAGTATATGAGCTAGCTACCGTGTCTAATAAGACCATATCCAAAATCGTAACGTTACTGGTCGTAACCTTGGTACTCATGTATCTGGGCCGTCATTCGCAGTTCAGTCAGTATTTCGGTTTGGAGTATCTTGAACGTACGATACGCAATACCGGCATGTTCGGGATTGTTTTCTTCACCGTAGTGTATGTAGTAGGTACGCTGATGAACATACCAGGAATGATCTTCCTATTCGTATTGTTTCTGGTTTACGATGGATTGGATGGTTTTCTTATTGCTTACGCTACTACGCTGCTTGCCATGCTTTCGCATTTCTTCTTTACCCGTTCTTTTACGGGCAAGGTCTTATCGGAAGTAGAGCATCCGATCGTAAAAAAGTATGTGAAAAAGATCGCAGACAAACCGCTCAAGACCACCATCATTCTTCGGTTGCTGCTGTTCATTTCGCCACCCGTTAATTATGCTTTGGCATTCTCTCCCATTAAACTGCGGTATTTTATTGCTGGTTCTATGATAGCCATGCCTTTTAACATACTGCTTAACTACGGACTGACCATCTACGCCAAAGACTGGATGATGTCCTGCTTCGGCTAGAAAGCCCTTCAACTCGTGGTGAAAATTGCCGATCATCCAATTTGTTGGTTCGTTCATCGATAATCGAAAACACTTGCCGATATGTTCGCGTAGGCTTTATCCCGCTAGGGAATCAAACTTCGAACAAGCTTAAAATCGAACCACCATGCTAACGCTTATTGCCATCGGGATGTTTGCCCGTCTATTCAACGAATTCATCAGAAGAATAAGCGGATTCTTATTCTGAGCTAGATCGGCAGCATGGCGCTGAATGAGTTGTTGTTCTACTTATGCATCATAAAGCGTACGCCACGGTTTGGCCGTTTCCAGTTCAAAGGCCAATTCCAATAGGTGTTTGTCTTCGCCATAAGGCGCTGCAAACTGCACACCTAGTGGCATTCCATCCGAATCTGCACCAAGTGGCAGAGAGATGGCAGGTTCTCCTGTAACGTTGTAAAGCCCAGTGTAAGAAGCATAATCTACTGCACGTTTGGCTATTTCCTCGTAAGCCAACTGTGGTGAGAAGTGGCCGATCTTCGGGGTCTTGTGCGAGAGGACAGGCGTCATGATCACATCGTAGTTCTCAAACTGCCGGCTGCATTCTTTTCCCATTTTGCGCATAGCACGTATGCTACTTGGCAAACGCAGTGCATTGGCCTTGAAACGTTTGCTCAAGCCCATGGTAAAGGGCTCTATCTGCTCTTTATCCACCTTAGATTGGAATACGAACCTGCCCATGTGGCTCGACATGTAGGCAAGGAATCCGTAGTAATTGAGGAAATGGCCTACCATGGTATCTACATCTATCGGTAAGGGAACCTGTTCTACCTTGTGACCGAGTGATTCCAGCAATTTGGCTGTCTCAAGCTGTAAGTTGTAGGTATCAGCATCCTGATGGCCCGTTGCACCTTCTGTAAGGTTATTGATAAAAGCTACGCGAAGGCGCTTCTTGCCAGGGTGCGTTACGTGTCCCAATTTGGGCATACGCGGATTGCGGTAGAATTTCTCTGCTTCTCCGAAAAAGGTGGCCGTATCGCGTACCGAGCGTGTAAGTACGCCTTGATGAACAATGGGGATGGGCATCAATTCGGCACCATCAAGACCGTATATCCTATGCTGCGATGGTTTCAGGCCCACCAATCCGCAGATGGCTGCCGGAATACGGATTGAACCTGCGCCATCATTGCCCGAAGCAATGGGCACTGCACCGCTGGCAACCAATGCGGCCGAACCAGAAGAAGAACCACCCGAAGTATAATCTGTGTTCCATGGATTGCGGGTAATGCCCCATTTTTCGTTTTCGGTACTGCACAATAGACCGAACTCTGGTAGAGTGGTCTTTCCTAAATAGCTTACGCCTGTAGAGAGAAACTGATTGACAAACTTGCTATTGCGTTTGGCCTTCTTTGCAGCAAAAGAACCTGTACCCATTTGGGTTGGGTAGCCCTTTATATTGTCGGTGTCTTTGAAGTAGGTAGGTACTCCGTAAAAAGCGCCTTTCGTATTCAGTTGGTCGTATTTCCGAGCATCGTCATAGGTCTTAATGATAATGGCATTCAGATGAGGGTCAACCTTTTCTGAACGTTGGATTGCGGCCTCAATAGCTTCTTGAACGGATATTTCCTTCTTGGCAATGGCTTCGGCAACGCCCGTTGCATCCAAGTTTCCTAACGCGTCTTCTGCAAATGCATTCACTCTGTTCTTCATGGAATCGAAATTAGTTAATAGTGACGATTGATTAGTGACCAGTGAACAGTGACCAGTGAATAGCTAAAAGAGAGGACAGGTACGTGCTTAAAGAGCAGCGAATATCCTCATCCCTAATTCCTAACTCCGAATTACTCATTAGTTTAAGAGAACAGGAAGAAAAGCTGACCCAATCCTGCCAGTCCACCAAGTATAGCACCTACCAGAATAAGGATCCATTCGTCTTCCTGAAAAGCGGGTCGAAGTACTGCTTCAAACTCATCTGGCGAGAGTTCCGACATCTTCTCTCGCATGGTGGTTTCCAGGTCGAGGGCATCTTCAGCATAATCGAAAGTGCGATGAATGGAATGGGGGAGACTCTCCACAAACCGATTGGCGGCCATGTCCTTCAGCTCATCGTACTTCTTGGTACCTGCAAAGATCTGGTAAATGGCTCTCGACAGACCGATCTGCTCATCAATGGCGCGCTTAATGTGACCGTGAAGAATGCTGACCATCTTATCTGATGCCTTACCACGGAAGATGCGATCGAACATCCGTTCAACGGTAAGGATCTTGGACGATACGATCTTGGAATATTCGGTGGCTACCTCGCGCTGGCGCTTAATGAACAGTCCGTGTATCTTGATGCCGAGTATGTTCATCTCCTTCTTGGGGTTGAAGATCATTTTGAGTGCCAACCAGTTGGTTGCCCAGCCTACGATCAATCCGCCCAAGGGTAATAGCCACCACGAATCGTTGAAATACCACACAATGGCCTGTATGATGCCGAAGAGGAATCCGAAGTAGAGCCCGGAGGACTTGATGAACTTGAATTCTTCTTCTCCGCACTTGAGGAATATCTCGTTGGTAAGGGCCTTATCTGCTGTAAGGTGTTCTACCACCAGACCTTTCAGATCGAGGAACTCTTCAATATTGTCGCGCACGTCCAGCATCATTTCCTCGGCCACTTCGGGCATTTGCGAAACAGCTTGTCGGTAAATGGTTTCCTTGACCAGTGAGGGGGTGGCCAACCACATCAATCTGGCCTCTTGCTCCATCACTTCATTGATCATCTGTCGGGCCATCTTGTTCAGCACGGGCTGTAGGTCGTTGGCCACTCGTTTGGGTTCAAGCTTTCCGAATATCTCCTGTACATCTATGAGTTTGGAGGTCATGAGGTCTACCGATTTCTCGGCCATTTTAGCTGCCTTGGAGGGAACAATTCCCTGCCAACCCAAAAAGGGCTTTATACCCACGAATTCTACCGGGTAGAAGGTCATATGAATGGCCAACCAATTGGTGCCCCAGCCTACAATGCCACTTACTATAGGTATGGCCACATAGGGCAGGAGGTAGGCGTATGTTTCCAGCATTTTGAGGGTATGCAGTTTTGATGAGGCAATTTAGCACTATAAGTTGTATGTGGCGCGTAAGGAGGTTGGGCAACGCTTTGCGTGAAGCAGGTGCCAACATGCGCTGATGATGGTCTGTGCAATAAACTACA
>JAGYJL010000034.1 GCA_018402015.1 Flavobacteriales bacterium | reverse complement strand
TTCAATTTCTGAGATCAACTCGAATGGTCGTAAATGATCTTCCATTCATTACCAAAGCGTTTCCAAATGAGGGTGAAAAGGCCGTTAGGTTCGTCTGCTACGCGCGTTAGTTTCCACTTTCCGGTGACGAGGTAATTCTCGGCTCCGAGGGGTTCAAGATTCAAGAGTTCGAAGTTCAATGTGCCCATCGAAGCCTTGTCTGGATAAGACTTCTTGTAATTGTCTAACGTTGCTTGCCAGCCGTGGTTAACGCCCGACTTCCCAATTAATCGCAACGAATCGGAATTCCAGTAGCCTTGCATAAAGCAGTCGATGTCGCCTTTTTTCCAACATTCCTGTTGTTCGGCCAGCACAGCCCTGATTTTTTCTTCGGCTTGCATATCTGGTAGGGTAGGGTTATGGCAGGCTAGAAGAAACAGGCTGGCCAGTATTGGTAAGAGTGATTTCATTGGATAAAAATAACCCCGACAGCGGTTCGGCTGTCGGGGTCTTTCGTGTAGTAACCTTTCAGTACTAAGGAAACTATTGCGCTTTCATCATTGCTTTTTTCTCAGAACCTCGTTTCTCACGATTTTCTTTCTTTTCCTTTATCTGCGCTTCCAAAACTTTACTCTGTTCTGGGGTTAAGATGCTTTTTCCCTTAATTTCTGCAGCTGTTCGGATTTTTTCCATCTCAGCTTTAATTTTCGCCTGTTCATCTATCAACCTATCGATTTCTTTAAGGTCTGGATTTTCGGCCGATTTTAATTCAACGATCTTTTCACGAACCTTTTTCATGTCTTGGCGGAGTGGCTCAGCTTGGCTTCTTGTAGTATTCATGATCTGCTCTAGTTGTGACCGTTGGTCTTCGGTTAGGTCTGGAATTTCGTTGAGCATTGCTTTATACTTATCCATTTTTGCGTTTCCGGAATTCCCTTGGGTTGCATCCTGAGCTGCACTGGTTCCAAAAAGGAGAGCAACTATTCCTAGTGTTGATATTAACTTTTTCATGGTTCTCAATTTTAATGTTTATGTCCTTCAGATATCAAAAGTAACAGGATGGTTTAATTGTTCAATGAAATTTTCATGCCATCTTTATTTATGATCGCCATGAAGACCGCATTCGGTATGAGCCCGTTTTCGGATTGTCTATAGGCCGGTTTCAACCTTTCAACGAAATACATTTCAATTTCACCCTTATTCTTGGCTTTGATCTTTCCGCGTGGTGTGCATTCGAAATGATCTTTTACCAACTCGTAGGTAGAGCCGCTAATGTTCACTTTCATTACTTCGCCACTGCTTTCCATTCTTGCGGCCGTATTTACTGCGTCTCCCCAAATATCGAACGCGAATTTGTTCTTACCCACAACACCGGAAATGACGCTGCCTGTGTGAATTCCCAGTCGCAATTGCCATGCTTGTTCGCCTTTCAATTGCTTTGTCTTGTTGAGTTCTTCCAGGCGTGCGATCATCTCCAGCCCAGCTGCAACAACAGACAACGGGTTTGTTATGGTTCTGGTAGGTATTCCACCTGCCGCCATGTATGCATCGCCAATGGTCTTTATTTTCTCTATTCCATACTTATCCATTACCTCATCGAACATCCGGAAGTGCTCATCAAGCGATCGTACCAACTCTTCGTTGGTTATGCCTTCGGTGATGTTGGTAAAGCCAACGAAATCTGTGAAAAGCACGGAAACCCGATCGTATTGCTGTACGGAAGCGTAGCCTTTTTTCTTCAGTTCTTCTGCTGTTTCGAGCGGAAGTATGTTCAGTAAAAGTTCGTCTGATCGCTCTTTTTCCTGCCTTAACTCAGATGTGCGTTCATCAACCTTTTGTTGGAGTTTAAGACGTTCGGACAAATGACGCTTTTCACGCAGTTTGATGATGCCATAGATGCTTCCGGCAAAGAGCAAAATGGCAAGTGTGATGAACCACCACGTAAAATAAATGGGTGGAAGTACTACGAAAGTGAAGGTGGCGGGTACTTCGGTCCAAATGCCCGATGAGCCAATAGCGCGCACTTGGAATTCATGTGTGCCAGAAGGAATATTTGAGAGTTGAATGGTCTGTGCTTCTTCCATTACCGACCACTCATCCGAAAAACCTTCCAATTTCCATTGGTAACGCACTTTTTCGGGCAAGCGCAGATCGATAGCGTTGAACGAGATGGAAAGATCGTTGAATTCAAAAGGGAGTTCAAGGTCTTTAGGAAGCCCAAAGTAGCCCATGGTACCTGTTGTAAAATCCCCCATTCCTAAGAGCTCGTTACTGAAACTCAGGTGTACTTCGGTTATGTGAATTGTTGGCGCAACAAGCGTCTTACTTCCAGTGGCTTTATTGTAGCGCGTTGCTCCACCAATGGTTCCGAACCACACGTTACCATCTTTATCAAAGCAAGATGCATTGATATTGGTCTCAACCCCGAAAAAACCTTCTTCTCTGCCAAAATGAGCCACCGTGGCGATATCGGAGTTCCGTGTTAGATCTACACGGTCTACGCCCGATACGGTGCCTATCCAGATCGTTCCTTTGGGGTCGATCAGTAGTTGGTGGAGGTCTCTTGACGAAAGCCCATCTTCTAGACCGAAACGAACAAAATCGCTCTCGATGATGGAATCTGAAGAAGCAGTGTATCTGTAAAGGCCGTTGGTTCTGGTAGCTAACCAGATGGAACCTTTGCTATCTGTGGCCAAGCAACTGACGTTCTTAAGGCCATCGGGGAGGCTTGGCAGTTCGAAATATTGGCCATTGAACACAACGGGTGCTGAACGTAAATAGCCAACCCACAAACGTCCTTTGTCATCTGTAAGCAGACCGGATATTTCACTTTCATTGACATTCGGATTACTGTGATACTGATCGAAGGAGTAACCGTTATTGCTGAATGCGTACCGCGTAACGCCTTGCGTGCTTCCTATCCAAACACTACTGTCTTCATCAAAAAGCAGTGCTTTTACGTTTTCATCAAATGGTAGACCATCTCCTTCGAACCAATGTGTTTTTCCATTGGAATTGATGAGAATACCTTTATCCGTCCCAAGCCAAGTTTCGCCATTCGGGTGTTTGGAAATGGTGTTGATGCTGTGACCTGATAGATCAATATTGAGTGGGTTGGGGTTCAACTTGTAGGTTCCGTCATTGGAAGTGCTCAATTCGGCCAATCCCTCAAGTGTTCCAAGCCAAATGTTGGAATCATTACTGTAAATGCTTAAAACCTGATTGTTTGGCAGTCCGTCCTGCTCAGTGAAGTGAATGAATTCTTCGCCCGAAAATCGACAGATTCCGCCAAAATGTGTTCCGAACCAAAGACTGCCAGTTCGGTCTTTAATAATGTGACGGATTCGGTCGTTGCTTAGGCCATTTTTACTTGTAAACGAATGGAAATCACGGCCATTGTAGCTGGAAACGCCTTCTTGAGTACCGAACCATAGATTACCCGAATTGTCTTCGCAAATAGCTCTTATCCGATTGCTTATCAACCCATCATCGGTTGTTAGGCGCTGAAAGCCTGATCTGGTCTTTTTTATCAGACCATTTTCAGTTCCGATCCAAATATTGCCCTGTTTATCTTCTTGCAGCACCAGAATCCGTTCTTGATCCGTAAAAGGTTCATAGATCCAGTTGCTGGTATCAGTGCCGTTCAAATGGCATAAACCATTGTCGGTTCCGAACCACAGATTTCCTTTTGAATCTGTAAGGCACGTTCTCACCGCGTTGTTTGTTAGCGGTCCTTCGGTATTGAACACGGCAATATGCAGCGAATCACCATCGAAATGAAGCCTATTGATTCCACCACCAAAAGTGCCAATCCAAATGTTGCCAACCGTATCTTGGGTAATGCAGCGCACATAATCGTTGGATAGCCCGTTTTCCGAGTCGAAGGATTGAAAGGTTTTGCCATCAAACCTTGAGATTCCGTTGCCATCGGTTCCTATCCAGATCAATCCGTCTCGGTCTTCGTAAAGGCATCTAACCGTATTGTCGGCAAGTCCGTGCTCGGTGGTGTAGGTTACGAACTCCTTACCATCGAATCTGGATATTCCGCCACCTTCAGAACCCACCCAAAGGAAGCCGCGACTGTCTTCTAAAAGGCAATAAACGCTGCTGCGTGGCAGGCCATCTTCAACACTATAAGGTTTAAAGTCATACTGTTGCGAATAGACCGATCCGAATATGAAGAGAGAAAGAAGAAGGGGGAGTAGAATCTGGCGCAACGCGGAATCTTTCGGTAAAAATAGAAATAGCAATTAGGCAGAATGCGCCAGATATTTTACCACCGCCCGCTTTGCAATTGGAAACAAGGTCTCATGAAAAGGTAGCTTCATCTCACTTTCAACGGCAAGCGTTGCGGGGTTCGGTAGTTTGCGGTTCAAACGAAGGAGCTCCAACTTGATCTGCTCAGGTGTATTGGAAAGCGTTCGTTTGTAATCTGCCAGAAAGGAGGTGTGAATGGCCCGATACTTTCCTCGAGAATCTTGAAAGAGGGTAATATTGAAGTTATAGACCTGGGTTTCTGGTTCGTTTCCGTTCATTACCAACAGATAACCCTCGTCTGTTTGAAGGGGAAGCAGTCCCACGGAACTGATGTGTATGGAGCGTTCAATATCTTCATAGATCTTCTTGCCTTCATTAAGCCGCTTTTCCATGAGAGGAATTGCGTAATCGATGATCTCAATGATTTCTTCCAGCGTTTCTGGCATGCCCATTTTCTCGTATTCCAACTGAAAATTGGGTCTTATTGACTTCAGTTCTTTCGGAAATTGACTCTCCAAACGCTCATGTTCCTTACGGATATTGATGAGCGCGTTGTAATGCTCAACCAGATCGGCAAGGTGCGGGTATAGCGTGTTTACTTCAAAAGCGTTGCACACATCTTGCAAGTATGCTAGCAACACATACGATTTGTATTCAAGGTCAATGTGGTCTTCAAACAACCAATCTTTACTCAGCTTTGCCATTGCTTTTTCTTTACCCTTAGTTTACGCATAAAACGGTTTTCCCGTACCGTATAGTATGCAACAGAAATTAACAAGTTCATGTTGAAGACGAGATATGATTTCATAGATCATGCGTGGTTGCGCAGGTAACTTTGATGTTGAAAAGAAGTGGACCTATGAATACTATTCTGAAAAGAGTTTCCCTGTACATGCTAGCTGCCGTGTTATTGACCTCGTGCGTGGCCGAACGAAGATTTCAGGATGAAGTACAGGCCAGATCAAAGGCAGAAGAGGAGTCTTCCCGCCTAAAGTCGGAGAACATTAACTTGAATGCCCGCTTGGCCGATCTGATCACTGATCTTCAAGATGCGGAAAGGCAATTGAAAGCGCTTCGAAACGATACGGCAATGATGTCTAAAACCTTGGCTAGAATGAATGATAGCCACGATAAGTTGAACGATACTTATGAGATGGTTTTGGAACAACTGGGACAGCTGAGAGAAGGCAACGCTGCCGACACGAAGCGCTTGATGCGTGAACTTCAGCAGGCCAGAGAAGACATTCAAAAGCGCGAAGACGAGTTGCGCCAACTCGAGCTAGCCTTGGCTAAGAAAGAAGGCAATCTCGACAGCATGAATGCGGAGTTGGAAAAGTCTAAGAAGGAATTGGAAGACAAACGACTGCAACTAATGGCACGTGGCCAACGCATCAGTGATTTGGAAGGCGTGCTTGCCAGAAAAGACAGTGCGGTTGTGGCGCTCAAAAACAATATTGCCAATGCATTACTAGGTTTTGAGGATCAAGGCTTGACGGTTGAACAGAAGAATGGAAAGGTTTACGTTTCGCTAGAAGAGCAGTTACTGTTCAAATCGGGCAGTTGGGTGGTTGATGCGAAGGGTAAGGAGGCACTCATCAAACTTGGTAAAGTGCTGCAAACCCAACCGGAAGTTGGCATTTTAGTGGAAGGACACACGGATAATGTTCCGTACGGAGGAAACGGAAACGTGGCCGACAACTGGGACCTTTCTGCAAAAAGAGCAACATCGATCGTTAAGTTGCTGATGGAAAACAGTACCATCAACCCAACACAATTGACCGCGGCTGGCCGTTCAGAATACTTGCCGCTTGATCCTGCAGATACAAAAGAGGCGCGCGCTAAGAATCGCAGAACAGAGATCATCATCACGCCAAAATTGAACGAGTTGTTCAAGATTTTGGAAGGAAATTAAGCGAGTTCAGTCCACCATTGTTCCGTTTGTCTATCACCTAAGCTCACAATTTCTCCAATTCTAGGAGTTTGAGTTCAAGACCTTTATGTGCTGCCTCAGCCGTAAACCGCTCAATCGGTTCTTTCCAAGGATGTAGCGCCAGTGCAAATCCAGCCCAGTGGACGGGCGTTGCAACGTTAGCGTTCACATCCAAAGCTGCCTGAACTGCTTCTTCTGGATGAAGGTGTATCTGGCGCCAAAGTTCATTATACTGTCCGTTTCCATAAAAGCGATCAAAAGGCCCAAGACGCGAGCCGATTTCTTTGAGCGCCCATAGCCACCATCGCCCGACCAGAAAACGCGTGCCTCCGTCTTGAAACCCAACCTCCCAAAGCGTTTGTTGCCTGTCAAAAGGTCCACGACCCGTAAAGTGACGAGAGGGCGTGTAAGCGATCTTCGTCTTCACCCAATTCTCCCACCAATCGAATTCGGCAATCTGTTCCGATGCGATCTTCCAGCGCTCCAGTGACGACCGATTCCCAGTCCAACAAACCACTTATCGACTTTCGGCATCAGTTTTCGAACGCTTTTCAGGTCGATGCGATCGTAATGGTCGCGTACAAAGCACCGCATCAATCTTCGGAAGCTGATCGATCACATCAATTGAATTCTCCGAAACCGTTTGGTTTAATAGAGCAATGGCGAAGCATCTGGCCCCAACATCGGGTCGATAAGGAGGTTTTTTCCATTCAATTGAAGCAGCAGAACTGAGTGTCCGTACCAAATGAACTTTGGTTTTTCGGTTCTGAATTCCACTTTGCTGCATCGAACGGAATCGATCGGAATCGGTTTTTCTGGTTCCCGACTTTCGGTCTGTGAATTGCGCTTTGATAAGGCCGGGCATCGTTTTAAGATTCACGTCCATTGTGGTTTCTGCCAGATTGTCAAATTGCTTCCGTTCCAATGCTTGAGCGCGCATAGTTTAATCGATGCTTGCGTTTCAATCGCCCACCGAACTGCGGACTGAACAGCAGAAGAATAAGCAGGATTGGGGAGAATTTGAGCAGTAAGATGAGCGTTGCAGCCATTACTTAAACGTTGAATTCTGTCCTGTCAAATTTCAGAAAGCTCCCAAAGTTTGGCGGCTTCATCGCGCTTCTAGAATATCCCGTTGAACGCGCCTTACCATCGCCCTCTTCATTTCATTGAAACCCTGTGACCGTAATAATCGCCTCCTTTCACGTTTTCATCCAAAGCCGCCATCAGCGTTGGCTTTGCTGCTTCCTCGATGATGCGTAAATAGTGGCGTTATCGGTTTGAAAACGTAGTAGCACTTTCGAATGTATCTGCCCAACTCGGTATCCGAAACGCCAGGATGCGCAATCGAAATAACGCTGCTTCCTGCATCACCACAATCTGCGTTGCACTGTAGGCAAACATCAGGCAGGCAACTTTGCTTTGGTTGTAAGCATCCATTTTCAATACGACTTCTCCCAATTCGGGTCATCGAAATGAATACGACCATTTTTGTGAGCGATGCTGCTTAACGAAATCACGCGCGCATTTTCGGTGCGTTTGATGACCGAGAATAACTCATTCGTTAACAGAAATGTCCCAAATGATTGACTCCAAATTGGCTTTCGAACCATCTTCCGTTCGCATCAATGGCGGAATCATCAGTCCGGCATTGCCGATCAATGCATCCAGTGTGTCATGCTTTTCTCTGTAAACTTTCGCGAATTCCTCGAACAGATTTCAAGCTGTTCTGCAGATCAAGTTTGATGAATTCGAGATCTGCATTGGGAACCTCCTTACGGATGTCTGCCATCGCCTTTTCAGCTTTGTCTTTGTTCCTACAGGACATGATCACCTTGCAATCTTTGCTGGCCAGACCCAGCGCGGTTTCGTAACCAAGGCCCGTGTTGGCGCCTGTTACGATTGCAATTCTTCCTTTCTGGGAAGGAATGGCATTGAAATTAAACATGGTCATGTTAAATGTTTAAGGGAAGGGAACACGAACAACCATGTTCTGTTCTGGTTACGGCCTTAAAAAGCTAAATGTCTTGCCCTTATACCGTTCATGCTTTACCAATGCATGGAAATTGGTCAGCATTTTCAATGGGTTCTCTTCCACTACGGAATTGGCCAACCAAGACGGAATGTTGCCTCCTGGATCGCCATGGAAATAATAATCAAGCGAGGTGTGAGTAGCGTCAATTCGTTTGAAGGTCCAGGTGCCTCCACCTTTTGTCAGTCGCACAATTCCAGTCTGGACCGGATAGGCTTCTGGCATGATTCGGGCATCGACAACCAAGGTCTGAGCGGCAGCATCGTATTTGTAAACCAGTTTGAACGCACCGTCTCTGTCGGCAACGGGCCAAGGCGCATCCATCTCCAAATAATGCACTTGATCGTTTTCGGTCTGCGAAATCTTCTTGGCAACCTTTGTATCCGGAAACAACTCAGTGAGGTGATCGATATCGCGAAGAACCGCAGCACAGGTTTCCAAACTGGCGTTGAAAGTGGTTATTGCCTTAATGGCTTTCAATCCAGAGCCTTCAACGTGTTTGGTGTATACCTTAATGTCGTTCTTGTCTTTTTTCAGTTCCCAGGCACCGTCATGTAAGGGAAAGATGGCAACAAGAAGTAAGATGGATAACGATTTCATTGCGCTGAAATGAACTGTTCGATTTGGAAAGGAAAGTTAGCGTATTCCAAGCTGTGAATTTTCGCGGCAATGGATTCTGGCGTGTCGTTTTCTTCGATTTTGCAAGCTGCTTGAAAAAGCACGCGTCCCTTGTCGTATTCTTCGTTCACTAAATGAATTGTGATGCCTGATTCGGTTTCTCCCGCTTCTTTCACCGCCCTGTGTACGTTCATTCCGTACATGCCCTTACCTCCGAATTTGGGCAACAAAGCGGGATGAATATTGATGATTCGGTCGGAATAGGCTTTGATGAGATACTCAGGCACCAACCACATGAAACCAGCCAGCACAACAAAATCTATTTTTCTGTCTTGGAGTACCTCCAGGATTCGATTACAGTCATAAAACTCGTCTCTACTGAACGAGCGTGTTTCAACTCCCGCTTTCCTTGCTTTTTCCAAAACAGGCGCCTCCTTCTTATTGGAAAGCACAAGAGACACCATAATATCCGGCTGTTCCGCGAAATGTTGCATGATCCGTTCGGCATTGGTGCCTGATCCAGAAGCGAAAATGGCAATTCGGTGCATTTGGCAAAAGTAACGCTCTAGTGCGCGTCTTTCTTACAGCATTCGTGCAAGTTGTCGAAAGCTTCTTTACCTGCTTTTCGTTCATCCGCATCGTATCCCACTTCGTTGATGGCGGCACGGATATCGTCTATTGTGGTCTTGTTGGTTTTGTAACTCACAGTAACAATGGCCGTTTTCACATCCAATTCTGCAGATGTAACACCTTTGGTAAAGGCCAGTTGCTTTTCAATTGTTTCCTTGCACATATCGCAAACTGCGGAGGTTTGAATTTCTACTGTTTCGATGCTTTTTACATGCGCCACTGAAAGAAAGCGGCAACGATTGCAAATTAGTATGTTTTTCATCTTGATTTATTTAAGTCGATAAGTAATCCCAGATATGGGTTAATCCTCATTTGGGAGCCCCAAACCAAAGATGCATCAAAGAACGGGCCGTAGGAATGCTTGGCTGCACAATGGCATTTTTCTGTCTGAAATTTGGCCAGGTTTTCTGCAACTCCGTACAGACTCGAACCACTTGAAACGCTTAGCGATCTGGAGATTGAGAATGGGAAACCAAGGCGATGTTTCCGCCAAGCGATATGCTTCTGGGTTGCTTGCCGTGGACGGAATGCGCGCTGGACCATTTACCGTTGCATTCAGGTCGAACTGCCACTTGTTGAAGTTCGTAGCGTAGCTCAGCGTTGAAGGAATTTGTGCTTCTTGGTCAGCATTCTGCGCTGCAATTGGCCGTTGGTGGTCGTCCACACGTCATCTTTATGTTTTCACTTCAAATCGTTTCACTGGTCTACGTGATGTCTGCTGCAGCGTTGGGAGTCGAACGGCCGTTGAGGTTGTAAAAATTCACGGTCTGTGCCCCGGCATCAAGGTCGATGTTATTCACTGATTTCAAAAATCCGTTCGATAGAAACTCGCATAAACCGAAGCCGGTTTTCCGAATACCTTTGAACTGATGCGAAGCACTGAATCCGTAGTTCCAAGAAACTCCCGCATTCAGGTTTTCGAGAATATTTACCTGTCGCGAGCTTGCCATCAAAGTGCTGCTTTCTGCAAATACATTCGAAGCACGATGAGCCGCGTCCTCCTGTTAATCGTAGCACGGTCTTATCGGTTGGATTGTATTTCAGATGCAACGTGGTGTAAAACCAACCGAAATAGCTGTTGTAATCTGTCCTGAAAACCGGCCACGGCAGAAAACTTCATGTCTATTTTGAAGGTGTATTCTGCAAATGCCCCGGAACAATCTCTTGACGCGCAAAGGAGCTATCGTTATAGGCTTCATCAAAGTTGTCGTAGTTGAACGATAATCCTGCTTTGAGTTGGTGTTTGTCCTCGTTCCAACCCTTCATCCGGATCAGATTCGAATTGATACTTTCTGTACGCCATCGTAAGTCTTCAGTCCGAAATACGAGGCCATCATGATAGCGCCAATTGCCATCAACGCAAGACTCATATCACTTTTTCCGAATACATAACCCGTTTTGGTGGATGTTAGCTAACCGATTGGTGATTGATGCCGAACGGGCCGTCGATCGCAATTCCTTCATTAGGTCGAAACCAACCGTTGTCCACCGATCTTATTATCGTACAGTCCATGAAGTACATCTGTCCCATCAATTTCTTGCCAGTGAATTTCCAGCGATTGAATACGTTGTATTGCTGAGAACGCGGAATGTCGAGAAACCGTCCTTGTTCATGTCGTTTTCGCGCAGAATGGTGCTTGCGTGCGCGTTGATATTCATTCCAACTTTTTTCGTTGAAAACGTAGCCCGATTGAACATTCGCCTCCAATCGTCCGCCAGTGTTCCCATACACACGTTGACGAACAGTTTTTCGCCTCATCGGGTTTGAAATTACTCCGTTTATCTTGTCCGGACCATGCTTCAAAGCCGTTGAAACCGAGCCTGGTCCTTTAATGATCTGAATGCTTTCGATCCAAGTGCCGGGCACGAACCCCATTCCGTAGTTGGATGAAAGGCCGCGAATGAGCGGAACGTTCTCCGCTTGAATCTGCGTGTAAACGCCATCCAAACCAAGCATCTGGATCTTCTTGGCACCCGATACGGCATCGCTAAAAACCACGTCAACAGTGGCATTGGTTTCAAAACTTTCACTGAGATTACAGCAGGCGGCTTTGGTCAGTTCATTGCTACTGATGCTCTCAGCAATCACCGGGTCGAGCAGTTTGAAATTGTTTCCTTCTGCACGCTCCGTAACCGTCACCTCGCCCAATTGGACCGATTGCTCAAGAAAGATTTCAATATTCTTTTTGACGTTTTTCACCAAGATGGTGTCGCTCGTAAAGCCCACGAAGCTCACTACCAAATTGGCCGGAAGCGATTGGGGTCTGTCAATTTCGAATTCGCCATTCTCATCTGTTGCGGCACCTATTGTTGTGCCCAACCAGAATACGCTGGCTCCAATGAGTGGCGTTTTCGCATTATCGCTTTTTTCTAGGACGAGTCCGTGAAGCGATTGTCCACGAACGTTTAATATGATGAGTGCTTGCATTAGCGCAAGCAGAATAAGTTTTTTCCCCGATAGGAATCGGGATTTCAAAATTTTCAACATGATTTCAGTTTTGATTACAACTAGAAAGTGCGTTCCGAAACGGTCGGAACAATCAAAACTGGTGTATCAGATAAGGAAGGTTTCGAGAAGAATGTGCCGTTCTACCGAGGGCAGAATGTCCGGTTCTTCGAATAGAAGAAAACAGCAGCTTTCGGCACAATTGAATTCAACGTAAAGTTGACTGACGGGGACAAACCTGAACGCTGAAGCAAATTGTTTTGTGTTGGATTCCGTTGATGTTGCAGGAACATCTTCCTTGAAATAGAAGGATTGGTAATTGCAGCAGGTTCTTTTTACTGCGTCTTCATCAGAACGTTCGCAGCTATCAGAACAACAATCAATCGTTTGATTGATGGCCAATCTGTGCTCGCCACTCATCCCGCAGACCATGTGGTCTACATAAAAGCCCGTACTGCTCAGCAGAACGAGCAGCGATAGAACGAACGATGATATGACTTTCAGCATTTTCACGACACAAAGATACGAAACTCAAACTCCAAGGTTTGTTCTGAATAGTTTAACGGCAATTGCCAGTAATATGATTCCGAAAACTTTCCTCAGAACATTGATTCCGCCCGTACCCAAGAAACGTTCAATATGGCGAGTTGTTTTCAGCACGAGATAAACCAGCCCGATATTGATGACGATTGCCACCAGAATGTTGATGACCTGATATTCTGCGCGTAGTGAAAGGAGAGTGGTGAGCGTTCCGGCCCCAGCGATGAGCGGAAAAGCCAATGGTACCACCGAAGCGGTTGAAGGGCTTTCATCTTCCTTGTACAGTTGGATGCCCAAAATCATTTCCAATGCGATGAAGAAAATGACCAACGAGCCAGCAATGGCGAAATCGCTCACTCCGATACCGATCAAACTAAGCATACTTTTCCCAATGAAAAGGAAAACGACCATCAGTACGAGAGCTACGATGGTGGCCAGACCAGAGCGGATATGACCATTTTTCTGTCGGAGTTGAATGATGATGGGAACGCTGCCAATGATGTCGATAACTGCGAAAAGGATCATCGTAGCGGTGACGATTTCTTTGAAATTCAATTGCATGATAATCTGTTTTGAATTGGCGCGCAAAAGTAAATTTCGCTCCACGCCTCGCAACCCTTAAAACGTTAAAAGAACGTTAACCGAAAAGCTGTGCAAAGACGTCATTCACCTTTGCAACCGCCACCACTTCAATTGACTTGGTTTTCATCACATTGGCATCGGCATTCCGTTTGGAGATGAAAATGCGCTTCATCCCCATTTTGGCAGCTTCTTCAATGCGCTGCTCAATTCTGTTCACGGGACGAATTTCTCCACTCAACCCAACTTCTGCAGCAAAACAGTTATCGGGTTGAATCGGTAGGTCAGCGTTCGAAGAAAGAATGGCGCAAATGACACCCAGATCCAGAGCAGGGTCATCCACTTTCAATCCGCCAGTTATGTTGAGGAAGACATCTTTTGAACCCAAATTGAATCCGCAACGTTTCTCTAACACGGCTAAAAGCATGTTCAATCTTCGCATGTCAAATCCAGTGCAAGAACGTTGAGGCGTTCCGTAAACGGCTGAACTCACCAAGGCTTGCGATTCAATAAGCATCGGTCTAATTCCTTCCAAAGTGGCTGATATCGTCACTCCGCTTAAAGGTTCATCTCGGTCAGGAACAAGAATGCGACTTGGGTCAGAAACAGCTTCCAAACCTGCCGATTTCATCTCATAAATACCGAGTTCTGGAGTAGAACCAAAACGATTTTTAACTGCTCTCACGATTCGGTACAAATGATGTCGGTCTCCTTCAAATTGAAGTACCGTGTCTACCATGTGTTCTAAGATCTTCGGCCCAGCTATGGATCCATCTTTTGTAATGTGTCCGACAAGAATCACGGGCGTATCCGATTCCTTGGCGAAGCGTAAAAACTCGCCCGTGCACTCTCGAATTTGGGAAACGCTTCCAGGAGTTGATTCAATCAATTCAGAATAAACCGTCTGAATAGAATCTACAATAATGACTTCTGGTTGCAGCTTTTTGATTTGCTTAAAAAGCTTGAAAGTGGAAGTCTCGGTGAGGATGTAGCATTCGGAATTTCGAATGCCAATACGTTCCGCTCGCATTTTTATTTGCCCTTCGCTTTCTTCTCCAGATATGTAGAGGATTTTCTTACCGCTCCACTGAAGTGCCAATTGAAGAAGCAGTGTGGATTTCCCGATGCCCGGTTCACCACCTATTAGCGTAAGAGAACCAGGAACCAAACCTCCACCAAGAACGCGGTCAAATTCTGAATCAGGTGTTTTGTAACGCGTTTCTGGATTGGCCTCTATCTCAGAAATGGAACGGATCTCATACTGTTTTCCGGCACCTGAGTTTTGGAGTGTCATTGGAGGATTTTGGAGAAACCACCTCTTCAACGTAGGTGTTCCATTCGCCACAAGAAGTACATTTTCCTTCCCATTTGGGAGAAGAATGGCCACAATTCTGACAGAAAAAATTGGTCTTGACCTTTGCCATGGTGGCAAAGATGAGGAATTACTGCACGCGAGTGAACTCTCGGATAACGTAGCTGCCATTGGCACCCTGTTGATCGGCAGTTGCAAGCCTCATCACATCGTCATCAATCTTATCAATGGTCCACTTTCCATTGGAAAGTTGGGGTATCACAGCAACATCGGATTGGGAGTATACGAAGCCCGAAATTTCCACTACAGCATCTAAAAATTCGGCAGATGTCTTGTACTGCGCTCTTCCTCCAATAACCGGTTGTGGATTCGGGTTGGCAGGTGTAGGAGGAGAGTATTTTACTATCGTGAGTTCACCTCCTTCAAAATTCCAGATGTAGAGATTAGGATCTGTTAGGTCGTTTATCCAAAAGAGCTGCCACTGACCTTCCAACTTGCCAATACTAGTTGAACTACACGAATTCAAAATCATCGAGGCAGAAAAGAGTATTCCAATAAGTAGTAGATTAATGCGCTTCATGATGTCAAAATAGATTGTAAATATAACAAGAACATCAGGCTTTGTCGATGACTTCACGTTCATTGAGCAGAGGCATCAAAACTAAGGAAGCAACACCAAAGGTGACGATCATTATCGTTTGCGCTACCCATATGATCCAACCCATTGCAAATCCTCCTTCGTAATCGATACCGTAAAGCATTAGGGTCTGAGCAACTGCAACAGGATAAACTCCAATGCCTCCTTGAACCAAAACTATGCTGAAACTAGCCATTACGAAAGAAGCCAAAACTGCGGAAATAGATGCTCCGCTTGTTTCTGGCAATGCTAAAAAGGGTACGTAGAACATTGCAAGATATAATACCCAAATGAAAGCGGTGTGAGCTAAAAAAGCCCATTTCTTTTCCATTCGTAGAATGGACAGAACACCATCCGTCAAGCCCTGAACCAAACCTCTGATCTTTGCGAATACTGGGTTTTGAGAACGCTGTAGTAATCGCCATCCAATAAATGCAGCTGCGCCTAAGATCGTCAATGCCAACCCTGCCTTTAGAACAAGTTCAACGACTGAATTGGTCTTTAAAAAGTCACCGACCAGATCGTTAAGACTGTCTTTTAGACGATTTAGCTGCATAACAACAACAGCGACCACGATCAAAAGGAGTACTAAAAGATCGGCTACACGCTCTGCAACCACAGTTCCAAAAAGTTTCTCAAACGGGGCTTTTTCGTACCGAGAGACCATGACACACCTCCAAACTTCGCCAAAGCGAGGTAGAATAATGTTGGCCACGTAACCTATCATTACTCCGAAAAAATTGTTGACGTATCTGTTCTGATAACCCAAAGAAGCAAGAGGATAGTTCCATCTGTACGCTCTGCTCATGTGGCTTAAAAGCCCGAATAGCACGCTTAAACCTACCCAGAAATAGTTGGCGTTAGCGAAAGAATCACCGATCTGCTTTATCTGGTCGTCAGTGAGTTGGTCGAATTGATACCAGATAACATAGATTCCTATCCCCAACGGGATGATAACCTTGAGAACACTTATCAGTTTCTCTTTCAACCGGAAGAATTTAAAGTACCGAGTTTGTTTTCGTATCGGGAAAAATCAGAGTAGGCTTGAACGTTTTAGCCTCCTCAAAATCCATAATAGCATACGAAATGATAATGATGATGTCTCCAACTGCAACGCGTCTTGCAGCTGGTCCATTCAAGCATACGGTTTTAGAACCTCTTTCACCCTTAATGATGTAAGTTTCAAGCCGTTCGCCATTGTTCACATTTACGATCTGAACCTTCTCTCCCTCGATCATATTTGCTGCTTCCATCATATCAGGATCCAGCGTAATGCTCCCTATATAATTCAGGTCGGCCTCGGTGACCGTGACCCTATGGATTTTGCTCTTTAGTACCTCTAGTTGCATGGGCGCGCAAAAGTAATCATTTCACTCTCATATTATCGATCAGCCGAACATCATCTATCCAGGCTGCAATACAACCTTGAATTGAGATGGAATCGTCTGTAGCGCGTTTCAGGGTAATTGGGTCAACCAGTTCGAGGTATTCCAGCTCAATTTCTGGACTTGCGAGTAACGCAGCTTTGGCCCTAGCTAGCCCTTCTTCAATGCTACTCGTTCTCAGTTCGTTGCGAAGTGCTTCTAATGTTCTATGAATTTCTGGAGCAATGGTTCTTCCGCTAGACGTTAGCCTTACATTTCTCGAGCTCATTGCTAATCCATCCGATTCTCGAACAGTATCGCAACCAACAATATCAATGCGATAACCTAGTTTGGAACTCATGTGCTTGATAATGGCCAATTGTTGAAAATCCTTCTCTCCAAAAAAGGCCTTGGTCGGCTCAACGAGGTCGAACAATCGCGTTACCACCTGAACCACTCCGTTGAAATGCCCAGGTCTGTTAGGTCCTTCCATCAGTTCATCTAAACCGTCCAGTTCAAACTTTCGTTGATCCTCAGTGCCAGCTGGGTAGATCTCCTCTACCGAGGGAAAGAACATTACATCGACTCCACTATCCTCCAAAAGCGATCTGTCGCTATCGAACGTCCGTGGATATTTATCAAGATCTGACGCGTTATTAAACTGTGTTGGATTCACGAAAACGGAAACAACAACTAAGTCTGATTCTCTTTTTGCTGCTTCTATTAAGGATAAGTGTCCAGCGTGGAGCGCTCCCATGGTAGGCACAAACCCAATACTAGAGTTTACAAGTTTTGCGTTTTCCGCAAAACGGATCATGGACTGGGCGGAGGTAAGAACTCTCATTAGTTAGTAAGTGGACAACAAAGCTAAAAAGTGCCGCTTGATAAAGTCGTAAAAATTGCGTATAAGAAAATTGCCATCCTTCTGAAACCCGCGTCAGCACTTGCATTCAGGGATTTTAATTAGTAAATTTGCATACTTTTTTCACCCAAAAAATCAAAATATGTCGCAAAAGGAGAGAGTGCTTTTCGTGTCTCAGGAAGTGGTTCCGTATCTACCAGAAAGTCGAATTGGAAAAATAGGCAGACACCTGCCTCAAGGAACTCAGGAAAGAGGAAGAGAGATAAGAACGTTCATGCCCCGCTTTGGCTGCATCAATGAAAGAAGAAATCAACTTCACGAGGTTATCCGTCTTTCAGGAATGAACCTTATTATCGATGATACCGATCATCCGTTGATCATTAAAGTAGCATCTATTCAACCAGCAAGAATGCAGGTTTATTTCATTGATAATGAAGAGTATTTCCAGCGTAAGTTCTTCCTTAATGGGAAAGACGGCAAGTTCTTTACCGATAATGACGAACGTGCCATTTTCTTTTGCCGAGGCGTAATTGAAACGGTAAAGAAACTTGGTTGGGCACCTGATGTTATCCATTGCCACGGTTGGATGACAGCTTTACTTCCGTTCCTAATAAAGACTGTTTATAAGGATGATCCGATTTTTGAAAAGTCAAAGATTGTTTATTCTGTTTACGATGATGCATTTAAAGGAGAATTGTCCGATCGTATGCATGAGAAGGTGAAATTCGACACCTTGACCGATGAAGAAGTCAATGAATTCGCAGACTCATCTCATATTGGACTGACAAAAGCTGGTATTAAGTATGCAGATGCAGTAATAATAGGAGATGAGGAATTGACACCTGAAGCAGCAGCAGCCATTACTGGATGCGACAAGCCGGTGCTTGGCTTCAAGGATGAAGAATCATATTTGGATGCGTACTCAGAATTCTACACAGAAGTGCTTGCAGAAGCGTCTGTTCTAGCAGATTGAGGTTTTTAACACACATTGAACAATAATTGAATGAGCGGAGGGTTAATCCCTCCGCTTACTTATTTTGGCCCCATGCATTTTTCTCGAGGAATTGTTCCATTGGTATTCATTCTGTTGCTAGCAATAGCTGCATGTCAGGAACCCGAAGGAATAGGTTTGGATGTACTTCCTGAAGGTGAACAAATGCCCATTGCATGGATAGACTCGTTTACCATTGAAGCGCAAACCGTTAGAGTTGACTCCGTAAGAACATCTGGTAGAGGAACTCATCTCATAGGTGACTTTGGCGACCCTATATTTGGAAGAGTTCGGTCTCAGCTATACACGCAGTTTAAACTACAGACAGCACCAGGGCAGTTTACCTTAGATGATGTGATCGATTCCATTGTACTGAATCTTGCTTATTCCGGATCTTATGGTAGAATAGATAAATTCAAGGGAAGACATCGGTTTGGAATCTACGAGATTCAGGAAGATCTCTACGAAGATTCTATTTATTATTCGGATGACACCGTTCAGAATATATCCAGTACACCCCTTGCTGAGTTCGACTTCTGGCCCAATCTGCTTTCAAGTCTATACGTGACACAAGATTCTATTCCTCTGCCTCCGTCATTGCGCGTTCGCTTGGCTGACACCTTGGGACAAAGCATTCTTTGGTCACCTAATCTTGCTTCGAATAACCTTTTCTCAGAACAGTTTGAGGGATTGTGTATCCGATCAATAGCTCCGAATATGCCTGACGACCATGGGTCCTTGCTTTATTTCAACCTTCAAAGCGATAATTCAAGGTTGGAGCTTCATTATCATAATTCCCAAGAGGATTCCATTCAGTACAATCTCGATATCGATAACAGAAATGCGATTTTCTCTGATGTCGATCACAATTTCAGCCAAGAAATAGTAGATGCGCTTAATGGAGGCACAACAGTTGGGGCGCAGAAGTTGTATGTACAATCGCTGGCCGGAACCCGAATTAGATTGAGCTTCCCGCATTTGAAGAAATTGACCGAGTTGGGCGCGGTGGCCATCAACAAAGCGGAAATTGTACTCCCGGTCGATGAGACCTCTCAGGATGATTTTGGTTTGCCATCAATCCTCACAGTAAACAGTATCAATGCAGGAGATAGTGCGTTCCTGCTTATTGATTCCTTTGAGCCTGACGGTCTGGACTATTTTGGTGGAGTTTATGATAGCGAGAGGAACGAATATGTATTCAACGTTGCTCGACACTTGCAAGATGTGATCAATAATCCGGATGAGGAGGACTACGGTCTTTACATTATGTCGCTCAATGCTGTTGATTCACGAAGAGGTGTTTTCAATGGCCCTCAGCATCCAACAAAGCCCCTCAAACTCAGAATGACCTACACCATAATAAACTGATTCATGTGCGGAATTGTAGCGTATATAGGTAAGCAAGAAGCGTATCCGATCCTAATCAAGGGACTTAAACGGCTAGAGTACAGAGGATATGATAGCGCTGGTATCTCGTTGATAAATACAGGGCTAAGTGTCTATAAGTGTAAAGGAAAGGTATCGGATCTGGAGGCGTTTGCCGCAGGCAAGGATATTTCTGGATCGATAGGAATTGGCCACACACGATGGGCAACCCACGGAGAGCCTAACGATAGGAATGCGCACCCTCATTACTCAGGAAATCAGAACCTCGCAATTATTCATAATGGGATCATTGAGAACTATGACTCCTTAAAAAAGGAGCTTATTCAAAGAGGTCATGAATTCAAGAGCGATACCGACACCGAGGTTTTGATTCACTTGATAGAGGACGTACAGGCCAATGAAAGCCTGCCCTTGGCGGAAGCTGTTCGAGTAGCTCTAACTCAGGTTATTGGTGCGTACGCCATCGCAGTGCTGGATAAGACCGATCCGAATGTAATTATCGGTGCTAAAAAAGGTAGTCCGATGGTAGTGGGTATTGGTCAGGATGAATTTTTCTTGGCATCAGATGCTACACCGATTGTGGAGTACACGAAAGAAGTGGTTTACCTGGAGGACGAACAGATCGTAGAGCTCAGGTTAGGACAAGGAATCAAAATCAGGAATATTGAAAATGAAGTGATGACTCCATATATACAGGAGTTGGAACTTCACCTCGAAGCTTTGGAAAAAGGTGGATATGAACACTTTATGCTTAAAGAGATTTTCGAGCAGCCAAAGTCCATTGCAGATAGTATGCGTGGTAGATATCATATCAGCACAGGTGATGTAAGTCTTGGCGGAATTATTGACTACGAGCAGAAAATGATCAATGCTAAACGGATTATCATTGTTGCTTGCGGTACCTCGTGGCATGCAGGTCTGGTTGGCGAATATCTAATAGAAGACCTTGCCCGTATTCCTGTAGAAGTTGAATATGCGTCCGAATTCCGTTATCGAAATCCGATAATCAGTGAGGAGGATGTGGTGATCGCCATTTCGCAATCTGGAGAAACTGCAGATACATTGGCTGCCTTAGAATTGGCAAAGTCCAAAGGAGCCACGATCATTGGTATCTGTAATGTGGTTGGGTCTTCCATATCAAGAATTACTGATGCGGGCTCTTATACACACGCTGGGCCAGAGATTGGGGTTGCTTCAACGAAGGCATTCACATCTCAAGTTACGGTACTCTTACTTATGGCGCTTCGGCTTGCTCATAAAAAGGGAACTATTCCTGAGTCAAGATTTCACCGCATTCTAGCAGCATTGGAGAAAATACCTTCGCAAGTAGAGGAGGTGTTAAAGTCGGCAAATTTGGTAGAACACATATCTGCTGAGTACAAAGACGCTAGAAATTTCCTCTATCTAGGTCGTGGTTACAATTTCCCTGTTGCTTTGGAAGGAGCCTTGAAGTTGAAAGAGATATCTTATATCCATGCAGAGGGATATCCTGCTGCAGAAATGAAACACGGACCAATTGCCCTGATAGATGCTGAGATGCCAGTTGTGGTAATTGCTACGAGCAGAGGAAATTACGATAAGGTTATCAGTAATATTCAAGAAGTAAAAGCGCGCAAGGGCAAGATAATTGCCGTGGTTACCAAAGGCGACATAACAGCGGCCGAATTGGCCGACCACGTCATAGAGATTCCTGACACAGAAGCTGAATTGGTACCAATACTGGCTTCAGTACCATTGCAACTCTTGTCTTATTATATAGCCGTAATGCGAGGTTGTAATGTGGATCAACCTAGAAACTTGGCAAAGTCAGTTACGGTTGAGTAATTAACTCAAATGGCGTAATAAAAGAAAGGGCTCCAATTTGGAGCCCTTTCTTGTTCAATATGATGTGATAAATAATTATTTACCTGACTCGTATCTCTTAGAAACCTCATCCCAGTTGATCACATTGAAGAACGCAGCAATGTAATCTGGTCTTCTGTTCTGGTAATTCAAGTAATACGCGTGTTCCCAAACATCCAATCCAAGAATTGGTGTTCCTGTACATCCGATTCCCGGCATCAAAGGATTGTCCTGATTAGCACTGCTGCAAACTTCAACAGCACCGCCATCCTTTACGCAAAGCCAAGCCCAACCTGAACCGAAGCGCGTGGCTGCAGCTTTACTGAAAGCATCTTTGAAGCCATCAAAAGAACCGTAAGCCGTATTGATAGCATCGGCCAAAGCACCTGCAGGTTCTCCGCCACCGTTAGGAGACATCACTTTCCAGAAAAGGTCGTGATTGTAGAATCCACCACCATTGTTTCTTACAGCGGCATTATCAAATCCTGCAACAAGAATTTCCTCAATGGATTTTCCCTCAAGATCAGTTCCTGCAATTGCATTGTTCAAATTGTTGGTGTATCCAGCATGATGCTTAGAATGGTGGATTTCCATTGTTCGTGCATCGATATGTGGTTCCAATGCGTCATAAGCATACGGAAGTGTCGGTAATTCAAAAGCCATTTTTACGTGATTTTAATGATTAATAATTCTAAGGGCCGCAAATATAACAATCGAACAAACGGCTTGTTTTTAATTCTGGTTTTCGAGTGTTGTCGATCCGTTACTTTTGACCGCAGAAACATTAATAAGTATGTACGGAAAGATCAAAGATCAACTGGCCGAAGAACTTGACAAGATCAACGAAGCGGGATTGTTCAAACGAGAGAGAATCATCACTTCTCCGCAAGGACCGGAAGTACAGGTAAGCACTGGCGATAATGTGGTCATCATGTGTGCCAACAATTACCTCGGATTATCCTCTCATCCTGCAGTTATTCAAGGTGCCAAGGATGCATTAGACACTCATGGATATGGTATGTCTTCCGTCCGCTTTATATGCGGAACGCAGGATATTCATAAAGATCTGGAGAAGAAGATATCGGGCTTTCTTGGAATGGAAGACACCATATTGTACGCAGCTTGTTTTGATGCGAATGGAGGTGTTTTTGAGCCATTGTTCTCTGCCGAAGATGCCATTATCAGTGATGAACTGAATCACGCGTCTATTATTGATGGCGTGCGACTTTGCAAAGCAGTCCGATACCGATATAAGCACAGCGACATGGATGATCTGGAAGAGCAGTTGAAAGCTTCCAAGGCGCAACGCAATAGGATTATTGTAACGGATGGAGTCTTTTCCATGGATGGTGATATTGCTAAGCTTGATGCAATTTGTGACCTAGCTGAAAAGTACGATGCCATGGTGATGGTTGATGACAGTCATGCATCAGGATTCATTGGCAAAACTGGGCGCGGCACGCACGAACATTGCGGTGTTATGGGGCGGGTAGACATCATAACCAGCACGTTAGGTAAGGCCTTGGGTGGAGCTATGGGCGGTTTTACTTCGGGGAAAAAGGAGGTCATTGAAATGCTACGACAACGCTCACGCCCGTATCTTTTTAGCAATTCCTTATCACCATCTATTGTAGGTGCAGCAAGTAGCGTGTTGGATCTATTGAGCTCATCCACTCAGCTTCGTGATACCCTTGAAGACAATACTCAATACTTTAAAAAAGCGGTGTTAGAAGCGGGCTTCGATATCAAGCCAGGTGACAGTCCAATAGTACCGATTATGCTATATGATGCCAAATTGGCTCAGCAGTTTGCAGATAAATTACTTGAAAAACAGGTTTACGCTATCGGTTTCTTTTATCCTGTTGTAGGTAAAGGTCAGGCCCGTATCCGAGTTCAAATCTCCGCTTCTCATACCAGAGAACACCTTGATAAGGCTATCGAAGCGTTCGTTTCGGTAGGTAAAGAACTTGGTGTGTTGAAATGAATTATCGACAAACCATTGTTGATTCAAGAAAATAGTAATATCTTCGCAGCCCCAAATTTGGGGAGGAGCGTGGCTCCAAATAATGAACAGAAAAGACATTTGAAGTGAAAGCACCCAGCTTTAAGACCATTTCTGCCAACAAGAACACCGCCAACAAGGAGTGGGTGGTTATCGATGCCGAAGGGAAAACCCTTGGCCGTTTGGCTTCTACTATTGCGTATTACCTAAGAGGTAAGAACAAAGTAAATTTCACCCCACATGCAGATTGCGGAGACAATGTCATCGTATTGAACGCAGAGAAGGTGGAGCTTTCTGGAAACAAGAGAGACGCAAAGCAATACATTCACCACACTGGTTACCCAGGTGGTCAGCGCTTCAGAAGTGTTGATCAGGTTTTGGCCAAAGACCCAACGGGGCTTGTTACCAAGGCTGTGAAAGGTATGCTTCCAAAGAATCGTTTGGGAAGAGCGCTTTTCAATAACATGCATGCTTACGCTGGTTCAGAGCATCCTCATGAAGCTCAAAAACCAAGAACAATTTCACTTAACTGATCATCATACTTAAATGGAAGTGATAAATACCCTCGGAAGAAGAAAAACCGCAGTTGCTCGCATTTATATGAAGAGCGGTAAGGGAACTATTGAAGTGAATGGAAAAGACGCGAAAGTGTATTTCCCAACTTCGTTGTTGCAAGATACCATCAGAAGACCTTTCAATGTATTGGAGGTTGATGGAAAGTATGATGTTAAAGTAAATGTTTCCGGTGGTGGAATCACTGGACAGGCTGAGGCCGTTTCGCTTGCTATTGCCAGAGCATTGGTGAAGGAAGATGAAACTGTTAAGCCATCTTTGAAGAAATTCGGTCTGATGACGCGTGATCCAAGAATGGTTGAACGTAAGAAATTCGGTCAGAAGAAGGCAAGGAAGAAATTCCAGTTCAGCAAGCGTTAATCAGTTTTTAAGACTTTTCACAACAACAATATTCGAATGGCTCAACCTACAGTACAGGAAATGCTAGAAGCCGGTGTTCACTTCGGACACCTCAAAAGAAAATGGAATCCAGCTATGGCTCCGTACATCTTCATGGAGAAGAACGGAACTCATATCATCGACCTAAACAAGAGTGCGGCTAAATTAGACGAGGCTTGCAAGGCGATCAAGAGTATGGCCAAGTCTGGAAAGAAAGTTCTTTTTGTAGCTACAAAAAAACAGGCTCAGGGAATCATAGCTCGGGAAGCTGCTCGAGTTAACATGCCTTATGTTACTGAAAGATGGCCAGGAGGTATGCTGACCAACTTTGCCACTATCAGAAAAGCGATCCGTAAAATGGGCGCTATTGATAAAATGGCAACTGATGGCACCTTCGATACAATGTCTAAGAGAGAGCGTTTGATGATTACTCGTCAGCGTGAGAAGTTGGAGCGTGATCTTGGTTCAATTGCCGATCTTACACGTCTTCCATCTGCAATCTTCATCGTTGATATTGTTAAGGAGCACATTGCTGTTAACGAAGCACATAGATTGAACATCCCAACATTTGCAATCGTTGATACGAATGCAAATCCGAAAGAGGTAGATTTTGCTATTCCTGGAAATGATGATGCTGCGAAAGCTATTGAGCTCATCGTGAAAGCTATGACCGATGCAGTTGCAGAAGGTTTGGCAGAGAGAAAAGCAGGTAAAGGAAAGGATGATGACGCTAAAGAAGATGCTGCTGAAGAAGTAACAGCAGAAGCTTCTGAAGAGACACAAGACTAAACTTAGATAAAATTGGAAGCTACGGTGAAAATTACAGCTGCTCAAGTAAACGAGCTTAGAAAGAAGACAGGTGCAGGAATGATGGATTGCAAGAAGGCTCTCGTTGAGGCTGGAGGTGATTTTGATGCTGCTATCGATTTTTTAAGAAAGCAAGGACAGAAAGTTGCTGCTAAGCGTTCTGATCGTGATGCTGCTGAAGGAATCGTTCTTGGTAAAGTAAACGGTAACAAAGCCGTATTGCTGAACTTGAGCTGCGAAACTGACTTTGTTGCTAAGACCGATGATTTCGTTGCTTTTGCAAACGAATTGCTTGACCTTGTATTCGATCAAAATCTGACAACCATCGACTCAGTTGTTGCTGCAACCTATAAAGGAGCCACGGTTTCTGAGGCAATTACTGAACTTACAGGTAAAACTGGTGAGAAGATCGAGGTTTCAGGACTTGGAGTTTTTGAAGCAGAGACTGTAGTTGCTTACAACCACCCTGGAAATAGAGTTGGAACAATTGTAGGATTGAATAAGGCTGGATTTGAAGAAATGGCCCGTGACGTAGCCATGCAAGCTGCAGCAATGGCACCTGTTGCTTTGAACAAAGAGTCTGTTTCAGATGAGGTTATCGCCAAAGAGATTGAGATAGGCAAAGAATTGGCTATCCAAGAAGGTAAACCTGCTGACATGGCTGAGAAAATTGCTCAAGGAAGATTGGGTAAATTCTTCAAAGAAAATACGTTGATGGAACAAGCTTTCATCAAAGACAACAAGATCAGCGTTGCTCAATACCTTAAGACTGGCGACCCAGAGTTAACGGTTACCGAGTTCAAGCGCTTTTCGCTTGGTAGTTAATAACAGATAAAAAAGAGGATTTAATTCCTCTTTTTTTTTGCCCACAATTTTTTAAGATCGTAGTATGGATTTGAAGTACAAAAGAGTGCTCTTAAAACTCAGCGGAGAATCGCTGATGGGAAACAAACAATTTGGTATTGACCACGATAGATTGGGTCAATACGCCAAAGAAATTAAGGAGATCGTTGACGCAGGAGTGGAAGTGGCCATCGTTATCGGTGGCGGAAACATCTTCCGTGGCATTCAAGCAGCAGAAGGCGGAATGGATCGTGTGCAAGGCGATTACATGGGAATGCTTGCCACCATGATCAACAGCATGGCGCTACAATCAGCACTCGAAAATCTTGATGTTACAACGCGCTTGATGTCTGCCATTAAGATGGATGAGATTGCCGAACCGTTCATTAGAAGACGGGCCGTTCGCCATTTGGAAAGAGGACTTGTTGTCATATTCGGAGCAGGAACAGGTAATCCTTATTTCACCACCGATTCGGCAGCTTCGTTACGGGCAATAGAAGTAGAGGCAGATGTTATACTCAAAGGAACACGTGTTGACGGAATCTACACAGCGGATCCGGAGAAAGACAGCTCTGCAGAAAAGTTCGACACGATCAGCTTTCACGAAGTTTACGAACGCGGCTTGAATGTGATGGATATGACCGCATTCACGCTTTGTAATGAGAATAAACTACCGATAATCGTATTCAATATGGATGAAGGTGGCAATCTTATCAAAGTTGTTTCTGGCGAAACGGTAGGAACACTCGTAGAAGGTTGATTTCTCAGAATCCCTATTTTCGACCAAATTTCAATCATGGAAGAAGAATTACAATTCATATTTGATTCAGCTCAAGAAGGCATGGAGAAAGCCATTGAGCGATTGGAGCACGAACTAGCACGTATCCGCGCAGGCAAGGCCAGTCCGGCAATGCTCTCTAGCGTTCTGGTAGAATATTATGGGTCTATGACGCCCTTAAAGAATGTTGCTAATGTGAACACACCAGATTCCAAGACCTTGATGATTCAACCCTTTGAAAAAGGACTGTTGGACGAAATTGAGAAAGGTATTATGCGAGCCAATTTGGGATTTAACCCTGGGAACGATGGAAAGGTGGTTCGAATTAATATTCCACCGCTTACAGAGGAAAGAAGACGTGATCTTGTGAAGCAGGCAAAGGCAGTGGCAGAACAGGCTAAGGTGTCTGTTAGAAATGCCCGTAAAGACGCCAATGATGAGATCAAGGCTTTACAGAAAGATGGTATGTCTGAAGATACAGCTAAGGTTGCAGAAGCAGATATCCAAGAAATGACAACCAAATTCAGTGCAAAAGTGGATGTGCTGATGGAAGAGAAGGAAAAAGACATTATGACCATCTAAGTTTTCGGTCAGATGGAATGCTTAAAGCCTCAAACAAACGTTTGAGGCTTTTTTATTTCTTAGGAATTGGAAGAATGGCTCTAGTAACCTTCATGTGGTCGGAAAAATTCGGCCGTCTTTTCATCGAACGTTTATCCATTAATGGAATACTTACAAACGCAAACATCAGCGTTATTGCCAACGCTCCGGCCCCTGTCCACCAATAATTGGAACTCGCGTTTAGCGCCATCAGATAAATACCCCACCACGTTAGTATTTCTCCAAAATAATTTGGATGGCGGCTATGTTTCCAGAGCCCCTCATGCATGTTCTTACCCTTGTTTGCAGGATTGTTGCGGAAGTTTCGCATCTGCTCGTCTGCTACAAATGCGATAAGAATAGCAGCAACGGTGATCAAAATTCCCATCCAGCCCATCCAATTCATTTCAAAGGATTCCTTCATTCCGAAGTACAGCGGAATGCACGAAAGGTAAACCATTACTGTTGGGAAAAGATGAATGCCTGAAAAGCTCACCAACCAGTAGGCTTTCGGGAATTGTACTCTGAAATCACGATAACGCCAATCCTCATGTTTCAACCCTGGCCAATCTCTGAAGAAGTTCGATGTAAGTCTCAGATTATAGAGCATCATCAACGAAAAGAGAGCAATTGCAGCAATACTTTCCAACCCGAACAAAAAGGCATATCCACTTGCAATAACTGCAGGTTTTACACTCCAGTAAGGGTCGTACATACTTGAGTTATTGAACACAAATGAGCATATAAAGATGAAAACCGTAGCTGCAAGATCCGCAGCAGCTAATCTCCATAAGTCGTCCAATTCGGGAAACAATACCCAAGTAACAACAGCAACCACAATGGCCAGTGTATAAGCCACAACTTGAATAAGAACACTCGAACTTTTCCCGAATACCATTGAATTGATTTTTGCGCAATATAGTTTTGTGCCGAGAAAATTGAATTGACCCTTCGTAACTTCGGACTATGCTTGAAACCGAATGGAAATATGCTGACCTACCAGATCCAGCACAGGTTGGAAGCCTTTGCGAGCAGTTGGGAGTGAAGGAAGATGTGGCGCAGTTACTGATCAATCGTGGAATTACCGATTTCGATGAGGCGAAGTCGTTTTTTCGACCATCGTTCAATGATCTGCACGATCCATTTCTGATGAAGGACATGGACAAGGCCGTTTCGCGGTTGGAAGAGGCATTGGGAAATGGAGAGAAGATGCTGATCTATGGCGATTACGATGTAGACGGAACCACTTCCGTAGCCTTGGTCTACAGCTTTTTAAATGACCTTGGGCAGACCGATTTCTATATTCCAGATCGGTATAAGGAAGGCTACGGGCTGTCTTTTGCTGGAATTGACTACGCGAATGAAAACGGAATCAGCCTTATCATTGCGCTCGACTGTGGTATTCGCGCCATTGATAAAGTTGCTTATGCCAATGAGCTGGGAATAGACATCATTATCTGTGATCACCATTTACCTGGTTCCGAATTACCCGCGGCACACGCAATCCTCGATCCAAAGCAAGCTGATTGCAGCTATCCGTACAAGGAGTTGTGCGGTTGTGGCGTTGGGTTTAAACTTTTGCAGGCCTATTGCGAAAAGAATGATGCCGATTTTGATCGGTTGACCGCGAAACTCGACCTCGTAGCAGTTGCCATTGCTGCAGATATTGTTCCTATTACTGGCGAGAACCGAATTTTAGCAACCTACGGAATCAAGCAGATAAACCTCAGCCCATCAACAGGGATCCGCGCTTTGCTTGAATACACAAAGATGAATCGGGAGATGACCATCAGTGATGTGGTTTTCACGATAGCGCCAAGAATCAATGCTGCTGGTCGCATCGCTTCTGGCAAACGGGCTGTGGAATTACTTATATCTGACGACCTGAACGAGGCGCTTGACTTTTCGGCCGAAATCTCCAAATACAATACCGAACGCAGAGATCTGGATAAATCGGTAACCGAAAGTGCGCTGGAAATCTTAGAATCGGACGCCTTCTACAAGGAAAGTCGTAGCACGGTAGTGTTCAATCCCGATTGGCACAAAGGCGTTGTTGGAATTGTTGCTTCTCGACTCATTGAGCAGCACTATAAACCCACTATTGTACTGACAGAATCGGAAGGGAAGGCCACAGGTTCTGCACGTTCGGTACACGATTTTGATGTGCATTCGGCCCTATTGGCCTGCGAAGACCTGCTAGAGCAGTTCGGTGGGCACAAATATGCGGCCGGTATGAGTTTGAGTCTGGAGAATGTGAGCGCCTTTCGCGAAAAGTTTGAGGAAGTGGTTGCTGCGCGGATCGAAGAGCATCAACTAACACCCAAACTCAATATCGATTTAGAGATCGACCTCGATAGGATCACGCCAAAGTTCATGTCGTTGCTCAAACAATTTTCGCCATTCGGCCCTGGCAACATGAATCCAGTGTTCGTTTCTCGGAATTTGATTGCTGAGGACGCCAGAACAATGGGCGCAGATGATTCGCACCTCCGGTTTAAACCCAAACAACGCGACATTCCACATACCATGCTTCAGGCTGTTGCCTTTAAAATGGGGAAAATGTACTCGGAATTGGCTTCTGGAAAAACCTTCGATATGGCCTACACCATCGAAGAAAACCATTGGAAAGACAAGGTTTATCTTCAGTTGAATGTGAAGGATATCAAGTTTACTTGATAACTACCGTACCTGTTTCTTTGCACAGTTTGTTGTAAACATCCAAGTAGCGTTTCAGAACCTCCTGAACCTTCATTTGCTCATCGAAATCCTGTAGTTCTTTGAGCTTTGATTTCAGCTCAGAGATCATTTTTTCCATCTTCCGTTGCTTCAACACATTTATGGAAGAAAGAATAGACTGCTTCAATTTATCGGTTTCAGTAAGCACGATTACGTTGTGCTCCTTCCAACGCTCGCTTACGGTGTGCGGCTGGGCAAAGAAGTTTACCGCCAAGGTCGATATCTCTGGGTCGGGATGATTGATGAAATGCTGCTCGGTTGGAATCTGTTCTTTTTCCAGCATCTGTGCAAATTCATCAAACACTCTCTTGAACAATGGATTTTCAAAGCCAAGTTCATCTTCAAGAATCTCGGTAACTATAAAATCAACCACGTTCACTTCTTCGGTGTCGATCACCTTTTCCTCTTCATCGTCCCACACATCAAAATGGATGTTTTGCTGGCTGTAGACCATTAGAATACGGATGATGTCGCGTTCTTGGAAATCCGCATCGCGTTTCTTGAGTTCTTGGTTGCTCCTACGCGTAATGGTTGGTTCTTCTGGAGTTGCGGGCTCAGAGAAATTGCCGTGTTCCCGCTTTTGTTTTTCCGTGAAGTTCTTTCTGCGGTTCCGATTGAGTTCCATCATCAGTACCTCTTCGTCCATGTTCATAATGCTGCTGCATTGACGTACGTAGAGGTTTCTAGTAATAGGGTCTGGAATCAGTGCAATGGAACTGATAATGTCTTTGATAAGCGCGGCTGTTCGTATCGGGTCGCCTTTGGCTTCTTCGGCCAATAATTGCGCTTTAAATTGGATGAAATCCTTCTGATTGTTCTGAATGAACTCGTTCAGTTCAACCTCATCCAACTTCTTGCTGTACGAATCGGGGTCTTCGCCATCGGGAAAAAGCACGGTGCGAACATTCATGCCTTCTTCCAACACAAGATCAATTCCACGGAACGATGCTTTTATACCCGCATCATCGCCATCGTACATGATGGTGAGATTGTTCGTATAGCGTTTAATGAGTCGGATCTGATCTACCGTTAAACTCGTACCCGAACTGGCAACCACGTTATGGATGCCCGCCTGATGTAGCGAGATCACATCGGTGTAACCTTCCACCATAAAGCAGTTATCCTGCTTGATTATATCCGATTTGGCCTGGTAGATACCGTAAACGATCTTGCTCTTGTGGTACACATCCGTCTCCGGACTGTTGATATACTTGGCAACCTTTTTATCGTTGCGAAGCGTACGTCCGCCAAAGGCGATCACACGGCCCGAAAGGTTATGTATCGGGAACATGACGCGGCCTTTGAAGCGGTCGAGCAGCTTACCATCGCGTTCCAAACAAAGGCCAGA
>JAGYJL010000033.1 GCA_018402015.1 Flavobacteriales bacterium | reverse complement strand
GGGATTCGAACCCTCGGTGCCGCATTCACAGCACGACGGTTTAGCAAACCGTTGGTTTCAGCCACTCACCCACCTCTCCAATGTGTAAAGAACCTACTTCTGCAAGGTGCTCATACACCTTTTTGAGAGCGGGCTGCAAAAGTATAAATAGTTTTATTTCTGCCCAACATAAAATAGTTTGCTGAATTAGATTTTTTTGCTGAGCACAAGAAACCAATATCAATGCCCGAAAGATGTAGCTAATGTTATATTTGCACACCTTCGTAAAATCTTATTTAACCGAATAAAAATGATCAAGCGTAACCATTTGGCAATTGCAGTAATGACTGCTTCTGTAGTAAGCCTCGCATCTTGCGGTGGAGGAAATTCTGACGACAGCGCAACTGGAGCAGACAATAAAGTGGCAGAAGCTGGAGACCTGACCTACATAGAGGTTGCTGATGCAACAGAAATAGATCCTGCATGGTCTAAGGAAAATACTGTTGTGTTTCACGATATAGGAGAGCCAGATGATATGCATCCTACAAATGGAAATTCAGCATCGAAAACCTTCATTCACAATTACACGCAGGATTATCTGATGGCCAGCGATATTGTTGAGCTGAAAGGAGCAAGACCTGGTGTTGTTAAAGGTGGTCCTATTGTTTCGGATGATGAGTTAGCGTTCACTTACGAGTTACGGGATGAACCACGATGGGATGATGGAACGCAATTGACGGCAGAAGACGTGATATTCACCTTCAAAGCTGTTAAATGCCCACTAACAAATAATCCTCACGCTAAGCCGTATGTAGAGAATATCAAGGACATAGTGATAGACAAGGAGAACCCCCGTAAGATCACCTTCCTGATGAAGAAGAAGTACATCCAAAACATTGTTTTTTTGACGGATTATCCATTGCTACAGGAAACATATTGGGATCCGAACAAAACAATGAGAAAGTACAGCTTTGCTCAGTTGGATGACCCTGCTTTTGATTCTGATGCTCATGCCGATCTTAATGCGTGGGCAACGGAGTTCAATGATGCCAAGTACAGCAGAAAGCCAGAATTCCTTGTAGGAATGGGTCCATACGAATTTGTAGAGTGGAAGCCAGGTCAGTCTTACACATTGGTAAGAAAGAAGAATCACTGGACGGCTGATATTGTAGAGCCAAATGAGTATCAGACTGCTTATCCAGAGAAGATCATTTTCAAGATCAACACAGACCCTAACTCTCAGGGTTTGGAGTTCAAAACTCAGGCGCTAGACGCTTCTACCTACTTAAGTGTGAAGAAACTGTTGGAATTGCAGGAGGACGAGAAGTTCAACGCAAACTACCACTCACGTTTTACCAATACCTACAACTACTCATACATGGCATTCAATTGCCGACCTGATGGGGTAGAGCATAAGAAGTTCTTTGACGATAAGCGCGTAAGAAGAGCTGTTGGTCTGTTGGTTCCTGTTGATCAGATCAATATGGTACTTAACAAGGGCAAGAACAAACGAATGGTAGGACCAGTTTCACCACTTAAAAAGGAGTACAATAATGATCTGGATCTTCTGCAGCACGATGTGGAAGGAGCTAAGGCACTGCTTGAAGAAGCAGGTTGGACCGATACAGATGGTGATAATATCCGTGACAAGGTTGTGGACGGAGAAAAGTTGAGTTTTGAATTCGATCTACATTACATGACTACCTCTATTGCTTGGAGAGATGAGGCGCAGATGATCTCTGAAGCTTTGTACGAAGCAGGATTGAAATGCAACATTGTTCCGTTGGATTTTTCTGTTCATTACGATAGAGCACGGAATCACAAGTTCGATGCAATGCTTGCTGCTTGGGCAGGATCATCGGTTCCAGAAGATTTCACACAGATATGGCACACGGAGTCTTGGGCTTCAAAAGGGTCTAATTTCACGGGTTTCGGTGATGCTAAGAGTGATGCACTTATCGATTCGTTGAAGTATGAATTGGATATGGAAAAGCGTATTCCTATGGTTCAGGAACTACAGGCAACCATTTATGATGAGCAGCCTTACGTTTTCTTGTTTGCATCAACAAGAAGAAACGTGATTCACAAGCGTTTTGGTAATGCTGATATGTACTTCGAGCGTCCAGGTGTATTGCTTAATAACCTCAAATTGTTGAGTAACAGTTCCATTGCTGCACCAACAGGCGATGCTCATTGATCAGAATCAGATAGCAGTACTAGTTAAGGCCCATGCTTAAGTACGTTCTTCGTAGAATACTCGTTTTCATTCCAACATTGATTGCAATCACCCTCTTGGGTTTTGTCATCATGGTTTCTGCTCCAGGAGACCCAGTGGAAAGAATGGTGTCTGCCGCGCAAAGTGGAGGAGAGATAGGCTCTCAAACGGCCAATCAGATAGAACAGAAAAAGTTTTGGAGTAAGAAATTGGGACTGGATCTTCCGATCTTCTATTTCAGTCTTAATACGCTTGCACACTCTGATACGCTGTATAGAGTGTACGATAGGAATGAGCGAAATGCGCTATCCCGACTTACCAGCGAATACGGAAATTGGGAAGCCATTGCTGCTTACTACTCAGCAATTGACGAATTGAACAGCGCACATGGTAGCATCAAAGTAGATAGCACCATGGCAATGGGATATTCCGTTGATAAGGTGAAGCAAGACATCAACCAAAGCTATTTCGAATCTTCTGCGCTAAAAGCTACCTACAACGAAACAGTGATCAACGCCAAGTTGGAAACCTTGAGCGAGATCTACAGTGCACCTTACATGACCATTTTGTCAGACAAGCTGGACATTGTAAAAGAAAAGCTGGAAGCAGTGAGGCAAACGGCAACTCCTTGGCGAGTGTTTGTTCCGGTGGTCAATTTCTACCCGAATAATCAATACCACAGATGGATATTCGGTGATGGAAACTGGGTAACTGGTAAAGGTTCTGAGTTTACCAAAGGTGTTATCAGAGGCGATTTTGGTACCAGTTACCGAACCAAGATGCCGATCAGCGAGGTAATTGCCACCAAGATCTTCTGGTCGTTCTTCTTTACCATGGTTTCGGTGGTTTTAGGTTATCTGGTCAGTATTCCGTTGGGAATTCAGTCTGCAGTTCATAAAGATTCTCGGTTCGATAGAATTTCATCCATCATTGTATTCATTCTTTACTCCATACCTGGATTCTTTGCAGCAACGGTTCTGTTAATGACCTTTGCTAATCCAGATGTGCTGCATTGGTTCCCGGCATCGGGAGTTGAACCTGTGCGAGGTTTCCCAGAAGGTGCTTCATTTTTCGAAGTTTGGAGCGGACGTTTCCCTTACTTGATTCTTCCTATTATCAGTTACACCTACGGCTCGTTCGCATTCCTTTCTAGAACCATGCGTGTTTCCATGCTAGAGATCGTCAATCAGGATTACATCAGAACTGCACGTGCAAAAGGTTTATCGGAAAGAACAGTGGTTTACAAGCATGCATTGCGAAATGCATTGCTGCCTATCATCACCGTCTTTGCCAATATCTTTCCTATTGCCATTGGAGGTTCGGTAGTATTGGAAGTGATCTTCACGATTCCGGGAATGGGAAATGAGGTGTTCCAAGCTATTGTAAATCAGGATTATCCGATGGTTGTAGCTGTATTGACCATAACAGGGGTTTTGACCTTGGTCGGATACCTTGTTTCAGATATTCTTTATGCAGTTGCAGACCCACGAATCAGTTATTCCAAATAGATGAGCGGACAAACAGCTACATCGCAGTTCAATTTCAGGCAGTACGCTTGGTCGCAGTTCAAAAAGAACAAACCAGCATACATTTCGCTGTGGATATTGGGGGTTTTGGCGTGCATTGCATTGTTTGCGCCATTGATTGCCAACGATCAACCGCTTTACGCGAGCTACAAAGGCCACACCTTATTCCCCGCATTTTCTTTCGAGAATGTGTATGAGTTGGAATTGGAGAACGGATCGGTAGAAAAGATTCAGCTAGACATTGCCAAGTGGAAACAAATGAAATTGGAGTCAGTGCTTTGGGCTCCGGTTCCTTATGCACCAAACAGATCAGACTATCTCAATTCCGATTACAAGTCTCCGTCTGGCGAACAGTATTTTCAAACACCAACGGGCGAAATTATTGATATGCCTGCTCGGTTTCGTCATTATTTGGGAACAACTGAGAAAGGGGAGGACGTGCTTTCTGGGCTTATTCACGCATCGCGTATATCACTTACTATTGGCATTCTCTCGATGGGAATTGCAACCTTAATTGGTCTTGTGCTGGGTGCACTTGCAGGCTATTTTGGCGATAACAAACTGAGAACAACCCGAGGTCAGTTCTACACCTTTATAGTTGGTTTGGTTTTGGCGTACTATTATGCATTTATGCTTAGAGGCGACATGCTTTCGGATGCCATTGGTACTTCTGGTGCAGCGCTTCTACTGCAGCTTTTGGTCAGTATTCTCATTTTTACGGCTGTTTGCTATTTGTTCTATTGGATAGGGAAATTGGTAGGTAAACTGCCGTTGCTTCGATCAACGCGCAACATCCCAGTAGACTCATTCATTTCTAGAATGATAGAGATTCTCATATCCATTCCAGGCATGGTTCTTATCATCTCCATTGCCGCGGTTGCCAAGCCATCTATCGTGAACCTGATGTTGATCATAGGTCTTACACGATGGACAGGCATTGCCCGATTTACCCGTGCAGAATTCCTGAAAATCAAGAACTTGGAATACATCCAGGCAGGTCAGTCGCTTGGATTCAGCGAGGCGCGTATCATCTTCAAACATGCCTTGCCAAATGGAGTAGCTCCAGCGTTAGTAGCCATCGCCTTTGGTGTTGCAGCGGCTATTCTCATTGAATCGAGTCTATCTTTCCTTGGAGTAGGCGTTCCGCCAGACGTGGTTACCTGGGGTTCGCTCATCAGTTCTGGAAGACAGAACTACGCTGCGTGGTGGTTAGTCATCTTCCCGGGTTTGGCCATCTTTGTTACCGTGGCGGTCTATAACCTGTTGGGAGAGGGATTGCGAGATGCTACCGATCCGAAATTGAAAACGTAAATCGTTTTCTTGCTGAACCTTCAGAACTTATAATCGTTTTACTTCCGACATTTGAATCATCAGATGAGCGAAAAACTACACATTCAACCCACAGAACTGTCTCCAGAGATCATCTTTGACGCTACGGAGTTGAAATTCGTTATTCAAGGACGTTCCATGCCCGAGAACTCAGAAATGTTCTACGAACCTGTTCTAAGATGGCTCCGTTCCAATTTCTCAGGAAAGAGTGTTAAGGCCACCTTCGATGTTAATCTGGATTACTATAACACAGGTTCATTCATTCGATTAATGGGACTGTTCAATCTACTTAAAGACCTCAATGATGATGGTAATGAATTCAGTGTCCGTTGGATATGCGAAGCAGAAGATGAAGACAATATTGCCGATGGCGAATCTTTCAAACAAGTAGTAAAGATTCCATTTGAGATAGTGGAGATTTAAGGCATGAAAACGATAGCGGTATTTACAAGCGGAGGAGATTCTCCAGGAATGAATGCCTGCATAAGAGCGGTGGTTAGAACAGCCCTGCATTACAATATCAAAGTTTACGGAATCATGCACGGTTACCAAGGCATGATAGAGGATCAATTTAAACTCCTCGGTAGCGATGAGGTAGGTAACATACTTCAACGGGGAGGTACCATACTCAAATCATCGCGGAGCAAGGAATTCCTGACTAAGGAAGGTCGCCAGAAGGCTTTCGATAATATCCGAAAATACGATATTGAAGGAATCATTGCCATAGGTGGAGATGGAACCTTTGCGGGCGCCAAGGTCTTTACCGAAGAGCACAATATTCCGTTTATAGGCCTACCAGGAACCATTGATAACGACCTGATAGGCACCGATTACACCATTGGTTACGATACGGCACTGAATAACGTGATAGAAGCCGTAGATAAGATAAAGGATACAGCAGCTTCGCAATGGTAAATTCTTTTCTTGTGGAGAAATGGGAAAAGATGCAGGCTTTATCGCTTTACGCTCAGCAGGTAGGCGTTGGGCGAGCAACACCTTTACCCAGAGGTGCATAACAACTTAGAAGAGCTGGTTGATAACCTTCGGGCAGCTTACACGCGCAAGAAGAGCAGTATACCAGCCATTGAGTGTTTGAAGAGGACACATGGTTTCACAAGATAGCCAGTGTATGGAGTTGACTGCCACAATAAGGATACACGTGTTTCCATTCTTGGGCATCAGCAACGTGGACGGAAGCCCTTCTGCCTTAGACAGAATGCTGGCATCTCAGCTTGGTAACGAAGCCGTAAATGCCCTGATGGCAGGCAAACACTCAGTAATGGTAGGCATCGTAGATAAGAAGTTCCAATACACCCCATTCGAGCAGGCCATCAAGCACCACGATAAGATAAACCCTGCATTCCTGAAGTTGGCAGAAATTCTGGCGGCATAGCAGAATTATTCACATTTCATTGTTTCCAAAACTGCTAGCGGTAACTTGCCGCCATGTCTTCATTGGCGCTTTTCGTTGAAGTAATATTGCCGCTGCCGTTGGCGGGTACTTTCACGTACCGTGTTCCGCGCAATCTTGAGGACGAAGTGGCCGTTGGCAAGCGTGTGGTGGTGCAATTCGGGAGAAAGAAGCTCTACACCGGAATTATTGCTGACCGCCACGATAGACCACCTACAAGTTACCAGGCCAAGTACTTGGAAGAACTCTTGGATGACGAACCCGTTGTATTCGGTCATCAACTTGCATTCTGGAACTGGATACGCGAGTATTACCTCTGCCACTTGGGCGATGCCATGCAGGCTGCTTTACCATCTGGATTAAAGCTTTCGAGCGAAAGTCGCTTGGCCATTCACCCCGATTATGCCGGGGAGACGGATGAACTGAGCGAGGAAGAGATGGATATTCTGGAGGCGTTGCAGAACAACACCTTCCTCACCTTGGATGACATTGGCGGACTTATCCGCAAAACGCACATACACGCCACCGTACGTTCCTTAGTTGCCAAACAGATCGTGGTGCAGTATGAAGAATTGCAGCACAAATTCAAACCCAAAACAGAGGTCATTTATCGCTTGGCCGATTGGTTGGAGGACAAGAGTAAAATGGCAGAATTGTTCGATGCACTTGGTAGGGCGCCAAAACAATTGGAAGCCCTGATGCAGTTCATTCAATCTTCTAAAACAGGCAAGGAGAAGGGCGTTGTAAAACGGCAGGTTCTGATATCGGACAACGGTATATCAGCTGCTGCTGTAGATCAATTGGTAAAGAAGGAAATCTTGGTGAAGAGCGAACTGGAAGTTTCGCGCCTGATAGACACCGATGCGTGGGCCACAGAGGATATTGTGCTTACAGCGGAACAGCAGAAGGTATTTGATGAATTGAACGTGCTGTTCGATAGCAAAGGTGCGGCACTGTTGCATGGCGTTACTAGTAGCGGTAAAACAGAGATCTACATTCAGCTGATACAGGAGCATATTAGCCAAGGCGGACAGGTACTTTATATGCTGCCAGAGATAGCCCTTACTGCACAGATCATACAGCGTTTGCAGAAGCATTTTGGCGATAAAGTGGGCATTTATCACTCTAAGATGAGCGATAACGAACGGGTGGAAGTATGGAAGAAGCAGCTGAGTCACGAGCCCTACGATGTGGTTCTTGGCGCGCGGTCTTCGCTGTTCTTGCCTTTCAAAAAGCTGGGGCTCATTATCTTGGATGAAGAGCACGAACACACCTTTAAGCAGCACGATCCTGCACCACGTTATCATGCCAGAGATGCAGCGGCTTACCTCTGTAAACAACACGAAGCCAAGCTGTTGCTCGGTTCGGCAACACCAAGTATTGAAGCCTATTTCAACGGTAAAAAGGGGAGAATAGGCTTGGTGCATCTTTCCGAGCGTTATGGTGGCGTTCAGTTACCCCACATAGAGATAAGCGACCTGCGTTCAGAACGCAAGGCCGAGAGCATGAAAGGCCCTTTCTCGTCTCAACTCTTGCAGCGCATTAACGAAACGCTGCTGCGCAGGCAGCAGGTCATCATTTTTCAGAACAGACGCGGTTATTCCAGTTTTGTGCAATGCAACGGGTGTGGTTGGGTACCCGATTGCATCAATTGCGATATCTCGCTGACGTACCATAAGTACAGCAATGACCTGCGTTGCCACTATTGCGGTCATGCCGATAAAGTGCCGCATGTGTGCCCCAATTGCCAATCTACTTACCTCAAGACCAAAGGCTTTGGAACGGAGCAGGTAGAGGAGGAGTTGGCTCTTCATTTTCCGAGTGCCGTTGTGGCAAGAATGGACATGGATACCACGCGAGGCAAGCACGCTTATACCCGCATCATCTCCGACTTTGAAGAGAAGCGCATTGATATTCTGGTAGGTACGCAAATGGTTACCAAAGGCCTCGATTTCGACCACGTGGGACTAGTAGGTATTCTGAATGCAGATGCGTTGCTCAATTACCCCGATTTCCGTTCGTTTGAGCGGGCGTATCGCTTATGGCGCAGGGTAAGTGAGCGGGTAGGGCCGCAGAGAGGCGTGGTGGCCACGGGTATTCGGAGCCAGCCACTTCATTGTAAAACCAGGTGGTGCCTGCGCGTTATCAGGGCATGTACGAGTCGGGTTGGTGCGGCGCAAGCGGTTCCGGTATCACTGTACTGTGCATGATAGCCATTTACCATTAAGCACCGCGATAGAGAAGGTAGATGCTGCCGCAGGTCCTTGCCCAAAGCCTTGGACCCTGCAGGATAGCTGCTGTTAGGACGGAATACCCACTTGTGGCAGTTTCGGACCAGCCACAGCAAATACGATCGTTCTGAGAAGATGGGTGGTGCCAGCAGCATCAAGGAGCAGGCGCAGATTTTCAGATCGTTCAGGAAGTGAACGCAGACAGAGTTTCCGCTGTTTACTTTCAGCCCGATGTGAACCGATACAGGCATTCTTGCCTTTTTGTCTTTCTGATATATCACTTCTTTTATTGAAAGGAGGGGTCTCGTATTTAGATTGATCTCCAGCTGTTTCCTAACACTTGGAAGGTGACTAAGAATTCATTCTTCGTGAGACACTTTTACCATGCTGAAAACATTGCTCAGGAACAAACTCTCAAACTAAGAAACAAAGGGTTGCAAACTTCACACAGGGTCTTTGTTTCCCTGACGTGGAAGGGTCTCCAAGTGCAGTTTAGAGATTCTTCGTGAAAGAACTAGCGCTCTGTTATCAGCAGAAACAAGCATTACTTTCGATACTCATTGTTTCCTGACGAAGGAAGGGTCTCGGAACTAGTTAGTCAATTCTTTGCAGGACCTTTTCTTTGGCTGTGCTCAGAACCACGACTCTCCGGCAAGCAAGTTGCAAACTCTGCAATCCTTTGTTCCCTGACTTAGAGAGGGTCTCAAGTTTTGGTTTAGAGATTCTTCGTGAGGACTGCTCCCAGGATTCCTCGAAGCAAGCAATGCTTTTTCAGTACTCATTTGTTTGCTATTTTTAGGAAGATCTCAGGACCTTTAGTCAGTCAGAATTCTTTGCAGGCGCTTTTCTTTGGCTGTGCTCAGGCAACTATCGGCAGAAGCAGTTTCTAACTCTGGGAAGTCTTTTTGTTTCCCTGACGTAAGGAAGGGTCTCAAGACCCCAGTTCTGAGATTTCTTCGTGAGGACGCTTCGTTCCTCAGCGAAGCAAGCAGTAAAGCTTTTCAGTACTCAATTGTTTCCCTGACTGGGAAGGGTCTCAAAATTAGTCAGTCAGAGATTCTTTGCGGGGCGCTTTTGGCACTGGCTGTGCTCAGGGCAAACAACCCAGCAGAGCAGGCAGCAAACTTCTCAAAGACTTCGTTTGTTTCACTTAACGAAGGCCTCATAAAAATTATATTTGGTGCGATTCTTGTGTCCAATCAGATAGAAACCAATGGGGACCCACAATTACTTCGTGTATATAATCACCAATCGGGCAAAACGGATTCTATATACAGGCGCTGACAAATAGTACAGGCAGCTTTCAGAACATGAGCAGAATCAGGTACTGAAACCACGCAAGCTTCACCGGAAAATATCAATGTCACTATCTCATATATTGGGAACGATTTCAGTTTGTGAAAGAGCCGTAATGGTGAAAAGCAAATCAAGGTTGTAAGAGATAAGAAAGTCGTTTAGCGTTGAATCATTCAATCCGAGTTGGCGATTCTTAAAAATGACGAAGTTCAATAGGATTGACCCTGATTCAACTTTAAACGATTCCACTTCAGCTGTGCTCGGAGACCGACTTCAGCGAAAGAAGCAAGCAGTAAGCTTTACCGGTACTCATTTGTTTCCCTGACGAAGGAAGGGTCTGCTCGGTTTAGTTGGTCAGAGTCTAAAGGGAGTTTCAGTAGTCTTCCTGTCCAGATTTCGCCATTGTGAACAACCTGGACAAGTAGCTTCCAGTCTGCATGCAGACGAAGGTCTAACGGGTTCTGAGCACCGTTCGCAGTTTGTTCAACAATCGGGTTTCCGAGCACGTCAAATACCTGCAATTGAATTGATTCGCGTTGCCTATGTGTGGCATGTTTATTGAAGATGCCCTGAGATGGATTCGGATGAACCATCAATCTACCAGTGGCTTCTGCTCATCCCACTGGTGAAAGGTGTTTCCGGACCCCACGGCGCGGTCAGTGGTCCATTCCATCAAACGATACGCGCGTGCGTAGTAGGTGGAATCTCCTCTTCGTTGGTGGTCCATTGTTCGGGAGGCACCGGTGCTTCCACAACGTCTGAAAATCAGCGTAGGAGTTGTACATGGCTTCGTTACCTACAATGAAAACCCACGTTTGTCCGCCATCTGTTTGGCAGGCTCTTACCCCATTGATCTCTCCAATACATGCACGTCTCACAGCTATGTAATTCTCATTCTTATTGCCGAATAGCCAGTTGCCGTTCTCATCAATACTATCGTAATCATCATCTATCCAATGCAGGGCAACATCCTTGTTGTTGAACGGCAGTATAGGCGAAACCGACTGCGGCCTGTACATGACCAGCGCCATGTTCGACTGCTGAGCCACATAAGGAAGATGCTCGTTGAAGTTGCTGTTGTTTCTTGCTTGCCAATCGGGATTTACAGGGCCCGAGGCGGTGTAAACGGCCGAACCGCCTACATTTGCAGCTATGGGCCACTGCTGGTAACCGATCTTGCCTTTCCAGTAATCTTGAATGGAGGTGAGCACGATCTCATCGTTCTTGAAAAGGGCTATCTCTGCTCCGCAATCGGTTCTGCTTACCGACATCTCATCGGCCTCGGTTGTAATGGCAGTGAATTGCGATGGCGGGAATGTGGAGAGAATGGCCAGATCGGTAAAGTTCTCGTGGCCCCAGAAATTGGAATCTACCAACAGTTGAGCAGTGTGCTCGGCTACGTAAGGATGGAAATACATACCGCTGCTCCATTGCATCATCAACTCATCAACGTAATAGAGGCTATCATGCTTGATGAGTGCTTCTTCCGGACTATGCCCAAAGCTGAAAACCGTATCGAGGGTACTCACAAACTCGCTTTCAATGTCTGAAAAATCGATGCTGCTGGTGGCAAGGAAATCTGCCCTGTCGTAATCCTTAGAAGGACAAGGTCCACGGCCGGATATGAGGTAAATAATGGCGTTGTGCGTCTGTTCATACGGTTTTGTGTATCTGCCTGCATAATTTCTGCCTGCAGCTGGGTAGAACACGCCTTCAGAATTAGCCATAAGCATGAACTTGGAGAGCAGTATTCTGGCCACGGCTTCCGATTTATCGCGGATTTCCTGGTCCTCGGCAAAGTCTGCCAAATTCATCAACCCAGAAAGGGTGAATGGGAAGTAGGTGCTGGAAAAGAACTCGTAGAATCCAACTTCCAATTTAAGATTGAGGAAGTGGAGCAGACGCTGTTTGAGGTTATCATCTATTTCCCAGCCATGACGCTCGTGCATCAGCCATTCGCAGCTCATCCACATGATCATGTGGTTCTCTGTCCAATGGTTGTGGAGAATATCTCCATCGTTTATCCAGTAAGGGAGCGTTTCCATCTGCGCCAAGATCTGCGCATCGTAACTGCCATCTGTAAGGTACATGACCCGAACCAGTTCCACCAGCACGAAGTCGATGGTTGAACGCACACCGAATTGGTCGTAGATCTCATCGAGATGCTGCTGGTTAACGGGGTCGTTCTGAAACGCTTGGATCATAATGGCATCCGTGTAATCGTTGGTCATTACACTGTCCATATACTGCGCTTTGCGCTGCTCATAGGTTTGGCCGAAAGAGGCATAGCCGATGAATATGGCAAATAGGAGGGAGAGGAGTTTCTTCATAGGGGCATGAAGATATACAATGCGTGCATTCAAATCAACAGAACCAGAACAAAGTCTCGTTATACTGTTCGCGTATCTCGGCCTGTTGGTCCTTATTGGCCACAGCTACAATTACCTGCGGGTTTTGGAGTTCATCCATTACACCCAAATCTTCTATCAAGGTGTGGTAAATATGCTTACCGATCTTGTTCGGGTTGTTGCATATCCAACGGAAATCAACCCCTTCATCTAGCAGCGATCGTGCAATGATCTTCCCTTTTTTGGCGCAGCCCCAAACCACCAGCGGCCTTTCGGGGCGGTGGCTCAGCTTCAGAAACCAATGTAGTTTGAGTTCAAGAAAGCGGTTATCGGCATAGTTGGGATGGTTTCTGGAAGTACGCTCTCCGTGGTCGCGCCAATGGTGGATGATATCGGTGCATGGAATCACTTTGATGTTGTTGGCAAAGAAGCGGAAGGTGAGGTCGTAGTCTTCGGGGTATTGGTCCGAATTGAAGGCACCACAGTTGTCCAGATCCTCACGGAAGGTCATCCAGCATGGAGATGGTATCACGCATTCGCGGTAGATGTCGGAATAGTTGGTGCCCGAAGCGGTAAGGTGGTTGAGCCAACCTTGGTAATGTCGATAACCCTCCTTTACGCCATCTGCCGAAAAGTACTTTACCAAGCCAACAGCCACATGGCCCATGCCATTAACCATCAGCTTGTGTTTCAGTATCTCCAACTTGTTCGCAGCCATGATGTCGTCTGCATCCATACGCGTAATGAACTGCCCGCTACTGTTGGCATAAGCCATTCTCAGTGCAGGGATGATGCCTGTTCCGTTGTTCTCCAGAACACGGATGCGCGGGTCTTTAAGAGCAAATTCATCCAGAATGGCCCTGCTGTCATCGGTAGAACCATCATTCACCGCTATCAGCTCCCAGTTACCTTCTGTTTGCTGTTGGATGGAAAGCAGGCAATCGTGCAGATACGGTCCTGCATTCTTAACAGGGGTCAGAATGGAAATAAGGTCGTTGGTTGAACTCAATGTTTGATCAGCTTCACGGTAGAGCTTGCATTACCCGTGGTAACTTCCAAGAGGTAAACACCTGCCAGCAACCCGTCAGACTGCAACTCCAATTGACCAGAAGCAGCCGTTTCGGTAAGTAGTAGTTGTCCAAGCGCATTGTACAATCTGGCCGTAAACTCTTCTGCGGCCACTACGCGCACTGCTGCTGTGCCACTGCTGAAACCTGCCGTATTGTACACCTCGAAAGCGCGCTGAGTATCTGTTGCATCGTTTATACCCACATTGCATACCAAAAGGCCCCTATGGCACATGCGATCGAGTATTGGTGTGCCATGTACCCCATTGAACAAGATGGTATCTGCCTGCACAAACAGCTCTGCCGCTTGGCGCATGGTCATGTTACTGGAAAAGCTGTAACCAGCCTGTATCATAATGGCATCGGTGGTTTCGCGGCCAATATCGCCCCATATCTGCATGAGCGTTCCAGCCCAGATATCAGCATCGGTGTAAATGTTGTTGTTCAGGTCTTCTGGATAGTGGTCTGTACTTACCGAACTTCTTCCGGGCCAATACTGATTATGACCATCCCACGTAAAAACGTCCTCCCATCTGAAATCGCTGATGGCGCGCGAGTAAGAACTGGCAAAGTAGTCGCCAATGGCCTCGTCCAAGGTCCTTCGTTCCGTTCCAACATTCGTACCTGGTGCTGCAGAGCTCATAATAGCGTGGCCATATTCGTGGATAATGACATCGGCATCTTCCGCATCGTCTACACCGCCTTCTCCGAACTGCAAACGCGGAGGATTGAAACCTGAATTGAAATTGGAATTATCGGCTCCGTTCAGGGCATGCACATCAACCGCTATCTGGTAGTTCACAATATTGTCGAAGCCCAAGGACCGGATGTATTCCTGCATGTTGGTAATGTGGTAGAAGGCATTCACATCCTCAAAACCCGACTCCGAACGTGTAAAGTTGAATTCCGGAACGGTAGAAGTAACCGGTTGAATAACTGGAGTAGAAAATTCCAGGATGGCCACATGATCGTTCTCTAGTCTGAACGTTCCATTATCGAAGGTGGCAATAGCCTGTACCGGAACGCGCTCTGCATTCAGTTCCAGGCACATCGTTATCGCCATTATCCACGGTACGGAGCACCAAAAAGTAGTTCTGGCTGGCGCTGGGTAAGCGGTCAGATTAAAGACCCACAGCGTAACGGTACTATCCTCTGGAGCTGGAGCAGCATAGGAGAGAAGGTCGTTCTGGTAAATGACCCGCACCTCCTTGTTCAATACCAGTCTGTAGTAGCGGTCTGTGCTCTCCACCACTTCCAGCCTTAATAGGTATCAACTGCCCTTCCTAAGGGAAATAGACCTCCTGTAACTTATAATGATGCAGTTTACTACTGCTGGGCGTATCGTAATGCACCATGAGCCCACGTGTAGGTCTGATGGTTGGGGAAGTTCGCATCAATGGCATATCAACATGCATTGTATTGTCAAACGCACTCAGCACTTTGCCTGTATTGCTCACATTCAGCTTCCACCAAAATTACTGAAAACCTTCTGCGATTAATGGTTCATGGCTGTAGTGCTTGGCCTTTGACTGTATTCAATGATTCAGTGATGAATGAGTGCCCAATACTAATATGTTACTTAGAAAATTCAGATGACCAGTGTATCGTGTGGCAGCTGCCCTGCAAGCCGCAGGCATGGTGCTGTTCTTCCATCAATTTCCGATGCGTGTCCGCATCAATCTACTAGCATGTATCCGCTCGCCAGCGTATTAAGAGAGAAACAGATACCCCATCATGCAAAGATAAACGTCCTTGAGCGGCAAATAAGCTGGCTGGGCGACAAAGCGCATAATAACGGCGATACCTCAACTTTGTTATTTTGTAATCAATGGCGAAACACCAAGCTATGGTAGCATTGAAAATCACTTCGGTATCATTCTACTGGTTCTGTAGGGGCGTATTAGGCTGGGCTCATGGCCCCTTCTGTCCTTAGTGGAGAGACCCATTAAGTTGTGAATGTTGACCCAGAGCAGGTATACCCGCATGTTGCCTCCTGTTTTCAAGAACTGGGAACCTTGAACCCGGGATGCCATGGATGTGGCACCACTGGAATCTGATTTCTAGAACAGGCCCTCGCGGAGTGGGCGCTTGGTACCAGGAAGTAGACAGGCTACAGGAGAAGGGAAGACAGGGACATGCTGGAAGCTCCGCATAATGAGTGACATCTGCGGTCTCGTATTCGGTAAGGACCCCACACCACAGAGACGGAATGGTTCTTTGAAGCCACTGAAGAAGGCACTACAAGGTTACTTGAACTATGGATTGTAAGAGAAACAGCTTCAGGTGTGTCAGAGACCAATGAACCTTCGATATGAATGTAGAGATTTGGACAAGCGTTTGTACCAGTGGTCTGCTGCGCTGAAAGCATAGTAGAGCTGCCAGCAGAGGCGCTGCTCCAGGAATGATATCAGATCAACACCTACCTGCAACAATTACTTCCCTCTTGCATTTCGGCAATGAAGCCAGAAGACATTGCCATTACACCGAGAATTTCGGAAGATAATGGGCTACCCAGCGCAGCCCAAGGAGCAGAAATGGCGGGCCATCCAACGGGGCTTTACTTCAACTGGACTGACACCTGGCCACCATGGCAGCTTCCTTCCTTCTTCCCTTCCTCTTCTTCTCTTCTGGCCCAGTAGCGGGCGAAGTGGGACGGGACAGATGAAATAGAGTCCAGATAGTGCATGCAGAAGCCCCGTTTCCATTGAACACTATGGCGATTACGATGAAGTAGGTGACCGGCCCACTATGCCTTAGAAGACCGCCAGCAACGCCAATGGCATGAAGCTAGGTTTTGCCATAGAGGAATACGTAAATCGACCTAGAGGCAGAGCCAGATACCAGCAAGTATGCCATGTATCGTGTATCCCATAGCTAGCAACCAAGTAGCTTACAAGTAGTAGCATGTTGGTAAGAGCTGCCTTTGTGCGGTTTCCCTTTACATTGAGAGTCCCATTGGCCTGTCATCAAAATAGCCTTCGTTTTGAGTAATACAATACAGGGTTAATACCTATCATCTAGGCAGATCCTGTCGAAGCATTTGGCTTTCCCTGTTCAATCCTGTACTTGAGAGATCATAAAGCAGCTAAAACTCCTATTTTCTACAGCTGTAAAACTTCATGCTTTGATAATGGTAGAAAAAAAACATTCAGTTTTGAAGGGACTTTCCTATGATTCATTTGTTTCATGTTATTTGTCATTACTTGACGAAATGTGTGTTCGAAGTGTGTCGTTTTTAGCAGCGTGAGTAATCTGCTTAAGTCCAGGCAGCTTCGACGCATGACGAAGTATCTTCATTTTTCTGCTATTTATAAGATTTATAGGTAAGCCAGAAGCAGTTGATTGGAATTTTAATGACAATTGCTTGATGTCATGCAGAAATTTTGTTCCAAAATGCGAGTCGCAGATGAAAGTGTACTTGTATCAATCCTGATGATAATTGATAACTAACATGAATTGATTTGAATTTTACAATAACTTTTTGACCATGTTGGGTTTGGTGGTATTAACAAAGCCATCAGACCCCAAGGCTTGATTATTATTAACTGATGGCCATTTGTTCAGCAGTTTTTTAATCATCATAACAGTTTAAAATTTTTTTTCGATACGGAAATTGTTTTCCATACAATGTTACATATGTTTTATAACACCAGATTTGGTGATGCTGTTATTCTCTTTCAAAAATCTCCATCTCTCAGAATCTCCACCACTGCCACGACCACTCGCGATCGCGCTTTTCTTTTGGTTGAGTCTGTAAGAGAAACTCAGCGTAAATTGTCTGGCCTGGCCATTGAAAATCGTTTGTTGAAACCAGTGTTGGTGTGTCAATTTCCCAACGTCTTCTAGAATTGAGTAAGTCTTTAGCCGAGAACGTTACCGTTCCATTGCCTTCAGAAATATCCACTGACAATCCTGCATCCCACGAATACATGGATAGGTTTCCTTCCTTGGGGCGGTTTCTCATGGAGCTAAGTACATGAACGCGGTCTGAAATGTCCAGACGCTTCCAAACAGTCCATTTGCTCAAATCTTCCTGCGCGCTGGGGCCTGCGTAAAAGATTGGCCTTCAGTTACTATATTTGTGATAGAGAAGCCATTTGCATTGAGCATTACTCTCCACCATTTGAACAAACTGTAGGAGAGAAACTAAATCTGCAATCCCACGGCATCTTGCGCTTTGCTAACTGGAAACTGATTGATAAAGCCAGTTGAATCTGAAGGTGATATTCGTTCAACAACACCACTGTGAATGGCGATAATGATACTGCTCAGGAAGCGTACCGTTGTCCCAAGTTTTAAGATGCCCCACTTCAATGGAGAGTGTGAATACCGGATTCAAAATTAGGATTTCCAGAACGAAATTCCTAAGCTGTCGGCAAGATCAGTGGAACTGGGCTCTCTGAACCGTGGTCTGCCGGCTTCTGCTGTAATCTCCAGCTGGAACAGAATTGTTGGAAGCAAATCGTAGCTCAGATGTGCTGTTGGAAAGAAACTTAGGCATTTGATTGTTGCGTTCGTTCGTTTTAACCAATTCCGTGGTTACACTGTATTCTGGACCGGCCCGCCTGCATGGATAAGCGCTTCCACTTTGCCGTTTGCCACTGCATATGCGGCATACACGTTCTCATCAAAATGAAATTGCTGTCACAGTCAGCGTTTCCCACTCAAGTGTGCCGTCATTCTGCCTGCCAACACGATAATCATTGTCAATTCTTCTCGCAGTGTAGCCTTCAAACCTGTTTCAGTTTTACCTTATCGCCAAATGGACGAACGCAATCTGCTCTGAATGACAGCTGCGTTCGTTTCTGGGCGTTGTCCGTTCTTTGCAAGGATGTAATCAGAACCCTGTTCAAACAGCGCCCGTCTTCCAGATTCGCTTAAACCATCTAACATCTGCAAGTGGCGTCACGACTGGCCTTTAAGGTTCTTCGGAAGTTCAGGTTCGCTTCACCGTTCTGTTGTTGTTCTATTTCATCTTCTGTTCTACTAACTTGTTGTAATTGCGCCATTCTCGTCTATATCGGTATAGAAGAGATGAGTTGTTGTTATTCCAACTCGTGGCTGTATAAGCATCTCCAGAAGAGAGTCAATACGTGGTCTTATCATCAATGAAATAATCGATACCGAAACGCCCGTTGCCTGAAACACCAGCGTTCTCGATCTCTGTTCGTTCGTATGGTAGCGAGGTGTCTTCCAAGAAAAACTGTTGAAAGGAATAACCTGAACCAGGTCTGTTCCGAGATGGGGTGCCTACGCTGGTAAAGAAATTCACTTTCCTGCAGCGGTAATTAATGCTTCGCAGAACCACCATAATTGTGCGGATAACCTGCGTTATTCCTGAACGAACTATATTCGAATCGGTCTGTTGTCTTTTTTTAAGAACGATGTCTGTGATCTCGCCTTTCCGCATCGTATTTGGCCGATGCGTTGGTTACCACTTCAATCTTATCTATGAGATTCCCGGTACCGCCTTTTAGCGCATCTTGGTACTTATGCCCGTTAATCCAGAAGGCTTTCCGTCTAATGAATACGAACGTTCGCTTCCACGAAGACTTACTGTTCCGTCAACATCAACTTCAACAGATGGTACTGTTTCTAGTATTTCCTGCGCACATTGCTGCCAACATTGTTCGGGTCTTTCCCAACGTTATAAAACCCTTCGGTCAAGCTTCATTTCCATGTAGCTTCTTTCGCTCCTTACCACCACTCTGTCTATCAACTCGGTTTTTGGTTCTGTTATCGTTCCGAGTTCAACATTTGGCTTCGCGGAGGTCAACTTCCTGCACAAAACTTGGTAAGAAAGAAAAAGAAACCTGAAGCTGATACCTTCCAGGACGAAGTTGAATCTCAAATTTACCTTCTAGCGTTGGGGCGGTCAAAAAATCCGAGTAATTGTCTCGCATCGACCTTGCAGCTACTGATGCGTATGGTATTGATTGCCCATTCTCATCCTGCACCAGACCGTCAAAGTCGGGGGCAAGGGGTCACCATCTCCGTTGGGTCGTCCTTCAGGGCGTTGGCCAAAAACAGATAAACTGGAGGAATACCAGAAGGATACTGTAAAATAATTGGCGCACACCAAAGAATAATGTTCAGACTGAATTATGTTCATAGGGTTTAAATGCTTTGTATAGCATTCATACGAAGAGGAATGCCAGGAGTCGTAATTTGAGTTCGAATAAACACTACCTATGGCATACTTCAATCAGGATTTTCTGGATTTTTTCAAAGAATTGGTACAATAACCATAAAGGCAAGATTGGTTTCGAGAATAAGAAGATACGAACGCTCATAAAGATCCGTTCACCATTCAAGACATCAGATTGTACTCAAAATCGATAAGCAGTTTGAAGGCAAAAGGATGCTGTCTTCCGTATTTACAAAGATGTGCGTTTCAGCAAGGACAAACCCTGTTGCAGTGCAGTGTCGACGTAAACCCGGAGGTAGAAAACTTGGCATGATAGGCCAGGAATGTATCTGGAGTTAGGCCCAGAACATCTCAGGTCTTTACAGTGGTCTTTACATGCCCGAAAAGGGAAGTGCTGTATAAAGTTCGAGATTACATTTCTAAAATGCAGACGAGTTGAATGCTTTATTGGCATCAGAAAGAATTCGTTAAAACCTTTGGAGAACTGCGCGAGAGAAGAATATGTGGTGCTTCCGGGAAGGAATTCAAAGAAGCTGAGAATCAACTGCCGATCTACAACAAACAATTTTACTTTTTGCCTCCTTACCTAGAATCACTTAGCAGAAAATTTTTGCCGATGTGGTAATGAAGCACTTCAGCCAGCGAGCCAATGTGAACTTTCTAACTGACGCAGCTGGAAATGCGATTTGATGCATAAGTTGAGATGTCGTTTAGCTTTAACAAAAAGGGTTCCATTGATTCTACTAACTGCAAACTTTCGGTTACTCTAGATTGTGTAAATTCAAGTTCGCCCAATGAATGTTAAAGTGCGCAGTTGTTGGGTAACTGTGATGATTTCGACTGTAAGAGTTGGTAGTCTCTAGAAAGGTCTTCTGGCTGTGTTGCGACCATGGTTTCCATTGAGCCACCTGTCGATTCAGCTCTCCGTGTCTGCTTCCAGCATCGCGCCCTTTAGAGAAACGATCTTTGAATTTGTCTTTATTACCTCCGCTGCTTCTTCCAGAATAAGCGCTAGCGCCCGATCCAGGACCTGTGCTTGTTGCTCTTTGCAATGCTACTTTCTTACCAAGATGATCGGCACCCTGTGCGTCTTTCTCTAGCTTATCGGCATAGGTATTATCCACCTCAAAGAATGAGAAGGTATTCATGATCTCTATCTTGCCGATCTCTACATCGCGCTTACGCAAATGCTCGTTAATGAATCCCATAAGGTTTGCAGGATTCATATTGTCTTTCTTACCTAAATTGATGTGGAATCGGGTGAATTTGTCAGCATCATCGTATTTCCTTCCGCGTTCTTTTGAGAATCGTTTCGTCCAATCATACCACCTCTGTCCCCGAAATCGCGGTCGTTGTCTCTTCCTCATCATCGCGCTCGCGTCTGTTGCCTTTGGCAGACATATCATTCAGATCGGGAGCGTTCTTGTAGTATTCCAAGAACTTATTGAATTCAAAGCTTACCAAATGCTTGATCAGATCTTCTTTGGTAAGATGACCCAATTGTTCCATAATAGCAGGTAAATAAGGCTCTATCTGCTTTTCGTTCACGTTCAACTTTCCAAGGCCTTCTACAATGGTGTAAAGCTGCGTTTCGCAGATCTCTTGACCGGTAGGAACAGGTCGCTGTTCAAATTCCTTCTTCAGTTTACGCTCAACAGATTTCAGTTTACTGCGTTCGCGAGAATGGATAATGGCTATAGAGATACCACGTTTACCAGCACGGCCAGTACGACCACTACGGTGAATGTATACTTCCTCTTCGTCTGGAAGATTGTAGTTGATGACGTGTGTAATGTCGTCCACATCAATTCCTCTTGCAGCTACATCTGTAGCTACAAGCAGTTGAATCTTCCGCTTACGGAAACGACCCATGATCGCATCTCGTTGTGCTTGAGATAGATCTCCATGAAGCGAATCGGCATTGTAGCCATCTGCCATCAATTTGTCGGCAATCTCCTGTGTTTCTCTGCGTGTTCTGCAGAAAACAATTCCGTAAACATTCGGGTTCACATCAGCCAAACGCTTCAAGCATTCGTACTTGTCTCTTGCGTTTACTAGATAATAGTGATGTTCGATATTGGCAGAACCTTCGTTGCGACCGCCCGAAGAAACCTCTGCAGGGTCTTTCATGTACCGCTTGGTAATATCCTTGATGCCTGTTGGCATGGTAGCGGAAAACAGTAAGGTCTGTTTCGTTTCAGGTGTTTCGCCTAGAATAAGGTCCAAGTCGTCCTTGAAACCCATGGTAAGCATTTCGTCTGCCTCATCTAGCACAACGAATTGAACGTCTTGTAAACGCAGTACACGTCTGTTTATAAGGTCAACTGTTCTTCCTGGTGTTCCAATAATTACGTGGCAGCCTCTTTTTATATCGCGAATCTGGTTCTCAATGCTTGCTCCACCGTAAACGGCAACCGTTTTCAGGTTCATGAATTTGGCAAAGTTCTGCATGTCGCTGGCGATCTGCAGACAGAGTTCGCGGGTAGGGCAGAGTACAATAGACTGTATCTCGCGGCTATTTTCATCTAACTGTTGAAGAACAGGCAAGCTGAACGCTGCTGTTTTTCCAGTTCCTGTTTGTGCAAGTGCAATCAGATCCTTTTTAGAACTAACAATTTGTGGGATCGCTTTTTCCTGAATAGGTGTAGGATTTTCAAATCCTAGTTCGTCCAGCGCCTGAATGATTTCGGCCCGAAGGCCTAATCCTTTTTAAATGTCGGCATTATGTGCTTTTGGATTTTTCAACCATCCAATAAATGCACCATGCAACGTTATTTGAGAGGATAATCGTCATGAATAAAAAGGCAAAGAACGCAGCAGCCATCATGAATTCATTATCAGGCAATAATCGTTTGTCCGGTGCTAAATGAGTTGTTGTTGAACCGTACATGGTAAGTTCCAGCTTCAAGACCAACAAGATCAATAGGGAAATGCGTGGCCTTATTGAAAATGGATTCAACCGGAACTGTTCTTACAACCTGACCTGCAAGGTTGAAGACCTCAATATTTCCGCTTGTAGGGTATTTGCTGAACAAGCATGCCGTGGCAGAATCGTCAGTGTTAGGGAAGACCTGAAGACTGAAAACATCTTCTCCTGTCACGGTATTTCCCTCAATTCCGGTAGAGGCAGAGGCTGTAATGTACACTTTGAAAAGTCTGTTGCTGGCAACACTTTGCGTACCGGTATTGATGAAGAAAATGTTCTCCGCAGTACTTTCAATACCACCGTAGATGTATCATCCACTAAGGTTTGGTTCGCTTGGGGTCAATGAATTGAGATTCAGTACTTCCGTTCTCATAATCTACAGATTGCACTGGTACAACTCTGCACCGGAACCAAGAATGCAGGCATTTGAATAGCTAGATTCTGTTCTACCATGGCTCCATTTCCATCTCTTGTTACCAGACTGATGGTTTTTACAAAGGGTACGTTCTCATCATCTATCAATGTGCCGCTTTGGTCGTAGTAGTAGCGCGCCATTCCACCAAAGAAAAGCGTGTGCATTTCATTGTTCGCTTCGTCATAGATCGGTAAATGCGAAGAATGATATTGACTGAGCAGTTGATCGAAACTGTTGTTTACCGTGTATCCTGCAGTTGTAATGTCAACAGAGTTGTGCCACGGAAGATCCACATCTGGTCTGAACACTCCGCTAAATGCCGTAAATCCGAAATCTCCATTCGGGAAGATCTGCGAACCAAGTTGTAATCGCGTCTGTGCAAATTGGCAGCATCTACGGTTTCGTTGTAGTTAGAGATGGAAAGCGTGGTTCCATCATCGTTTACTTCAAAAGTTCGAATGGCTTCTGGTGTATTACAACAAAACCTGGCCATGTGTAGGCCCTATCAAGGAGTACTGTCCTCTCAAAATACTGACCACCAACCAAGTAGAATTCGTTGTTCAAGATATGAAGATAGCCACCCGTACAGCCATATCAGTATTATTCACATAGCGGATTGTATTGGCAAAATTGCCACTGTTCATTATGGCATCAATGGCTGATGGAACGTTTACAGGGCTGCCAGGTGCGGATAGGTGATGTGATCGCCAGCAGTAGCGCTGTAACCGTATCCACCAATTATGTAAAGCACAGTATCGCGCTGCACAAACTCCATGTTGGTACTCTGCAACTGTTCGTTTAAAGCCGTTGGTAAGGTTGATAACGGTGCCGACCAAACCTGAAGGCTATTCGGGTCTACCACATATGCAGTAGTGTTATTGTCGGCAGCCAAAAGAGGCGGGGCACAAGGTGCTGGTGTAATCCATCCTTTCTTCCACCTATTAAAAGCCATTTCCCGTTGTGCTGACCAACCACAAAAGATTGAAGTCTTGGACCATTAGGAAGCGTTGCTTCTTCAGAAACGTTGAAGCTGGTTTGTGCGAAAACGTTCGTTATAAAACAGATAGTAGTAGGGTGTAGATCGATTTCATCGTTGATTATTTGTCGCGAATCTATGCTGCAACGCATTTTGCAAACGTGACCAATATCACTTGTTTAGAAGATTTGGGATCTTCAACTGAAGTCGTAGATCACTTTACCAAGCGTAATGAGTCCGGTAATGAGAATTAATACGAGCACCGTTGATTTGAACTGTTCTTGCGAAATGCGTTCAAGGATTTTCTTGCCTATGTACGTGCCTAGAATACTGACCACCAGTAGAATTGGGATGAGGTAAAGATCGTGGTAGTGCACGTATCCGTTGAGCGTGTAAACAACACTTCGACTCGCATCAATACCAAGGTCGATAACGGCCGATGTAGCAATGAACACCTCAGTTTTCATGTTGAATGCTGCCAAGGTAATTCCGCGAATAGCGCCACCTGTTCCGAGTACTCCTGCAATCAACCCAGAAAGCACTCCGCCACCAATGGAATTGGCAAGGGTTGGTTTTACTTCTAACTGTTTGAATATTAGAAATGTAAGACTTGTTATTATGAGGAATATGGCAAGAGCTATTTCCAAGATATCGGATGCCAAAAACTTACTGATGTATGCACCGAGAATGACAAATAATACGGCTGGAACACCCAACGAAATCACCAGTTTTTTATCGAATCCTTTTCGGAAGAAGGCGATCTTGGTGATGTTGCTGGAAACATGAAAAATGGCCGTTATGCCGAGCACCGAGTGGAAATCCAGAAAGTAGCTTGCAATAGGAACGAAGAACAAGGAAGAACCGAAACCTCCAACCGTTCCAAGAATTTCCGCTAGCAACGCTAGCAGAATGAAAACCGGGAGATATTCGATGTAGTGCATTGGAAAGAATTGAAAGTCCTATAACTTTCGTAGATCAAAGATGTCTTTCCTTCTGTCTTTCAGGTTCCGCACGCTTCCAAATTGATTCAGTTCGCGCAGCATGTTAATGTCAACATCTGCAATAAGTATCATCTCGGTATTGGGCGTTGCCTCCGCCTTTATCCCGTTGGCGGGGAATGCAAAGTCGCAGGGCGTAAACACCATTGACTGTGCATATTGGATATCCATGTTATGCACTTTAGGAAGGTTGCCCACGCTGCCAGCAATTGCTACGTAACATTCGTTCTCAATGGCTCGTGCCTGAGAACAGTTCCGTACCCGTGAGTAGCCATTCTGCGTATCTGTAAGGAAAGGAACAAAAAGGATATCCATGCCTTCATCTGCAAGCAATCTACTTAGCTCTGGGAACTCGGAGTCGTAGCAGATAAGAATACCGATCTTGCCGCAGTCTGTGTCGAAGGCTTTTAGATTGTTTCCTCCTTGCATTCCCCAAACCTTGGCCTCATCGGGCGTTACATGCAACTTCTCGTAGCTATCAATTGTACCATCTCTTCGGCATAAATGTCCCACGTTATATACGCCACCATCTCTCACTAGCGGCATACTGCCTGTAATGATGTTGATGTTATATGAAATGGCCAACTCTGAAAAGCGCTGAACGATGGTTTCTGTATGCTTTGCCAATTCTCGGATGGCTTCCGCTTCGGTCATATGATTGTTCTCTGCCATTAAAGGAGCATTGAAGAACTCCGGAAAAAGGGCAAAGTCTGAGCGATAGCCCGAAACAGCATCAATGAAATACTCTGCCTGCTGAAGTAACTCTTCGAGGTCTTTGTACAGGCGCATTTGCCACTGTACCAATCCTAATCGAACAACCTTCTTTACGATAGCCGCCTTATCATTCGGTTTCTCGTAGTAGATGTTGTCCCATTCCAGAAGTACAGCATACTCGCTGGATGCTTCATCGCCCTCCAAGTATCCCTTCAGTACTTTAGAAGGGTGGAAGTCGTTGGATATCTGAAAATTGAGAACTGGGTCTTTGATCTTGCGTTGTCTTACCTGATCGATGTATTCTTTTGGGGTGAGTTTGTCTGCGTATTTGTGATGGTTCGAATCCGCCCTCCAAACGCAACTCCTTTAAGGTTCAGAAGATTCGCATAATTCTTTTCGATAATCGTAAAGCCTTCTTCCCAACCTAAGCCCTCTGATTCGGGTTTAATGAAGACATCAATTCCGTACAGCATCGCCTTTTGCTGTGCGTACTAAAGGTGTAGTTACCTGTTATTTCCTTGTAGGTGTGATGTCCATCAAAATTGCATAATCGATAATGATCGATAGCGCACAACCTGCAATTTGGTCGTTCACTTTATAACCACCTGGCCTTCGGGGAATCGTTTGATCGGCGAGGCTATGTAGGTGTTCTTTCCAATATGAATCGGGCATGTTGGTATACGATTCTATCATCGTTGCCTTCCAATTCCTGGTGATATTCAAACTTAGGTACGTAAGCTCCAATGTTCTCAATATCCTGTTTTTAAGTGTCATCTATCTTAAAAGTAGAAAACCCATTTTCCGGAGCAATGGCTTTCGGAATATTCGTGTCGTTTATCATTTCGCGCATGTCAATTTCAATACCGCGATATGGTTTGTAATTGGCATCATTGTAGTTCCTTCAAAGGGTTTTCGGAATAATCTCCGATCTTTTCCATTAGGAAGAAAATCAAGTAACAAGACCAACAATAAACAGGGCGGACCAAAACGCAGCTCCGCTCATATCGTGGAATACATCCATAATACCGAACGGTAATGACCACAGAAAACAAATGTGAGCCAAGTGCTGTGGAAGCGTGCTGACGTGGAAATGAAATTCTTAATGCGCTCGTTTTGCCTTGTCCGTCATAAAAAGCCGAGATCAGATGAACCAGTTCCATATGGCGGAAGTCTTCAAACAGACCTTTGTCTCGCAACTCTTGTAGCCGTTTGGGTGCGTGGCTGAATCTGTGTTGCCGTGTTGGTCTTTGCTTCATAGGTTTTACCTCATCAGAACTCAAATATTGAAGGAGTCCTGGTCGAGGTTTTCAATGTATTCTTCGCAAATATTCCTGGCATATTGCCCTTAATTCGCTCATCCGTGTGTTTTCCCACTCGCGGCTCAAACGTAATTGGTAACAAAGCAGTAAGCCATGCAATGTGGCGATAAATGAGCTCTTTTTAATGGCTTCAGCATTTTCGCCCTGCACAAATGAAATTACCTACAGGCACCGAACGAGCGGCTATCGTTGACTATTCCACCCCCAGATTTTACGGGCTTCCCATGTTCGGTCGGCCAATTTGTTGTTCTTAAGAGCAGGTAGAACGCCACGGCAATACCAATAACGCTGATTGGCTGCCATGGCAAGGCAAAATGAATATCAATAAGGCATGTGCGGTACATAAGGCCAATGCGTACGAAACCGGCTATAAATGGCCGCTTTGACCAACTGAAGGTCATTCCAAAACTATAATTCCTTTTTACGTACATGAATTGAACTGAAAGTTGCCGCAAATGTATGCTTCGCTTTTGGTGAAGCTGTAGTAACTTAAATGAGCTCAGATCGATAGCGCTCGGACGGACTCCCATTACATTGGTGCGCTTCATTGATCTGATAGCCGTTGGGAAGATGCAGGTCGGTTGGTGCTTCGTTATCTAGGCATCGGGTTGTTCCGCAATTGGTACAGTAAGGAAGTGCACATGATTGTCGTGATGCTCATGTTCATCGCAATGATCCGCGCAGAGTGCATATTTCTTTGGCCAGCTGCATCAATGGAATGATGAATGAGACCACACTCTTCAAAAGCCAAGCGTACGGTAAAGTGTGATTCGGTCTACCTTTGTAACTCTGCAATTTCTGCATTAGAAAGGCCCCCATGGGCTTTATCAAGCACATTTATGCACGATTTACGCACCTCTGTTCGGAGCCCGTGCGACTTAAGTAGGTTGGATGCAGATAATTTCAAAATATTTCCACTGTGAATTGAACCGTGTTCGATGGATTGTTCACCACGCATCGAACGCACGGTTTCAAATATATAAGTTCCATCAGCAGTTGCTGGAACATTCGCATCGAAACTGAAATTGTAAGTTTCGCCTGCAGCTACCGATGTAATCTTGGTAAACGTATTTATTGTCACAGTTAATGGTAGACCAATACCGAAGTTCCAAACGGCCATTCCTCCAAGTCCTAATGGTTGGTTATCTGTAAAGGCTTCCTTCAAAACCAATGGCCCGTACCTTTCTGCACACTTAAACTGTAGGATGTTGGATCAGATACATTCAGTGAAGGTTCTTCTGAATCCTGAAATATTCGTGACATTAAGTGAGTAATAAGACGTTTCGGAATTGTGGCCTGATACATCTGTCGCTTGAATACTGAAATGATATATACCTGTAGTAACATCTACAGGTACAGGAAGCACACTTGTAATCGTCTGCTCTGAACCAGCAACATCTTCGATGGAAATGACATACCAATCTGTTGTAGATGTTACCTTATTTATTATTATTGGCGGTGAAATTACTATGAGTCCTATCTTATACTGAGAAAGTTCGTCATCGTCAAGCGAATGTGAGTAGCGGCATCTTCGGAGTTCAAATAAACCACGTTGCTCTCTTCACTTGACCACATACAAGACCCTGCTGTGCTGCAGGAGATAGGTCCGTTACTTCCACCAATGGTGCTGTTGTATCAGGATCGGTGCAGGATTGAATCAGAAAGATGCAAAAGGATAGCTGTGTATTGAAGTGTTTTCATTGATATTGATACAAAGGAATGAAAAAGGCCTTCCAAAGATGCGGCTGGGTCATCGAGAAGGCCCGAGATAAGGACATAACCCCTATTAACCAAAAACGTTTAGTCCTTTAAATTGATCTTTGTTAAGGGCAATGTTCCTTATTGCCTAAAGTGAAGTGGATGCTTGATTCTTCAAACTCATCACAATCATGGTCTTCGCACGCTTTTGCCTCTAAATGAAACTCAACACAGGATAAGATGAAGGTCTACATCTTGCATAAAGGTTGCCGAACTTTCATGATTATTGCTGTGTGATTAATGATAAAGGTCATTCACGTCACCATCTGAGTTATGACTTCGCTAACCATGTCCTTCGCCATCCCAAACAAATTCAATATGAATGTGCACATCATTGGCATTGTAGAAATCACCTCATCGTTCATCGGTTCATCAAATGCTGATGGTGGCGTGCCATGATCGTGGTCATCATCTTCACATCCTACAAATCCGAATACGGCTAACTAGCGTTGGAATAAATACTTTTTTTCATTTTTGTTCTTCTTTTAATGCAACAACGTTGCAAATATAAGAGTGCATTTTTCTTTCTGCAACACTATTGCAAAAAATATCTTTGCCGCGTGCAAAAGACCTATTCTTCGTTATGGTTCCTTATCCTGTTCTTAGGTTATTCTGAAGTTAAGTAAACGCAGTGTGGAGCATTTGTACTCCACGAGCGTGATGAAGCGTTACCCAACGCGTCTGTACTGCTACTTCCAGATAGCATTTATCAGATCGCCGACTTAGCCGGAAATTTTGCGTTTGAGAGAATTTCTCTAGGAAACCATTGGATTGAGGTGAGATACGTAGCGCATGAAACGGAAACGCAAGGGTTCACCTACACTGGTGTTCCAATTCAATTGAACTTCTCGCTTAAATACGACACCCGAACGGTTGGGCGAGTGATAGTGGAAGGGAGCATGGCCATGCCGAAGAAGTACTGCGTAATGTACATTTGGAAGAAGGCTTTGTGGAAATGGAAACAAAGCTGCGTTTGCGCAATCGCTTGTCAATTGCTGGAATTTCATCCATCAATGTTGGTGTCAGGATTTCCAAGCGGTCATTCGCAGGTTTTCCAATAATCGGATCATTGTATTGACCGATAATGTAAAAGCAGGAAGGGCAACAATGGGGTGCCGACCATGGATTGGAAGTGGACCAGTATGATGTGGAAGAGGTGGAGATATTGAAAGGTCCAGCATCGTTGCAGTATGGTTCCGATGGCTTGGGAGGTGTGCTCAATATCCTACCAGAGAAAATTCCTGAAAAAGGCACGCTGAACGCCACATTGCTCGGTAATTTCCGGTCGAATAACTTACATGGAGGAGGTTCAGCAAGAATCTCCGTGAACAAAAACAACATTTTCGGAAGTATCCGATACAGCCACCAGGAATTCGGTGATTATCAAGTACCTGCAGATAGTTTCGTTTACAATGGTTTTGAGCTTCCTATAGTCGATAAGATCCTGAAGAACACAGCTGGCAAAGAGCGGAATATCAGTGGGTTTGTGGGCATTCTGAGAAATTGGGGGCTTACCCGTATTGATGTGAGTCATTATTGGTTGGATGTCGGCCTATTCTCCGGAGCGGTAGGTATTCCACGTTCGTACGCACTGACCGATGATGGTAATAATAGAGACATCGATGAACCGAGACAGTCCGTTCGGCATTTGAAGGCCGTTCTGAGTCAGGAAGTGTTTCTGCCCGATCATCAGGTGTTGCATTTGCATTTTGGATTTCAAGAAAATATTAGGAGAGAGTATTCCTTCCCCGAATTCCATAGTATGCCGTTTGTAGACCCAAGCAATACACTGGCGCTCGAATTACGGCTGAGAACTTTTACGCTCAACGGCCACTTTAACCATGAGCTGAATGAAAAACTCACAAATACGTATGGTTTCGATGTTCAGTACCAGCAGAACGAGCGAGGTGGTTTTGAATTATTCATGCCGAGTTTTCAGACGGTTCGTTCGGGTATCTACGCCATTAGTAATTGGCAGGTTCGTGAAAGAACACTTTTGCAGGGTGGATTACGGGCAGATTACGGGAAAAACATTACCGATTATTCTAAACGCTACGTGTACGATAGCCAAGGTGGTATTACCGATAGTTTAGAATCGCTTGCCACGAATAACGACTTCTTCAACGTTTCCGGTTCCCTTGGATTGAATCAAGAGCTTGGAGAAAGGGGAGAGCTTCGCGTGAATATTGGGAAGAGCTTTCGAGTGCCGTACCCGAATGAAACATCCAGCAATGGTGTGCATCATGGTACATTCCGACATGAAATTGGAAACCCTGACCTGAAAAGCGAGCACGGTTACCAGTTGGATATCAGTACGGATTGGAACTGGAACAAGGTATCGTTGAATGTGGCAGGATTTTTCAACTATTTCCAGAACTACATCTACATGTCGCCAAGTGCGCGGTTCAGTACCTTGCCAGAGGCAGGGCAGTTGTTTGAGTATCGTCAGAACAATGTCGTTTACACAGGAGGTGAGTTGAACTGGAGTTATCGTCCGTGGCGATTTTTGGAACTCACTCAGGCGTATGAATATGTATGGAATTACAACCTCCAAAGTGGACTGCCATTGCCGTTTACGCCACCAGGGAGTATCCTTTCTGAATTGAAATTGCGGGCCGAAAAGGTCTGGCACCTGCATGACCCGTATTTCTTCATCAATGATCACTACGTCTTTGCACAGAACCGTGTAGATAGAAATGAACCAGCAACACCCGACTACAATCTGCTAAACATCGGTTTTGGGTTTGATGTGAAGCTGGCACACAAAGCAAAGTTCATATCCACCTTACAGCTACGCTTCTCTGTTCAGAACCTGACCGACAAGCGGTATTTCAATCACCTTAGCCGTTATCGTTGGATAAACGTGCCAGAGCAGGGAAGGAATTTCGTGATTACGGTGAAAGTTCCTTTAACGTTCAAACTGAA
>JAGYJL010000032.1 GCA_018402015.1 Flavobacteriales bacterium | reverse complement strand
CTGAGCAGACCTTCGAATTCGATGTATTGGGCCAACCACAGTTGGTAAATGTAGACCCAGAGCACATGCTGTTGGGTACCATGGATGAAACCCTCTCCGAAGAGGAGTACCTGTTCATGCTCAAGTATGCGCCATTATACTTGGATAAGGTCGAAGCACTTAAAGGTCTCAAAACAAGCACCAACCCCGATGTGGTGGAAGCTATGCTCAACACCTTGGAAAACGAATATTGGGGAACCCGTAAGGTGGCTCTTGCAGCGCTCAACAACAAGAGCGTTGCAGACACTTCGCTGTACAAGAACAGACTTATCACCCTCGCACAGAAGGATACCAAATCTGCCGTTCGTGCAGAAGCCATCACGGCACTCAGCAAAAATTTCTCTGGCGATCCTTCCGTTCGTTCGGTCATAGAAGGTGCTATGGACGACCGTTCTTACCTTGTTCTTGGTTCGGCACTTAACGCCATTGCCAACTACGATAATGAGCGCGCGTTGACTCTGGCTAAAAAAGCAGAGGATGGGGCTCAAGGTGGCCTCGTTTCCTCCATCGCCTCGCTGTACTCAAAGAATGGCGGTCCAGAACAAATGAACTTCTTCATCAACAGTTACGATAACATATCCGATCCGAACGATAAGTACGTTTACGTTCAGATCTTCGGTAAATACCTCATGAATCAAGACCTGGCCACACAACTCAAAAGCCTCACCTTCCTTAAAGGCATTGCTGTTGATGAGGATGCTTGGTGGATGCGCCTTTCTGCCATTCAGGTACTCAATGGTCTACGTCAATCTGCTGAGGCCATACAAACCGATGAGGCTACTCAGATTGTGGAAAAGATCGTTGCTATCGTTTCTGAGGTGAAGGAAAAGGAGACCAACGATATGATCAAAGGGATGTTGGGCGAATAAGAGCCTTGCTCAACGGTTGTTTGTACAACATTTGTCGGTTGGCTAGCGTTTCGAACGCAAATGTGTGGGTTATCTTAACAGCCTATCACATACGTATTGTCAATGCCAACCCATAAACCATTCAGTAACTCGAGTTTTAGGATCTACCTAGTGGTTTACACCGGGTTGATTCTTCTCTCTGGATACCTGATCGGTAGCAATTACTTCAGCCATGTACGGCATGCTGAAGAAAGCACCCTTTCCAAGCTGTATGGCATCGCCTCCACCCTTTCTCATCATGTAGATCTAGATGCAATTCAGGCAGTATTCAATAAGTATCCGCTCAATGGAGACACTACTGGTATCTCCGCAGATCCGGTCATCCGCATGTACACCCATCTCTTTAATGAAACCGTTGAAAGCAACGAGCTAAAAACGCCTATTTACACCCTTTCGTACGATTCCGTTACCGATCGTTTTTTAGGTGGCATAGCCAGTAATGGACTTGCAACTTATGGTTGGCATTATAAAAGTCCCCCTCCTAAATTGAAGGAACTATATCACACTGGAGGAACAATTCCTTGTTTTGATGATGATCATGGGTCTTGGCTTACTGCTGTGTGCCCGTTGGTAAACTCCAAAGGGCAGGTTTTTGCCGTAATAGAGGTAGATTATCCCTTTGATTCTTTCCTTGAAGAGGCCAGAAACGAACTGTTGGGCAATATATTGGTTTCCATTTTGGTCATGTTGATCATTGGTGCTATCACGTATCCTTTATTGAATCAGATTCTAAGTGCAGAAGAACGTGCAAAGACCGCCTTGGAAAGCGCCAATAAGGAAATTAAGGAGAAAAGCGATGAGGTGGTCAGTAGCCTCGAATACGCAAGAACCATTCAGGAAACCATGTTGCCAAGCGCGGAAGAAATGAGTGGTTTTTTGAGTCAATGCGTGGTTTTTAACCGCCCAAGAGACATAGTAAGTGGAGATTTCTATTGGTTTCATCAACTTAACGAAGATGAGGCACTTATCGCGGTAGCAGATTGTACAGGGCATGGCGTTCCCGGAGCACTCATGTCCATTATGGGGCATAGCTACTTGAACGAGATCGTAACTGAACAATCCATTCATTCGCCAGCACAGGTTCTAGAACGATTGAATGAGAAGATCAAAGAAACGTTCAACACCAGACGCATTGGAAAAACGGAAGGAACAGATGGAATGGACCTTGGCCTATGCCTGATATCCAAAAAAGACAAGCAGCTAACCTTTGCCGGAGCGCGAAGACCATTGACAATCATAGATTCGGGCACCCTCAGACATGTAAGCGCCACCAGAAGAGGCATCGGAGAACACTACCTGTCAACAGATCTTCCATTTGAGAACGTAACGATTAATATAATCCCTGATACAACGTTCTACATGTATACCGATGGCATGCAGGATCAATTCGGAGGGCCAAATGCGAAGAAATTGATGCGAAAAGAGCTCTGTAGTTGGTTTATGGAGCTAGAATCGATTTCGATAGACCTTAGAGAAGAATGGCTTCAGACCCGCCTACTGGAGTGGAAAGGAATACAACCGCAGATAGACGACATCTGCATAGTTGGATTCCGGGTTTAAGGTCTAATCCAACTGTTGTAACTTCTCTTTTATGCTTTCGTCAAGAGGGAAAAACACCCTTGCAGACATCAGTACCTTCCTAGCAGAATCCAAATATTGATTCTCGGTAAGATGATCGATATAATAGATAACAGCTGGTTTCAATAGCGGAGAACTCACAGGGTCTGGCTCATACTCAAGGTCGCGGTAGTTCGTTTCTATCTTCGGAAACGCTTCTTTAAGCTCTCTTTCTGCCTCAGCATAAGAGTTCAATCGAATATCGGTTATCGCTTTAGCAAATTGTACAAAAGCATCATTGGGGGCAAATGCCAATATCTGTTTGTAGGTGTAAGACGCCTTTCTGTAGTTGTTATCCGCTTCAAACTCTTGGGCTTCCTTTATGCCTTCTTCTTTCATGAGCTGAAAAAACTCTTCGTTGTTTGCAACAAGAGGTCCTTCCTTGTCTTTAGAAACAGCCTTTCCGGCATACTTTAAAGCATCTCGCAGGGCGGACTTAAAACGCTCCTTCAGTTTTTCGTCATCTGATAGATGAATCTGATAGAAACACATGGCGGCCCATAGATATGGCTCCGGCTTTTTCTTGTGCTTGTCGTTATCGATCAGCGATTCCGCAGACTCTAATGCCGACTCGTAACTTCCTTTCTCATATTTACTTGCCACTTTATCAAACTCAGGTTCGAATACCTGAGCTGACAAACCAACACTGGTTAGTAAGAAAACAACTACGGCAAATGATCTAATCATTGGGTAAGCACCAAACGTTGATGTGTGGTTTGTTCGTTCAACGTGGTCCGTACCATATACAATCCTGATGCCAGAGATGTTAGATCGAGTTCTAACTGTTGTTGCTGAACGGCCGAAGCGAAAACCACTTTACCTAACTGATCGATGATCTGGAACGTGCCGCCCAGATGACTCTGATCAAAATTCAATCGAATCAGACCATTGGCTGGATTAGGGTAGATCTGAACCTTTGGCAGCGCAGATTCGCTGATCCCAGTTGGCACGTAAGCAGCGTTTTTCAGCTCAACAATAGAGTTGGCAAACGTTCCGCTGGTTCCCCAAGAAGGCCCGCTTGTGGCAAGGAAAACCCTACCGTCTGGCGCCATGCATATATCGCGTAACCTGTCAAAAGTTCCTTGGTTGAATGAAGACGTTGGGTTATTGGCATGTGCATTATTGAATAAGATCTCTTGGCTTACTACAGTGGTTCCGTCCACATTATCCACCTCAATTACTTTCAAGTGCTCCGCTTTAAGAACGGTCATCAACATTTTACCTTCCCATTCTGGAATAGCTGGATGGTCGTACCAAATAAGGTCGGAAGGCGCAATTGTAGAACTATTGTACCATATGGCCAACGGATCTTGGTAATCTGTCATGCTATTGCAAGCACTAAGCTCGCTTGAAGTATTACAGAATCCGGCAACATCTGGCCAGCCATAATTCCCTCCTGGTACAATAATGTTGAACTCATCATTAGTAGTAGGGCCGTGCTCAGAACTGTAAAGCACTCCGTTAGGAGCATAGACCAGCCCTTGCGCGTTTCTATGGCCTATGGTGTACAAATAGCTTGATGGTCCGAAGGGATTATCCGCAGGTATACTTCCATCAAGATTCATTCGTAGAATCTTACCGCTTACAGAGCCCTCGTTTTGTGGTGAGGATTGATTCTGATAGTCGCCTGTTGTTGCAAGCAACGTGTTGTCTGGTAAAATCAACAAACGACAACCAATATGAGTAGTGTTACCATTGATGCCCTCAACCAGTGTAAGTGGGCTCTCTAACAGACCCGTGGTTCCATTGTACTCGTATCTAACGATTCGTTCCTTTATTCCTCCGCTGAAATAGGTGTATGCCAAGAAAACTTGCGGATTGTTCTCAAAATCTGGATGTAACACAAGGCCTAACAATCCTGACTCGGAATTATCGTAAACCGTGCTGGTGAGGTCTAAAATGGTTGTGCGTACACCTGTTTCAGGGTTAAGCCTACTTACTCTTCCGTAGCGCTCGGTCATCCAGATGTGGTCGTCCGGTCCCCACTGAATCTCCCAAGGAATATCAATTCCGTTGTTAGCGTTATTTCCTTGAATAACCACCCTCACATCAAGGGTTGTGTTACCAACAGTTACCGTGCTTGGTTGAGCGACAACCAAGCTTGAAACGACAGTGGTAAGTGCTAAACAGAGCGTAAAAAATCTAGTCATGCGAATGAATTATTGTTTTGATGGAACTCAAATATACTGTTGCTGTACGTGAATCCCTTATATTAGAAAGGATTCGTTGCCCAAATGGTCACCTCGGGTACAAAACCACGGTCGTCCATCTCTAGATGGGCAACAATGACATCGGCAATTTCTTTTGGCCGTAACTTGTTCGATGCCTCAGGTCTACTTATGCCATCGGTCTTGCCAAAAGCAGTGGTCACCTCCGAAGGGTTAACGTGCATTACACGCACATTGTAAGGTCTAAGATCAGCCTGCCAACATTGGCTTAGGCCACGCAATGCAAACTTGGAAGACGCATAAATACTGCCTTTTGCGTAGCCCTTTACAGATGCTGTCGAGCCGATATTCACAATATTCCCAGATTTCTGGTTCTTGAATACATTGGCGGCTGCTTGCCCCATCATGGCCGCCCCGAAAACATTGGTCTGATAAACCTTAAGCATATCATCCATGTTAAGGTCTCCTAATTCTGCCCAGCCAGCTCCGAAACCCGCATTGTTTACAAGAATGTCAAGTCTTCCATTATCAGCCAAGATCTCTGAAATGGTTCTATCTACATCTTCGGCTCGCGAAACATCTGCCAGAATTCCCTTGGCACCTGTCTCTGCTACGGCTGACTGAAGTCGTGCTTCGTCTCTTCCTGTAATGTAAACTTTAGCGCCTTTAGCCACCAATTGAGCGGCCAGCTGTTTACCAATTCCGTTACTTCCACCTGTTACTAGGGTTATTTGCTTCGATAGATTCATGTTTGTACAAGCAATAAAGTGGGCTTATTGTTCAAGTTGAACTTGAGTGAAGTCGCGATAGCCCATAAAGCCATCGCTTAGGTGTTTAAGTCTCGAGCTGTAAATGCTATACGTCTCGAAACTGGCGGTTTCCACCTCTCGTTTCATGATATACCGTGGTTGCCTCCCCGAAAAGTCTGCAACGTGTTGTTCTAAAATGCCCCTCACCGGGTCAAGTTCCAATCGGGAAACGAGATCGATCGAACCGTTGAAAAATGCTTCTAGCTCTTCTGACTTGTTAGAACGCTCTATGAAGATCAAACTGTCCAAGTACGGATAACGGTTCCCGAATTCGTCTTTCCCGTGATATTCAGAGTAGCGTTTCAGAATAAGCGGCTCCGTAGACGCTATAGAAAATGGTCCTGTACCAACTGGCAATGCATCTGTACAATCCTCCGTTATTTTTTTCGAAACTATCCCAAGCGATGGTTGTGCTAACACATACAAAAACGACTCGTCTGGCTTCGTAAGCTGAATCTTCAGTGTGAAATCGTCTATGGCTTCTAGACCTGCTATCTTATCGGTTGATCTGTTTCTGAAATCGGCTACTCCTTTCAGTTTACCGGCCAATGTTGCTGCGTACAATGTAGAATCGGCATGGAGCACTAACTGCTCATAGCTGTAGATGATGTCTTTTGCAGTAACCTCTCTGGCAGCGTTTCCAAAACATGACGAAGGGTGAAACTTTACACTTCGATCTAAATTGAACACATAGGCGCTTTTGGCTTCGTCCACAGACCAAGATTCAGCAATGCCTGGTATTATTTTGGTTGATGAAGGCCCTAACCTCACCAATCCTTCTAGCACATGGGTCCCGATTTCCACTGCCGAGTTGGATGTCATACTCCATGGGTCAATATTGACAGGAATCTCTTTTAAAGCCACAGTAATTGCCCCGCCTAACTGCACTTCTCCTTTCTGAATGCGCTTTGATTCTTGCTTTTTTCGCTCCTCGCAGGCCGAAAACGTAACCGCAGAGAGAATTATGAGTACAAATGCTGTTGATACAGGTAATCTCATGAATTTAAGTGTTTATTTACTCAATAAAGGTAATGCGTAAAGACAATTGCTACATGGCTAAGTACTTATGCCCACTTTCGTTAAACCGCACATTTAGGCACGCGTTTTGAATTATCTTTGCAACCCCGTAATATTGTCTGTTACTAACATGTTTTCCACAAAAATGACACGATTCAACTCGATTAAAGCATTGGTGCTTCCAGTGATCCTATTGGTAATGGCCGTGCCAACCATGGCAGGGACGATTCTTTTGGAAGGAAATTACCATGGCAAGAATCTCTATGTTCAGAATCCTTTTGCATCAGAAGGTGTTGGTTTTTGCACATTTGAGGTGAAGGTTAATGGGCAAACTACCACTGACGAGATCAACTCCAGCGCGTACGAGATTGACCTGAGTTTCTTTCAATTACCACTCGGTTCTGCTGTTGAGATCAGAATATCACACAAAGATGATTGCAAGCCAAAAGTGGTGAACCCAGAGGTTTTAAAGCCAATGAGCACTTTCGAGGTGGCTTCATTGGGTATCAGCAAAGAAGGTGTATTAAGTATGACCACAACAAATGAAACAGGTGGTCTTCCTTACGTTATAGAACAGTTTCGTTGGAACAAATGGGTTGAAGTTGGTGAGTTTGAAGGAAAAGGTAACCCGGAGAAGAACGATTATGAAGTTCAGTTGACAACTGTTCATACCGGTCAGAACAGATTCCGTGTGAAGCAAAAAGACCACAGAAGCAAGCCTCGCTATTCGTTTGAGGCAAAATTCAACTCTCCACTTCCTGAGGTTACTTTTCAGCCTGGAGATGGTAAGAAAGCCACAGATGCAATCAATTTCTCCGAGGCCACATTGTACGAGATCTTTAATGGATACGGAAACATTGTAGCCAAAGGCGTTGGGAATCGGGTTGATATTACAGGCCTTGAAAAAGGTGTTTACTATCTGAACTATGGTACATCTACCGCCACTTTCAAAAAATAATAAAACGTAATACTGTTTTCTGAGGCCGCGCCAGTTTGGTGCGGCCTCGTTATTTTAAAGCCATGGAACACATAGAACACTTGGGAATTGCGGTGAGAGATTTGAAATTGTCAATTCCTCTCTACGAGAAGCTGTTGAACACCCCTTGCTACAAACAAGAAGAAGTGGAATCTGAACATGTTATAACGGCCTTTTTTCAAACCGCTAACAACAAAATAGAGTTGCTTCAGGCCACTTCGTCTGAAAGCCCCATTGCCAAGTTCGTAGAGAGGCGAGGCGAAGGAATACATCACGTAGCCTATTCGGTAAACGACATTTACTCAGAAATGGAACGCTTAAAAAACGATGGTTTCCGACTTTTGAACGAACAGCCGAAACGCGGAGCCGACAATAAGCTTATTTGCTTTGTTCATCCAAAAGACACCTCTGGGGTACTTTTAGAGCTCTGCCAAGAAATATCAAAATAGGTCAAGAATCGTTTCGCCTTGATCCGCTCGAAGGTGATATGTATTCAAACCAACGTTTTTTGCTCCTTCTATATGTTGCGGAGAATCGTCAATGAACAACGTTTCTGATGGATTGAAACCCATTTCGTCCAGCACAAGTTGAAAAATCCGATTTTCTGGTTTTCGCATCCCAACCCGATAAGAGTAATAAAGCTTTTGGAAATACCTTGAAAGGTCAGATATGCCAAGGTTGTTCTTCAAACTTTTTTCAAACTGTTGAATATGAATTTCATTGGTGTTGCTGAGTAATGCCAGCTTTTTGTCGTTTCCTAGCCTATGCAAAAGATCAAGTCGTTGTGGTGGTAGATCCAGCAACATCATGTTCCAAGCATCATCAATTTCCGTGTCCGATATTTCCATTTTAAAAACGGTTCGAATACCTTTTCTAAAGTCTGCAGAACTGATTTCCCCACGTTCGTAATCATCAAAAAGGTCTGCTTGTACCAATTGAGAATAACTGTTCTCAAAATCCTCAACTCCAAGGCTGCTGAACGCAGCAATCGTTTTTGAATAGTCAATATTCAGAATTACTCCACCAAGGTCAAATATGATGTTCGGAAAGTCTTTTGGCTTCATGAAAACCGTATTGGTTAACAAGAGTCAAATATATACTTTTGGCCTCCGCTTCAAATGAAGCTTAAAAGCCGCAAGGCACGGGCCTATAGCTCAGCTGGTTAGAGCACTTGACTCATAATCAAGGGGTCCCTGGTTCAAGCCCAGGTGGGCCCACAGAATGCCTCCGAGAAATCGGGGGCATTTTTTCATTCTCTACTATTGGAGAGATTATTGTTTCCTTTGAATCACCAATCTAAACAACACACAATGAAACACCTGTTTACCATAGGCGCCCTAATAGCAGTTAACTCATGCTTTGCTCAAACCAATCTTTCCGTATCAGAAAAAGTAGAAGCCATTGATGGCGTAAGCCGCAATAGCCTTTCTATTCTCATACCTAATGCAAACACAGATGAAATCAAAAAAGCGTGGAAGAAACAATTGAAAGACCTTAAAGGAAAGGTAAGTGACAAGACCATCATTTTTGGTGACGACTGCGAAATCAAAACCATGGGAGACAATACATTCGATGTTTACTCTATTGTAGAAGAAGCTACAGATGAAGGCGTAAGACTTGTTGTTGCTTTTGACCTTGGCGGAGCATACCTAAGCACCGCCAATCATCCAGATAAATTTCCGGCAGCAGAGAAAATTCTGAAAGACTTTGCTGTTGATCAAGCAAAAGAGGTGGTGAAAATGGAGATTGACGCTTCTCAAAAAATATTGAAGGATTTTGAGAAAGACCTCGGTGGTTTAGAAAAAGATAAATCGGGCCTGGAAAACGACATTAAAGACTACGAGAAGAAAATTGAAGAGGCGAAGGCGAACATTGAGAAAAATTTAGCTGCGCAAGCAAACAAGAAAACAGAGATAGAGGGGTTAAAAGCCACCATAATCGATCTGGAGAAGAAAATGAATGGCATTAAGTAGGTGATTCTACATTGAAACATCTCTTCTTCACGTTCCTGTTCTTATCACAAATTGCAGTTTCGGGCGCTCAAGAGAATACAAGCCCGTATAATTTCAATTGGAAAAAAGACCTGATCTATGCTTCAGGTGCTGGGTTGCTTGCGGCTGGTGGAATCCTAACTGAGTTTCAAGTACGTGGGCTGACAGAAGCTCAGGTAAATTCGCTCGACCAATACGCCATACCCAGTTTTGACCGCCCAGCCATCCGTAATTGGAATCCGGATGCAGCACTGGCAAGTGATATTTTGCTTTATGGCTCTGTGGCGCTGCCAGCATTTATGATGATAAACAGACGTGCGCGAAAGGATTTCCTCGTGATCGGTTTCATCTACGCAGAAACCGCTCTTCTTACCTTGGGAGTTACCGAATTAAGCAAAGGTCTCAGCAAACGAACACGGCCGTATGGTTACAACCCTGATGTTGCAATGGAAGAGCGTATGGCACGAGACGCAAGGCTTTCCTTCTTTTCTGGTCACACTTCAATAACAACAGCGTTATGCTTCACCACCGCTAAGGTGTTTTCAGATTATTCTGATAATCCAACTCACGAAGCATTGGTTTGGACAGTTGCTGCACTTGTCCCAATTGCAACCGGTTTTTTACGTTATGAAGCAGGGAAACACTTTCCCAGCGATGTGATTGCAGGCTACTTCATTGGTGGAGCAATTGGCTACCTGGTTCCTTGGTTACACAGAAGAAAACCCATTGTAAAAGGGATGAGCTGGGCCCCTTACTCCAATGGCCGACAAGAACTCGGACTGTACGTCAATTTTACGCTTTAGCGATCGGAATACTGTCCTAACAGTTCCAACAATTCATTGAGTTTCGGGGAAAGAACAAGTTCTGTTCTGCGGTTTGTTGCCCTGCCTTCTTTTGTACTGTTTGATGCTTTGGGCGAAAATTCTCCCTTTCCAGAAGCTATTAGCCTATCAGGTTCAACTCCATTGCCAGTAAGAATTCGCACAACACTGGTTGCTCTGGCTACGCTTAAATCCCAATTATCTTTAAACCGATTCGTCTTTATTGGAATACTGTCTGTGTGACCTTCAACAGCCATGCTTATATCCGAGTTCTTCTTCAAAACCTCAGCAATCTTATTCAACGCTTCAACACCCTTTGGTTCAACGGCATCGCTTCCAGATTTGAAAAGGAGTTTATCGCTCATGGAAACGTAGACCTTACCATCGCGCATTTCCACGCTTAATTCATCGGCATCAAAACCCATCAAGGCATCCTTCACTCTGTTTGAAAGCGCCTTCATCAATTCGTCTTGCTTTTTTACGATCTCTTCCAGCATTTTCAGACGCTCCTCTCTGTTTTTAAGAAGCTCCTCTTTCTCGGCCAATTCGCGCTGCTTTGCTTGAAGGTCGCTGCTCAGGCCAGCCACTTGAGCCCCAGACGACTTCTTCAAGTCTTCATACTGTTTCTTTGAACTGGCTAGGTCTTCAGTCAAGTTCTTTACTTGGTTTCTTGATGCTTCCAGGTCGCTTTTTGTCGAGGCGAGATCCTTTTCTGTGCTCGCAAGTATTCCCTCAAGATCGGCTGTCCTCTCACAAAGCGAATCTCGTTCTTCAAATGCTTCCTTGAATTTCTTCGATTGGAAGAATTCTTGCGTGTCCGTATAAGATTCACCACAGGGCTTGACAGATGCGCAAGAGCCCAAAAGAACCATTGCTCCTCCGTAAACCATTAACCTCGTAAACGTTTTTAATCTCATCATGTCTTATTTGAGATTCAAAATTACCTGCGCGAGCTACTTTAACTAGGCGGTCGTTCAAATGTTATCCACCGTCCACGTTTCATAGTCGAAGATCCGTTTGAAGGCGTTTAACGTGTTGGCTAAATTTGTACTTTGCGAAGAACAACCCTAAGACGAGGCAGTCGTTCTCAAATTGTTCAGCATTCTTGTATGAGACCAATAGCGATTCTTTTAAGCTTTTTTGGGGCTGTTCTATTCAGCTCTCACGCTTACGGTCAAGCACCGCCACCTCCACAATGTGGCGTAATTTACGTTTCGCCCAACGGAGGAACAACCACAGGAGTTGGAACCCGAAGCAACCCCGCAAGTTTATCCACTGGCCTAGGAATACTCAACCCGAACGACTCCGTTATTTGGTTGGCCGCTGGTGTTTACAACTTAGATAACGAACTATCCATTCCTAACGGAGTAACCATAGAAGGTGGTTTTGATGGGGCCACATGGATAAAAAGCAACAATACTCCAACAATTCTGAATAGAACTTCGGCAAATCCGCTGCCTGCACCAGCAAATGCACTTGTTGGTATTGCCGGTTTAAATGCGAATGGATTCCGATTGCAAGACCTCACAATCAACATTGCTGGTGCAACTGGACCAGAAATTTCAGTGTATGGAATTTATCTGGCTGCTTGTAGCGATTACAGTATTGTAAGGTGTGAAGTAACAACGGGGCAAGGTGGGGCTGGTTTACCCGGGAGCCCCGGTGCTCCAGGAATTGCAGGGTTGCCTGGCGCCCCAGGCCTGCCTTGGGGATATGAGAACGCACCTCCTCCTGGGGGTGCCGGTGGTATTGGAACATTCAATGGTGGTAACGGGGGCTTTGGTGCACGCCATAGTCCTAATGCATCATCAAATGGCTCAGCAGGACAAGGGGCGTGCGGTGGTGCTGGCGGAAACACGGGCGATGGTCCTGCATGTGGTTGCGGTGTCTTCGGAACAAGCAACAACACCAGCTGTGGTGGTACCGCTCCAACAACTGGTGTGGCGGGGGGCGTTGGTACTGCGGGTGCCGCTGGTTCTGTTGGTGGGCCAGGTTCATATGCTTTGGGGTATTATGTTCCTGGTGGACAAGGTGGGAATGGAACTGCCGGAGGCAATGGCTGCGGTGGTGGCGGTGGTGGTGGCGGTGCTGGTCGTCAACAGGATGGAACTGACGAAGTTGGTGGTTCCGGAGGTGGTGGCGGTGCCGGTGGCTCTGGAGGAGGCGGTGGCACAGGAGGAACGGGCGGTGGCGGTTCGTTCGCGGTTTTTATTTGGAACAATGGTGCCAATGGAGAATTTGTTGATTGTGCGCTTAACGCAGGTGCTGGGGGTGCCGGTGGTAACGGTGGTGCCGGTGGTAACGGTGGCATTGGCGGAGCTGGCGGAGCTGGTGGAATCGGTTATGGCTGCGCAATAAGCAACGGTGCTGCTGGCGGAGCCGGTGGCGCTGGTGGTAACGGTGGCCCTGGAGGTTCCGGTGCATCTGGGCCAAGCTTAGCACTTACTGAACAAGGCGGAGGAACACCTGCAAATACCTCGAACATAAGTTCCGTTCCCGGAAATCCTCCAGTTATTTCGGTTGATAACTACGGTTGCACCAATGCTGATATCAGCTTTAGCGCAACGTCTTCTGGTTCTTGGGATTTTGGCTCAGGGGCTAATCCTCAAACAGCCAACGGTGCAGGTCCAATTACCGTTTCGTACCCTACCGTTGGAAGAAGAACAATCACCTTCAACGGTACTTCTTTCACCGATTTTATCGGCATTTATAATGATGGACCGCTATTGCCAAGCATCAGCCCGGCAAATAGTACAGTAGATGCTGGTTGTCCTAATCAATTCTCAACCACATTGGTTGGTAGTCAGTACGATTGGGATTTCGGTCCTGTGGCTACCCCGGCAACAGAAATGGGCCCTTCAGTTACAAGCACTTCAGACGTTTACTTCAGCACGCCAGGAACATATTGGGTAAAGGTTACAGTTCTCACAGATTGCTGTGGACCAGTATCCGATTCAACACAAGTAACTGTTCAATTAAACACCTATGATGTTACACTGACCCCAAGTTCTACATCAATTTGTGAAGGAGATCCCATTGTATTTACAGCCACACCGCCTACGTATGATAATTATGAGTTCTTCATTAATGGCGTTTCTGTTCAAACCGGCCCTTTGCCTGTTTATACAAGTTCCTCCATTCAGCAAGGAGATAGTATTTACATCGAAGCGTTTGTAGGAAGCTGTTTTGCTAACCCAAGCGATACGATCGTTCCAACGGTCAACCCAATTCCAACGGTTACACTAACTTCTGATGATCTGGATAACGAGATCTGCGAAGGAGAAACCATCACATTCACCGCTTCGCCTTCTGGTTTGGACAACTACGAATTCTTTAACGGAACCACTTCTATCCAGGATGGTCCAAGCGATTTTCTGTTCGGAACTATTCCTATAAACAACAGCATTACAGTTGTGGCAACGGATAATGGCTGCGTTAGCGCTCCGAGCACTGCTATTGTGACACTGGTCAACGCAATACCGCAGCTTAACCTGACAAGCTCTGACAACGACAATAGTGTTTGTGAAGGAGATGATGTCATTTTCACAGCGCTTCCCGCTGGTTTAGCCAATTATGAATTCTTTGAAGGTGTGGCTTCTGTTCAGAACGGAGTTTCCAACTTCTATCAGACAACTACTTTAGTGGATGGAACACAGATTACACTGGTGGCTACCAGTACCGAAGGATGTGTAAGCGCCCCAACACTACCAATTACAATGGCGGTCAATCCTTACCCATCGGTTACGCTTTCAAGTTCTGACCCAGATAATGAGATCTGTGAAGGAGAATCCATCACGTTCACCGCTTCACCTTCTGGACTTGATTCTTATGAGTTCTTCGATGGTGGGACTTCGGTGCAAGACTCGCCTTCTGAAACCTGGACAACAACGGGGCTCATTGCAGGAAATAGCATTACCGTAGAAGGGACTCAGTTTGGCTGCACCAGTGTTGCGAGTGCGGCTATTGTTACCAACATCATAGCTGCCCCAACGGTTAATCCGGGTTCCAACTTTGATCTGTGTGTTGATGCTGCAGATGAAACACTCGCTGGATTTACGCCTGCCGGTGGCACTTGGTCTGGAACGGGAATAACTAATCCTACAGGTATCTTCTCTCCTAATACTTCAGGCGTTGGTACGTTCACGCTGTCTTATGCCGCCTCTAACGCTAACTGCACCACAACAGAAACCATTACAGCCACGGTGCATGATCTTCCGGCTGTGGTGGCTGGATCATACGGGCCCATCTGCGAGGGCGAAACGGTGACATTCAACGCTTCTGGTGCCGATAGTTATGTCTGGGGGCCTATAACAGAGCTGAGCAACTTCAATGTGGCCAACCCTGTTTTTTCTCCTTCAGGTGACGGTTCATTCACATATTCGGTAACAGGAACTGACGCCAATGGCTGTGTGAATACCGACCAGACCACGGTAGTTGTTGAGCCCATGCCAACTCCTGTTTTCTCTGCCAATGCTGTATGTATTGGAGATACGATGCTTTTCAACAATCAATCTACTCCAACAGTTGGCGTAACGTACCTGTGGAGCTTCGGAGATGGGCAATCGTCCACCGATTTAAGTCCTGAGATTCTGTATCAATCAGAAGGAGAATTTGATGTGGTATTGAATGTGATATGGGGAAATTGTTCGGCTCAGACTACCGATCAGGTTACCGTAAATCCACGACCGCAATCGTCTTTCTTGGCCACGCCAACTTACACAACTGCTATTGAACCGCTCATTAATTTCGAGGACCTTTCTCTCAATGCCGTTGAATGGGAATGGAATTTTGGCGATTTCACTCCGTTTTCTGATGAACAGAACCCATCTCATATTTACGGTGACACTGGTGTTCACGTCATAACGCTTGTCTCTTTCAACCAATACGGTTGTACAGATACTATTCGAGACTCGATATATATTGCACCGTACACTACGCTTTACGTTCCTTCTGCATTTACACCCGACCGCGATCGTATCAATGACCGTTTCTTAGCCTATGGCGAGGATATTTACTGGTTCGATTTCCGTGTATTCGACCGGTGGGGAAAGGAACTTTTCTACACCGATGATATTCTGACTGGATGGGACGGAACAGATAGTAAAACCGGCCGTGAAGTGAAAGCCGGTCTGTATGTGTACCAGATACTCTACGAGGATTTTCGGGGCAGGCAGTACAAGAAACTAGGGCGCGTTTCGCTTATCCGTTAAGGCCTTTCATGGTAAAGGCAATGCGTTTGCGTGCTGCATCTACTTCCAACACTTTCACCTTTACATGTTGATGAACAGAAACGACTTCGGTCGGGTCTTTTACAAATCGGTCGGCCAATTGCGAAATGTGAACCAAGCCATCCTGCTTCACGCCTACATCCACGAACGCACCAAAGGCAGTAATGTTAGTTACGATTCCGGGAAGTTCCATGCCAACAATCAGGTCGGTGATCTTCTCAATTCCCGGTTCAAACTCGAATACTTTGATAATTCTTCTTGGGTCACGGCCTGGCTTTAAAAGCTCCGATTTGATGTCCTCAAGCGTTGGTAATCCAACATCCTCAGTGATATAGTTGTATAGGTTGATGGAGTTGACCAGTTGCTCGTTGCCCAAAATTTCTTCAACCGAGACTTTCAATTCCTTCGCCATTTTCTTCACCAAACCGTAGCGTTCAGGGTGAACAGCCGAATTGTCCAATGCATCTTTTCCATTTGGAATGCGGAGAAATCCTGCTGCCTGTTCAAAGGCCTTTGCACCTAACCGTGGCACTTTTTTCAACTCTTCTCTGGATGTAATTGGACCATTCTGTTGGCGAAATTCAAGGATATTATCGGCCAATTGAGGCCCGAGACCCGAAACATGAGTGAGTAGAAATTTGCTGGCCGTGTTGACGTTAACTCCTACTTGATTCACGCAACTTTCGGTCACGCGCTCAAGTGATGCCATCAGTTTCTTCTGGTCTACATCATGCTGATATTGCCCAACACCAATGGCTGCTGGATCGATCTTTACCAATTCAGCCAAAGGATCGATCAACCTTCTGCCAATACTCACCGAACCACGAACGGTCACGTCAAATTGTGGGAATTCATCCCGAGCGATTTTACTTGCTGAATAAACAGACGCTCCAGCCTCGCTCACCACAAAAACCTGCACTTTTCTATCGAAATGGATGGCTTTTACCAATGCTTCCGTCTCGCGGCTTGCAGTTCCGTTTCCAATGGCAATCGCTTCAATTTTATACTGCTCCACCAATGTCGAAAGCTTTTTCATGGCCTGTGAACGCTCGTTACGAGGTGGATGCGGGTAAATGTTCTCGTTATGCAACAAATCGCCTTGTGCGCTGAGGCAAACTACTTTACAACCCGTTCTATAGCCTGGGTCGAGGGCCAAAACGCGTTTCTCGCCTAAGGGCGGAAGCATGAGCAATTGCCGTAGGTTCTCTGCAAAAACGTTAATTGCTTGTTCGTCCGACTGCTCTTTGAACGCATTCCTCATTTCCGTTTCCAGCGAAGGTTGCAGCAAGCGCTTGTACGCATCTTTGGCTGCTGCTCGAACTTCATCAGAACTTGCCGTGGTTCCCTTCACAAAAAAGCGTTCCAACACTTGCAAGGCATTCTCTTCTGTAGGTGAAATTCCTACGCGCAGAAATCCTTCCTTCTCGCCTCTTAACATGGCCAAAAACCGATGAGACGGAACCCGCTTCAGTGGTTCTTCGTGCTTGAAATAGTCTCGGAACTTCTCCCCCTCTTCTTCTTTCCCCTTCACCATTTTAGAACTGATGGTCGCTTCTCGCTGGAACAATTGGCGCAATCGAGAACGCAAAGCAGCATTCTCGCTCATCCATTCTGCTACAATATCGCGCGCACCTTGCAGCGCGTCTTCAACCGAAGCAACATCGCCCTTTACAAATCGCTGGGCGGCTGTCTCAGGAAAGCGCTCATTCTGCGCCATTATAATTTTAGCCAACGGCTCCAGTCCTAACTCAATAGCTTTAGTAGCGCGTGTTTTTCGTTTTGGTCGATAGGGCAGGTACAGATCTTCCAACTCCTGAGAAGTGGCCGCCTCTTCCACCTTTTTCTTCAGCTCAGGAGTTAACACATCCTGTTCTTTCAAGGAAGCAAGAATGGTTTCCCTTCGCTTTTCCAGTTCGGTGTAACGCTCAAAAAGATCCTTGATCTTTCCGATCTGAACCTCGTCCAAACCACCCGTTGCTTCTTTTCTGTACCTTGAAATGAAAGGAACGGTGGCGCCTTCAGCCAACAAACTTAAGGTACTCGCCACCTGCGATGGCTTACATCCTACTTCTACGGCAATCTTGTTTTGCATGTCGCGAAGTAAGTACAAATGCAGAAAGGTTTCGAGTTTGAACGCTTGAAGTATATGTGATAGCTTCGCCTTGAATAACCATGAAATACCTCAACCCCGAAGACTATTTACAAGCGACCTGCGCAATGCCTGTTGTAGATGTTCGGTCGCCCGCGGAGTTTGAGGCTGGGCACGTTACGGGCGCCATCAGCATTCCGCTTTTTGCGGATGATGAACGAGCGATTGTGGGCACGATTTACAAGCAACAGGGAAAGAAGGACGCGATTGAGAAAGGGCTTGAAATTGTGGGACCGAAAATGGCGGCTCTTGCCAAACAAGCAGAGGAGGCAGCGTCTGATGGTGCGTTGGGCGTTTACTGCTGGCGCGGAGGCATGCGTAGCAACCGAATGGCGTGGTTATTTGAACAGGTTGGTCTGAACTGTACGGTTTTAGATGGCGGTTACAAGGCCTATCGAAATACGGTTTTGAATGGGTTTTCATCGCTCGAGAACCTGATAGTGATAGATGGCCCTACTGGCAGCGGAAAAACAGACATTCTTCACGCATTGAAAGATGCTGGAGAGCAAATTCTTGACCTTGAGGGAATTGCCAATCACAAGGGTTCGGCTTTTGGAAATATCGGCCTGCCGAAGCAACCAAGCTCGCAGCAATTTCAGAACGACTTGTTTAACGAACTCCAAAAACTCAACCCCGAAAAACGTATTTGGATTGAGCGCGAAGGAATGACCATCGGACGTGTTTACTTACCGCAACCACTATGGGAAAAGATGCGTGTTTCGACAGCTGTTGCTATTTCGGTTCCAATGGAATTGCGCGTAGAGCGGTTAGTGAATGATTACGGACAGGCATCTCACACAGATCTGGAAAAGAGCATCCGAAAACTGCAGCAAAAACTGGGCGGTCAGCACATGAACACAGCTTTGGAACTATTGGATGAAAACCGATTGGCCGAGGTGGCTGAGCTCTTGCTTCATTATTACGACAAGCGTTATTCGTTCAGCAAAGAGAAATACCTTGATATGAAGCCTTTCTCGGTTGATCTGAATTCCAATGATGCCGATGAAAATGCCAATCAGCTTATTGCTTTGGCGAATAAAGAAAAACTATGACGGAAGAAATTAAACTCACTCAATTCTCGCACGGTTCTGGCTGTGGATGCAAAATATCGCCACAGGTTTTGGAGCAGATTCTTTCTTCTTCCGAAAAGGCCGCTGAATTTCCTGATCTATTGGTCGGAAACGCCACAAAAGATGATGCGGCTGTTTACCGGATTGAGGGCGATAAGGCCATTATCAGCACTACAGATTTCTTTATGCCGATTGTGGATGATGCATTTCAATTCGGTGGAATTGCTTCGGCTAATGCCCTTTCTGACATCTACGCGATGGGCGGAAAACCATTGATGGCGATTGCCATTTTGGGTTGGCCAGTAGATAAGATTCCAACTTCGGTGGCGCAGCAAGTGATGGAAGGTGCCAGAGCTATTTGCGCCCAGGCGAATATTCCACTGGCGGGTGGACACAGCATCGATTCGCCCGAACCGATATTCGGATTGGCCGTTACAGGAATGGTGGATATTGCCAATCTGAAAACGAATGACAAAGCGCAGGTTGGCGACTTGCTTTATCTGACCAAACCGCTAGGAATTGGCATTCTCAGCGCAGCACAAAAACGTGGAAAGGCCGCTCCAGAAGACCATCAGCGAGCGGTTAGTCAGATGCTTCAATTGAATTCGTTTGGAGCTGTTGTTTCTTCTTCGAAAGGCATTTCGGCAATTACTGACGTGACTGGTTTTGGGCTGATGGGTCATTTGATTGAAGTATGCGAAGGAAGTGGCGTTTCGGCACAGATCGAATACGCAGATGTTCCGCTCATCGAAAATCTGAAAGCGTATTTGGATCAGTTCATTTATCCGGATATGACGATGAAGAATTTCAGCACCTATTCTTCTAAAACGACCACATTGAGTGGCGAACAGCTGTTCACGCTTTGCGATCCACAGACAAGTGGCGGATTGCTCATCTGTGTCAATCCTAATGCTGAAAATGAATTCTTGCGTTTAGCGCAGACTGAAAATCAATCCGTTTGGAAAATCGGAACAATGACCGAATCGGCTGAAAAAGTGGTTTCGGTTATTTAGAATTCGAATTTCAAGCTCTTGCTTCCTTTTCTTGCCAGACCACTTTTCTTACGGCCATTAATGTTGAGGTTGATCATGTTGGTCTGGTCGTCAAAAGCTTCTAACAGCAAGGTGTTCTGTACTTCAATAGTTTGGACTTTCTTCACGTCTTTCACCTCCACAAAACACCAGGTGGCATCCAATTCAGCTTCTTTTCCCAAGTAAGTGAACTCGGTTGGTTTGCCATTTACCATTAGTTTGAAATGAGCCTTGAGATAGCTTTCAATCAACTCATTGGCTTCGGGCGGTTCGTTTTCGGTTCCGAGTTCCATTTTCGGTGCGCCAGCTTGCTCCAGCGCTACCAGCAGATCATCGGTAAATAACTTGATGGAAACCTCGATCGATCTGCTTTCTGAATTGTGGCGAATCTCTGTTAACGACAAATGGAATTCATGTGCCGAGAATAAGACGATGAGTATGGAAAGAATGGCTGTTTTCATCTATTCGACCGAAGTGATAACATATTCCGTTCCATTCATGTTGAAGCTCTCGCCCGAGCGTTTTCCCAACATCTGCTTGCCGATTGGCGATTGCGAGGAAATCACAAAAATGTCCTTCCCGTCAGCGCTGATCTTACCCAAACCAACGGCAATATAAAAGGTGGCCCGATTGGTTTTTACCAGCGCTCCTTTCTGGACGGTTTCGAACGTTTGTCCCGACTTTATCTGATCCAGTTCGGCCAACAATTGCTGCGCTTCCGCTAATTGTGAATGGAGCTTTTCCTGCTCCAAATGAATCATGGCGCGGCTTGTTTCGTGCTTATCGCCAGCGGTACTTTTGCTTTCTGTCTGCACCGCTTGGCGCATAGATGCCATCTCACTTTCCAAGGCATTCACCTTCTCGGTAGCCACTTCAATGCAACGGGCCAAGCAGCGAGATTTCATGCGTTATTACTTGCCTTTTGCAGCAGCTCTCTTAGCACGTTGCATTGGATTTTCGCTATTGTAATCCTTGCTCTTAAAAAGTTCGAAACGGGTTGGTTGCTGTCGCGCTGGCCAGTAGTTGTTGCTCCTGTCAATATCTGCCGTTTCCAAAGTCGGGTCAAGTACAACACGCACCAATTCCTTCTCCGACATGAAAACCTTGCTCACCTCCTTATCGTTCATTTTCCAGATCTCTGCAGGAATCCGGTGAGTTTCCTTTGAGCCATCTGCGTACTCAAACTCCAGAATAACAGGCATTACCAAACCTCCGGGAGAAGAAAGATCTATCTGATAATAGTTTATTCCTTCTTTCAGAAAGCCTTTTTCCTCATCATCCAACCTCGATAAGTACTTGTCATATTCCTCACTATCTAGAATCGTCCATTTATATGGATCATACTCGTTATTGTAGAAATCGCGCGTCTTAGCATCCTTTTCCACCACGCTTTGGTAACCGTTTTCGTTACGGATATCGCTTATGTAGCGCTCACTTTCCATGTCCTGCTTTTTTGCAAGCGGTTTCTCAACCGCGGGATCCTTTGTGTCTACTTGGAACCATTTTACCGCGTCTAAACTTTGATCGACATGATCTGTGGTGTAGAACCAACCTCTCCAGAACCAATCTAGGTCAACGCCAGAAGCATCTTCCATGGTGCGGAAGAAATCTGCTGGTGAAGGATGTTTGAAGGCCCAACGCCTTGCATACTCTTTGAACGCGTAGTCGAACAACTCGCGTCCAAGAACGGTTTCGCGCAGAATATTAAGCGCAGTAGCTGGTTTTCCGTAGGCGTTATTCCCAAACTGGAAAATGCTCTCGCTGTTTGTCATAATTGGCGAAATATTGCTCTTATCGCCCTTCATGTAATCGACAATATTCGGGGCTGGACCTCTTCGTGTTGGGAAGTCCTTGTCCCATTCCTTTTCGGTGAGATATTCCACGAACGAGTTCAAGCCTTCGTCCATCCAGGTCCATTGGCGCTCGTCAGAGTTGATGATCATAGGGAAGAAATTGTGACCTACCTCATGCACGATCACACCGATCATTCTGTGCTTGATATTATCTGAATACGTGCCGTCTTTCTCTGGTCGGCCAAAATTGAAACAGATCATCGGGTACTCCATTCCAATAGCTTTGGCGTGTACAGAAATGGCCACTGGATAAGGATAATCGATGGTGTATTTGCTGTACGTTCTAAGTGTGTGAGCCACAACTCGAGTTGAGTATTGCTCCCAAAGTGGGTTTCCTTCTTTTGGATAGTAGCTCATGGCCATCACCTTTTTACCGGCAATATCAACGCCCATTGCATCCCAAATGAATTTACGTGAAGAGGCAAACGCAAAATCTCTCACATTCGTAGCCTTGAACGTCCACGTTTTCTTCTCTTTTGTTCCTTCTTTCTCGTTGTCCTCCGCTTCCGATTGAGTAACGATGATAACAGGTTCGTCTGCGTTTTTGGCTTCATCAAAACGCTGCTTCTGCTCAGCGGTCAGTACTTGGCTGTAATTCTGGCAAAAGCCTGTTGCTCCAACCACATGATCGGCCGGAACTGTAATGTCTACTTTGTAATCTCCGAACGGAAGAGCAAACTCGCCTCGGCCCAAGAATTGCTTATGTTGCCAGCCTTCTACTTCGTTGTACACACAAAGGCGAGGGAAAAACTGTGCAATCGTATAGAGGTAGTTTCCATCCTCAGGGAAAAACTCATAACCCGAACGACCACCAATTTCCATGCGGTCGTTAATGTTGTACCACCATTTTAGCTTTATCACCGTTTTTCCTTTGGCTTTCAACGGCTTAGGAAGGTCAACACGCATCATGGTATTCACAATGGTATACGGAAGCTCGCTGCCTGCATTGTCCTTTACATATTCGATCTTAAAACCACCATCGAAATCATTGTGCATGCGGGCCATGTCTCCAAAACTCATCCGACTATTGATCTCTCCGGTCTCTATCTTTTTTGTGTCACTATCCTTAGCGCGTACGTTCTGATCCAATTGCAACCACAGGTATACAAGGTCGTCTGGCGAGTTATTGACGTACGTGATCGTGCTTGAGCCATACAAACGCTGAGTTTCATCATCAAGCTCAATCTTCATGTCGTAATCTACCTGTTGTTGGTAGTACTCATGCCCCGGTGCTCCACTTGCAGTGCGGTAAACGTTGGGCGTTGGCAATTCCTGACCTAATTGTCGGAACTTATTCTTGTTGATATTCTCTTGTGCGAACAGGAAAACGGGCGAAAGGACAAAAAGAAGAACGGGTAAACGTTTCATATAGATTGATTTAAAAGGGATTCTGAACGTGTCAGAACGGAATTCTTTGGGCGGCCAAAAGTAAGGAAATGCCACCCGACACAATAGAAACAACCACGTTCCAGTGTTTGTGTTTAACGTTAAATGTCTTCATTAGCGCAAATTGAAGCAAGAAAATGACCGTTACTACTAGCAACTGGCCCAATTCAATGCCAATATTGAAGGCAAAAAGCGGCATGACCAGCTCATCTCCCAACAACGAACGGAGGTAGTTGGAAAAACCCATTCCGTGAATTAGCCCAAAACCAAGCGCCATGAAATAAGTGGCAATTTCGGCTTTTCCTTGCTTCGCAACAAGGTTTTTAGCTGCCGTTGCAGCAATCGTAACTGGAATGAGAAACTCAATCCACATAGCATTTACCGGAATGATATTTAGCACGGCTAAGGCGAGCGTAATGGAATGCCCGACCGTAAAAGCCGTGACCAATACCAGAATAGGTTTCCAATCTGAATAAACATAAGCTGCACAAAGGGCCAACAAGAACAGCATATGATCATAACCCTGTAGATCGGTTATGTGCTCAAAGCCAAGTTGGAGGTACGTCAAGAACATTATTGCGAAATTAAGATTGCTCCGAACTAATCGATGTCAGTTTTCTAATCCAAGAATACCCATACCTTTTGTGAAAACAACAAACGCTATGGAAAAGAAAACTGTTAAAGACCATTTGGAAAATCTGAAAACATCCTTCGAAGGGTTGAATGTTCAATTGCATTTAGGAAAAGCTGACGCAGAGAAAGCTTTTGAAGAACAAAAGGCCAACCTACGCGATTGGGCAATTATGATGTCTTCTAAGATTGATCTGGCTAAAGAAATGAATCAGGAGCAGGCATTGAAGATCAAGGCCGCACTGGAAGACCTAAGGGTGCAGGCAGCTCTTGGCAAAGCCACTTCGAAAGACCTGCTGAAACAGCAGCAGGAAGAGCTAAAAAGGAGCATGGAACAACTCCGTTCCGATATCGATCTTGTTTTCGCAACCTCAAAGGAACAATCGGATGATATGTTGGAAGACCTATCGCTTAAACTGCACGACTATCAGGTGAAGTTTGACATTTTCAAACTTCAGCTTCAACTTGCTAAAATGGAAGGCGAACAAGAATGGGAAAAACGAAAGAAAGAAGCTTCCGCCAAACTGCAGGAGATTCAAAAAGACCTGGAAAAAAGCGCAGGCGAAGCTTCAGGTAAACTGGAACACTTCTCAAAAGAAATGTCTCACGCTTGGAAGCATGTCCGCAAGGCGTTTGACTAATTCTTACTCAAAACTCAACTTGGCGTTGTAGAGGTTTTCTACCGATACACCCAAGTTGAGATAACCTGTCAGAAGGTTCTTTTCTTTATCCAAATTGAGTTCTGAAAACCATGTTTTCAAACCTTCTCTTCTTATTGGATTTGACGTGCTGTATTGAATGACCTTATCTTTCATCTCGTCATTTTCAAAGGCGAAATCTTTCACGGAAAAGTAGAGGTCAGATGCGTTTTCAGGAACACCTTGCAAGTTCTCTAGGCCTTCTGCATTGAACATGTCATGGACCAAATGTTCAAGTGTGATTTTTAGAGTGTCGTTTTTTAAATCGAAAACGAATGGAACAGAAATCTGCCCAACTCTTGGCTCTTTTTTCTTGTACCAACCTCGGAATCGGTTGCTGGCTTCTTTCATATATCCGAAGAACCAGGTCTGGCTTTTCTCATTCAAACGATCTGGATGCGTGTCGTACCACCATAGCCATTCGTACGGATGAATTTCTGGATGACCTGTGTGATTGTAGTCCGCAACGTATGCCCCATACATTCCATACGTAGTTTGATCGGAACCAATATTCGGATGCTCTCGAGATGAATTGGGCTGCATTACAGGATAGAACTTCTCGTTGAGAAGCGGTAGATATTCTTGCGGTGGCGTAATCTCGCAATGCATTCGATACCGCTTAATGTTTTCGAGCGTTTCTGGGTAAATCCAAGGTGCTTCATCAAAGTTCTTAATACGCTTGAATCTGTTCTTGTCTCGTTGCTGTTCAATACCTACCCAAACAAGGTCAATGTATTTTTTCGTTCTTGGAATGAGATTGAAATTGACATCATACTCTGTAAATCTTGGTCCGTGACGTGGCACTCGGATTCCATCACGTTCCGTTCCGACAAATTTCTGCTTGGTCATGTTCAGCGCTTTCCACTTGTACCCGAAAATGCTGATGATCCAACCCGCCTCTCCAACTCGGTGACGTTGGCTTTTTGAAGGAAGTATGCTGTCAACAGAAAAGGCCTTTACTAGATTAACCAGCTCCTCATTTAGGCTGTCGTTATCCGAAATAAACGCGCGGTTTTCCGAAAGCAACAACCAGTTGTCTCGCGTTGGTTTAAAGGAATTAACATTCAACGTTCCTTGAGCAGAAACATTCAGAAAAAAGAAAGTTGAGAAAAGGAAAAACGTTATCGGTCTTATCATGAGATTGCTTCATTCCTCGCAATGACGAGGCTAATTATTTTCCGTCAGTTCGTTTGAAATCGATGCGATCACCAACTTCCACTCCATGAATGTCGCAGAAACCTTCTATCAACTCTAAAACATACAGTGCCGGTCCTTTTGATGGGATTGACTTGTCTGACTTTGGAACGCAATATTTGGCAATGCTTTCGATGGTGCCGTCTTGTTTGATATAAAGAATATCAAGCCCCATAAGCGTATTGTGCATCCAAAACGACCGTGGTTCTTCCCCTTCAAAAATGAACAACATTCCTTGCGTATCAGGCATGCTCCAGCGATGCATGAGGCCAATGGTCCGCTCGCTTTCGATGTCTGCAATTTCGATGTCGATCTTGCGAATGGTGTCGCCAGCAGCCTTCACCAAATACAACTCACCTTCTTTCTTGAACTGAGGCCCCGTAGGTCTTACTTCGCTCCTGCCCGACTCCTTTCTGTCTGAACCCGTAGAACTGCCAGAATCGCCTTCGCAGGCCGTTAATCCCACAGCTATCAGCGCAGCTATCAAATACTTTACTCTATTCATTTTCTCTCTTTCGGAAATGGGTAAATCCCGTTGGTATTATTGAGATCAGCCAATCGCTTTGATGGATCGATGGTAATGGTCTCGATCTTCCGCTTTTTGATATCTACTTCAAATGTATAATTTGGGTTGGTCCATTCCCAATCGGGAAGAATAACGCGACCTACTTGAGTTTCCTCTGCTGGTTTTTCTCCACGCATCAACCCAACTGGAATATAATACCACATGGTGTTTCCATCCTTATCAACAATTTTGATGTCGAGCGGCATTGGAATCTGGCCAACGCGCTTCAATTCGATTTCTGTCTTGCCTTTCTTCTCCTTCTCCAATTCCTCAATGCTGTAATCGATATGTTGCGTGGTGCCGACCCAAAGGTCCATGAACCAGTTGAGTTCCAAACCAGAGGTTTTCTCCATCACTCGAAGAAAATCATTGGGAGTTGGATGCTTGAACTTCCATTGGTTGAAATAGCGTTTCATCCCTTTCCAAAAGGCATCTTTCCCTACAATGTATTCGAGTTGCATGAGAAACACCGAGCCTTTAACATACGATGAAACGCCATAACAATAGTTCGTTTGGTAGTGGTCTGCATGAGTGGTCAATGGTTCCTGAAGCCCATTTTTATGAAGATTAGCAAGGCCATCAATTTCAGACGCATGTGGGTTTTCTGCTGGCTCTTTTTGAAGAGCATTGAGCACATAGTCCTGCGCGTATGAAGTAAATCCCTCATCCATCCAAGGGTACTTGCTCTCATTGGTTGCCAATACTCCGTAATACCAGTTATGAAATGCCTCATGAATTGTTACACTAAGTAGGCCGCCATATGTTCTACCAGAAGTGATAAGCGTTGCCATTGGATATTCCATTCCGCCATCACCACCCTGAATGACCGAGAACTGCTTGTAGGGGTATTTACCGAACTTGTCGTTCATGATCCCGAACGCCTTTACAAAGTCCTTCTGCAGCTTCGCCCAATGACCCGTTGTGTCTTCTTGATAAAGGAAGTGAAGTGTTGGTCCGTTGGGAACGTATTGAATGTCGTGGATATAATCCGGGTCTGCGGCCCAGGCGAAATCGTGCACCTGCAGAGCTACAAAATGCCACGTTAGCTTGTCGCCAAGTGTTTCTTTGGTCTGTATTCCTTGCTCTTGATATCCGTGTCCAACTTCATTCGGATTTTGCAGGTACCCTGTTCCTCCCAAAACATATTTCTTATCAATCGAGATCTTCACATCAAAATCACCCCAAACTCCGTGGAATTCGCGCGCAACATAAGGGTCGGCATGCCAACCTTCATAATCGTACTCTGCCATTTTAGGGTACCATTGCGTCATTGAAAAATCGACTCCTTGAGCATTATCTCGCCCGCTTCTTCTGATCTGTAACGGAACCTGAGAATAGAAATCCATCAGAAACTCCGTCTTGCCTCCTGGTAAGATTGGTTGCGCCAAGTCCACCTCCAAAACAGTTCCTTGAACCACATAATTGAGCGGTTTGCCATCTTGTTTGAACGACTGGATGGTATGGTAACCGATCTCTTCTGGTTTGAGTTTTGAGATACGGTCTCCAACTCTTGGGTCTGGGTCGGGAATAGTCCGCGAGCGGATATCCATCATGCTTCCAGGTTGAAACGCATTGAAATACAGGTGATAGAAAACCTTAGTCAGCGTATCGGGGGAATTGTTTTGGTAAACGAGTTTCTGCTTTCCAGCAAACTGATGCTTATCCACATCCATATCAATCTCCATTTGATAGGAAACGTGTTGCTGCCAGTAGCCATGTTGGGCGTGTATCTCAACTCCAAAAGCCAACAACATGGATAGGATTGTCGCACTATTTTTTATAAATGACATAATCACCTAAGTCTATTGAATCTTTGTAAGTTTCCGAGAGAGTTAACGGGAAGACGTAGTCTCCTCCCTTGGGCCGAATTATCAATTGGGGTTTGAGATATTCCAACATATCATCAGATACTTTGCTTGAGTCAAAATCATGGTACTCCTAACAAACCAAATGGGCTATCATATCAGAAGATGGAAACGATTTTCTATTTCAAATGGAGGATTCAAGCTATTGGTTTCAACATAGAAGTAATTGTATCTCGGCCAAGGTAAATGCGCACGCTGGAGATTCTGTGTTCTATGACCTTTGGCGGGGGAATGGCGCCGTATCGAAAGCCGTACAAGACTCTGGTGTAAAAACCGTGCTCGTTGAGCCAGGTAAGCGTGGATGCCTTAACGCAAAAAACGTGGAGTAGAGAATGTCGTGTGCTACGTTTCGGAGGCTCTATCCAAGGAGCAACCCGTTTCTTCTATCGGATTATTCGATGTTCTAGAGCATATAAAAGACGATGGGGGTTTCCTTGAAGAAATATGTAATAGAATGGCTGTGAACCCGGAACACTCGTCATTACAGTACCGCCTGCATATCGGTTCCTATGGTCAGTTGAAGATGATCGGGTTGGACACTATAGACGATATCGGTTATCATCACTTTGTGCCAATTACTCGAGTCAGAAGGTTTCGAAATACTTAATAAGACTTATCTGTTTTCAATTCTGGTTCTACCCATTTTCCTGTTCCGATCAAATTTCAGTAAATTTGGGTCTAAGAGAGAAATATAACGACGAGTTAATTGGAAAAGAACACAGAACAAAGTCAACGCCTAGAATAATGACCGCTTATTTAGAATTGGGAGTCCAAAATGATAAAGGGTTCAAAATGCCATTTGGGAGCAGTTGCCTGGTAGTTGCGAGGAAAAAAGCCATAAAAGCTATTTAACGACTCGCTGAAACGGTTGCCTTGGTAGTAGAACTTATGTGGTCGGCTATTAGGTCTAAATCATCTAAACTGACTAATTTCATTCTTTGATATGAAGTCGAGTTAAGCCATTTAAGATATTCGTGCAGCGCTGCATCAGGTGAATCACTTAACTACGCTCATACTGAGCGGGAGCTGATTTATCGGCCCAAACCCCGTCCTTCTAAGGTTCCTCCAGAGTCCTTATCAATTCTATTTAGCCGAAAAACAAAGCTTCTAGGAATAAGACCAGAAGATCGATGAACTCATTGTATCTTATCATTCCTCCTTTGTAGCCTTCATCATTGCATACGGCAAACGCGACAGTTGAACCTTTTAGGTTCAGGTACGCAGAATCGACCTCTACTCTTTGGCGTATGGCCAATCTTATATCCTCACTTGCTGATTGCCTTGAATAGACCAATTCATAACCATGGGAGATTACCGTACTCCAAATTGTTGAGCTGAACAATACGACCAAACACGCCAGCAACAACTTTAAGTCTAGGGTTACCTTCATTAAAGTACTAATGTTGATATTAAGGGAATCAATACCAATAGAGTTATGGCGGTAAATGGCTTAATCGTGTTAGTTGAAAATGGCATAAAGAATACAAAATCCACGATAATACCAGATAAGGCGTAAATCAACGATAGAAAGCCACTTTTCTTGTTGAGGTCTTCCATACAAGAACAACAAGGCCAATTAATATTGGGAATGTTAATGAAATGGTTAATACAACCCCGTGAAAATGTGTGCTGTTAGATGGGTGACCTATCCAATTCTGTCACCGCCAACGGAAAACCACGACCGTCAATTGTATGTAGATATAGGAGCTATTCCTATGGCTGCTGCAATCAGGGTGCGGATCAATCATAATCCCATAGGTAGCCTTTCCAACGAGCTGGTGAGATTATCTTGAAAAACACGAACATGAAAGCAGCAATAACGCTTGGCACAACAAAACTTGCATGCATGAGGCCCAACGACATTAAACCCCACAACACCAATGTATCTTGTAGATTCTCTGAATAGCAACAACCAAGTGAGAAAACAAACACCTACTATGAGAGTGCAGAACTCTCCGCATACATCGGCCAATTATATGCAAAAGGCTGCAGGAGATCCGTCCCGAAAGTAGGCCAATATGACAGTGAAGCATTGTTGGATAGCAATACCAACGGGAGCTGCCTAATGCCAATGCTTTCCGAGCAAAAAGCCTCGATAGTGAATAGAACAATAGCAACACAATAAGTATGAATGTGCGATACAGTACTCCATTATGAATGGTACGGACAACATCAAAATAATGTGGTAAAGTAGACACTTGCAAATCTGAAAAATGATAAACCACCGATTGGGTTTCAGGACTCATAGAAGACGCTAGTGCCTCCTCTCCAAAACGATACAACGCATTTGCCCATGAGCAGAATAGAAGGAAACATCGGTGTTTCCAACATAGCAAATTCGGTTCCCTCGCGTAAATCAAACAGCTCGCCTCAAACATCAACACAACCATGCCTAGAAGAAAAGACTTGCAACAGGCGGTAATAGGTCCTCAATGAACTACTCGCTCTTGTTTCGGAATGCTCTGGAGTTAATCCCGGTGCAAGAGAAAAAAGTAGTACAGTACAGGAATGAAAGAGGATCCATCTTCCCACCCGCATGAGCTACTGAGATGATAGTTAGAAAGACCTGAAAGCCTATTCCAAGCCTAATTGCCAAGTTTGAAACTGAACTTGTGCCTTTGTAAAAGAGCAGGCCAAGTACGTAAAACGCAGTCAACGACCCAAAGAAAAGGAATAGGATACTTGGTGCATATGGACTGAACGATTCCATCATTGCGAAACCCCAACCAGTTTAAACATGAATGCATATTCCATTGCGGTTTCCTTCAATGCCTCAAAACGTCCACTTGCTCCTCCATGGCCTGCTTCCATATTGGTGTGTAGAAGCAGCAGATTGTCATCTGTTTTGTTGACTCGGAGTTTTGCCACCCATTTTGCTGGTTCCCAGTATTGAACCTGACTATCATGCAAACCAGTTGTAACCAACATATCAGGATAGTCATGTTTCTCAACATTGTCGTATGGCGAATAGCTCAGAATGTAATCGTAGTATTCCTTCTCATTCGGGTTTCCCCACTCATCGTATTCGCCTGTTGTCAGTGGAATGCTCTCATCCAACATGGTCGTTATCACGTCCACAAACGGAACTGCTGCAACCACACCTTTCCAAAGATCGGGGCGCATGTTGACGATGGCTCCCATCAGCAGACCACCGGCAGATCCTCCCATTGCAAACAACTTTTCGTTTGTGGTAAAGTTGTTCTCGATCAGGTATTCCCCGCAATTGATGAAATCGGTAAATGTGTTCTTCTTCTTTAGCAGTTTTCCATCCTCATACCAACTGCGGCCCATTTCCTGTCCTCCTCGAATGTGTGCCAACGCGTAAACAAAGCCTCGGTCGAGTAAGCTCAATCTAACTGAGCTGAAATATGGGTCCATACTAGAACCGTAAGATCCATAAGCGTAAAGGAGTGTCGGGTTTGAACCGTCTTTCGCAATTCCTTTTCTGTAAACGATTGACATTGGAACCTTTGTTCCGTCATCAGCCGTTACCATTACGCGCTCGGTTTGGTAGTTGGTCCTATCAAAATCACCTAAAACTTCTTGCTCTTTGAGTAGGGTTTTCTCCTTGGTGCTCATGTTGTAATCTAACGTTGACCACGGAGTTGTAAGCGAAGAGTACCCGTAGCGCAGAACCTCGGTATCGAAATCCATATTGGTGCCCAAATAGCTGGTGTAAGACTCTTCGCCAAAATTGAGATAGTGTTCATCGCCCGTTTTCTGGTTGATAACACGCAATTCTGGAAGACCATTTGTCCGTTCTGCAACCACCATGAAGTTTTTGAATATCTCCACTTCCTCCAACATGGTTTCGGGGCGATGGGCAATAACCTCTTTCCAGTTTTCCTTACCTGGTTTGTCGACCGAGGTCTCCATCAGACGAAAATTCTTTGCATTCCAGTTGGTGACGATGTAAAGCTTATCCTCGAAGTGCGTAACGCTGTACTCGTGGTCTCTTTCGCGAGGTTGAATCATCTTGAACTTACCTGTCGGGTTTGCCGCATCAAGCATTTGAAATTCGGACGAAACAGTTTGGAACGACCCAATCATCACATAATCCTTG